>NZ_SNXO01000003.1 GCF_004362975.1 Aminicella lysinilytica | reverse complement strand
CTTTATGAATTGTTCAGCCCTTCGCTCCATTTCCATTACAGAAACTTCCTCGCTACTATGGCTTCGGCTGACTTCTCATAGTTCGTTATTACTACGAATTTCTCCGTCTATGAAACCTCACGGGATAAGCTCGCCAATCTTTCCTCGTCTGCCTGCCTAATTTACCCATAAAAGTTACGATTGCCTTTCGGACTTCGCTACTTTAAGTCAGCTTATCCATTTTATGAGCCTTAGTATTAGGTTTCTGTTCGTCAGGCTACGATTTCGCTATTGCTTCTTCTCTCCCACACCTCACGATGTGAAACTTGCAAGTCGCTTTGGGGTTCGTCGGCAACTACGCCCCACGTGGACTTTCACCACAGATTGACGGCATGCCCGTCATACTTAAAAAATGGGCGGAATATCCAATTATTCCGCCCATATCCGTTGAAATTTCAACGAATTAATTTTGTTAAAATTATCTATCTTTTTACACTGAAAGTTAACTTTTTTCTTATAAATCGTTCCTGATCAGGTTTATCCTGTGCTGGCTGTCGATTTCTGCGATTTTAACCTCTACAGTATCTCCGATATTCATGACATCCTCGACCTTCTCGACTCTGCCCTTAGCCATCTTGGAAATGTGCAGCAGTCCTTCTTTGCCCGGCAGGATCTCGATGAATGCGCCGAAGTTCATTATGCGCTTGACGGTTCCTGTGTAGACCTCTCCGGCCTTAGGATCCTTAGTCAGAAGCTCGATCTTAGCCTTAGCAGCCTCAGCTCCCTCCATACCTGAACTGTAGATAGTGATCAGGCCGACATCTTCCTCGGAGATATCGATCTTGACACCGGTCTCTTCGACGATCTTATTGATAGTCTTTCCTCCCGGTCCGATTACGATTCTTACCTTATCAGGATCAACTCTCATAGATACGCATCTTGGAGCGTATGGTGACATTTCCTTGCGAGGTTCCGGAATCTCCTCGAGCATGGCTGCCATAATGTGCATCCTGCCCTCGCGAGCTTGTTTCAGAGCCTGAGCCAGAATGTCCTTGGAAAGTCCGTGGACTTTGATATCCATCTGCATGGCTGTAACGCCTACTTCAGTTCCTGTTACCTTGAAGTCCATGTCTCCAAGGAAGTCTTCCATTCCCTGGATATCACTCAGAATGGCCATCTTGCTGGTTCCATCCTCTTCTACTCTCTCGATAAGTCCCATAGCGATACCTGCAACAGGTCTCTTGATTGGAACTCCGGCATCCATAAGGGCCATACATGATCCGCATGTTGAAGCCATAGAAGTCGAACCGTTAGAAGAAAGGATATCCGATACGACTCTGATTGCGTACGGGAACTCTTCCTTGCTTGGAAGTACAGGCATCAGAGCTCTCTCAGCCAGTGCTCCGTGACCGATCTCACGACGGCCCGGGCTTCTTGGTGCTCTTGCTTCTCCTGTTGAATATCCAGGGAAGTTGTAATGATGCATGTAACGTTTCTCTGTCTGTTCTGACAGTCCGTCTATCCTCTGAACTTCGCTGAGCGGAGCCAGTGTGCATGATGACAGAGCCTGAGTCTGTCCTCTCTTGAACAAGCCTGTGCCGTGAACTCTTGGCAGCAGTCCTGTCTCGCACCATAGTGGTCTGATCTCGTCAAGTTTCCTGTTATCAGGTCTTACGCCTTCATCCAGGATCCTTTCACGAACATTTTCCTTGGTTATATTATAGAGGACATTAGCGATGTCCTTCTCACTGTCCGGATACTCCTCAGCGAAATGTTCCTGAGTTTCTACCTCTACAGCGTCCATATTGTCCAGTCTTTCCTGCTTCTCCTGAGTATGAGCTGCTTCTCTCATTTTATCTGAAGCGAATTCTCTTACTACCTTGTCGATATCCTCAGGAATAGTGTAAAGATCCACATCCTTCTTAGGTTTGCCTACCTCTGCAATTACCTCATCGATGAATGCGACGATCTTCTTGATCTCTTCATGTCCGAAGAGGATAGCTTCCAGCATTACATCCTCAGGAACTTCGTTAGCGCCGGCCTCGACCATCATGATTGCTTCCTTGGTTCCTGCAACCGTCAGGTTGATGTCTGAGGCTTCCCTTTGTTCGAGGGTAGGGTTTATAACAAAATTTCCATCGACTCTGCCGACTCTTACTGAGCCTGTCGGGCCGTCCCATGGGATGTCCGATGTTGCCAGGGCTACTGATGAACCTATCATTGCCATTATATCTGTCTCGCAGTCCAGATCTACTGACATTACTGTAGCAACGACTACTACGTCGTTGAAGTATCCCTTAGGGAACAAAGGTCTCAGCGGTCTGTCCATTAGCCTGCATGTCAATGTTGCCTTCTCGCTAGGTCTTCCTTCTCTTCTGATGAATCCGCCTGGGATCTTTCCTGCGGCGTACATTCTCTCTTCATATTCGCAGCTCAGCGGGAAGAAATCAATGTCCGGTCTAGGCTCTTTGGAAGCGCATGCCGTAACATTTACCACTGAATCTCCGTATCTTACCATTACCTGACCGTTAGCCTGCTCGCAGACTTTACCGATCTCCAACTGTAGCAATCTTCCTCCGACTGCTGTTTTGAATGTTCTATAATCTGTAAATCTTGCCATTTTTAATAAACAACTCCTTCCTGTTTATTAACTTCATACTATACCGGCAATAGCACCGGTAAATTATTAAAAAAACCGGCGGGGTTAGATGCCCCGCCAAAATTTTTCCAAGTGTAAACTACTTTCTTAATCCCAAACGAGTGATAAGGCTTCTGTATCTTTCGATGTCCAGTTCCTTGAGGTAATTAAGAAGGTTTCTTCTCTTTCCGACCATTTTCAGAAGACCTCTCCTTGAATGGTGGTCTTTCTTGTGATCAGCCAGATGTTCGTTCAACTCATTGATTCTTGCTGTCAGAATAGCTACCTGAACTTCCGGGGAACCTGTGTCTCCCTCTTTAGTAGCATACTCCTTGATGATAGCCTGCTTCTTTTCCTTAGTTATCATGTTATTCTCCTTTTCTGCTTTAGCTATTAGCCTTCACTGAGTCTTCGTTGGAGTTTCGACGGACTAAGTAAAGGTAATGTTTACCGAATATTAATTTTAGCATATATTTACAATGTACGCAAGAACTTTTTTCCAGGGCTGCCCAACTCCGGCCGGCTCCTGAAATGTCCTTAATACCTGTAATCGTATATTCTCGTTGCCTTCTTCTCGCTTCGCGGAAGGTCGCCGACTTCTACGGCCTTAGGTATGATGCCTATGTTGATTCTGGACTTGAAGGTGTCCTTCAGAGTCTTCTCGAAGTTCTTACGCTCCTCAGGTACCAGTGTAGTCTCAACGAATACGGTTATCTTGTCCTTGCCGTTCTCATGATCTATGAACACCTGATATTCACTGCTGGCCCCTTCGATTTCCTTGAGTATATCATCTATCTGTCCAGGGAACATATTGACTCCGTGGACCTTGACCATATCGTCGGTGCGTCCCAGGATAACGTCGATTCTCGGCAGTTTCCTGCCGCACGGACAAGGTATATCATCAGGGATTTTTCTGGTCAAGTCGTGAGTACGGTATCTGATCAGCGGCGCGCCCTCCTTCTGCAGGGTGGTGATGACCAGCTCTCCCAGTTCGCCGTCAGGCAGGACTTTACCTGTCTTAGGATCTATTATTTCAAAATACAGATAGTCATCGAAGTAATGCATGCCTGTGTTATATTCGCAGTTGATGGCGATGCCCGGGCCGTAAACCTCAGTCAGACCGTAGATGTCGTACAGCTCTACTCCCAGTTCCTTGGCTATCCTTGCCCTCATTTTGCTGCCCCAGCGCTCCGAACCGATGACGCCCTTCCTAAGCTTGATTTTGTCCCCGACTCCGCGCTTTTCTATCTCCTCGGCAAGTAATAATGCGTAGGACGATGTGGCGCAGATGACCGTAGACTCCATGTCCTCCATGAACTGTATCTGCTTGGCTGTATTGCCCGGACCCATAGGGATGGTCATGGCGCCCAGCTTCTCGGCTCCCAGCTGGAATCCGATGCCGGCAGTCCACAGACCGTAGCCCGGCGTGATCTGTATTCTGTCCTTATTGGTTATGCCCGCTATTTCATAACAGCGTTTGAACAAAGTAGCCCAGTCGTCTACATCCTTCTTGGTGTAAGGGATGATGACGGGGGTTCCTGTAGTTCCGCTGGATGAATGGATGCGGACTATTTCTTCCTCGGGAACTGCGGCAAGGCCCAGTGGATATGCATCTCTCAGGTCAGCCTTTTCGGAAAAAGGCAGTTCTTCGAAATCTGACTGACTCTGGATCTTGTCCACATCTATGTCTGCCAGCCTCTTGGCGTAAAAGCCGCCGGCTGCCTTGACTCTTCTCATCTGATGCTTGATCTGCTCAAGTGTTTCCTTTTTCATAGTCATTTAGGTCACTCCTTCTCGGCTTCCGCCAGTTTTTCATGGTATATCTTAGCCTCACGGCAATCACGTACTATCTGTTCTGAAAGGTCCTTAACATTGTCGAACTGCACCTCATCTCTGGTCTTCTTGAGGAATTCTACAATAATCTTTTTACCGTAAAGTTCCTTATCGAAGTCGAAAATGTGAGTTTCCACGTTCTTATTGTAATGTCCTATGGTCGGCTTATTGCCCACGTTAGTAACACTTGGGTACCTTACTCCGTTGTAATCGCAGAAGGTGACATATACTCCGTTTGGCGGAGTCACCATGGAAGTGTCTATTACCAGGTTGGATGTAGGGAAGCCAAGCTTCCTGCCCAGTCTGTTTCCAACGACTACCTCGCCGCCGATCTCATAGTTGCGTCCCATGTAAGTCTTACACTGCTCCACCTGGCCTGACGCCACGAGAGTACGGATTAGTGACGAACTCACTATGTTCCCTTTGATCTTGTAAGGGTCCATTTCAAATACTTCGAAGCCTCTGTCAGTGCCTACGTTCCTGAGAACGTCAGGGTTTCCAGCAGCCTCCAGCCCGAAGCGGTAGTTGAAGCCGCAGAAGGCCGCCTTCATGTTGAATCTGTTTAAGAGTATATGGTCTATGAAATACACCGGATCCATGGTCATTATAGCCTTGGTAAATGGTATTTCGAAGAGGTAATCTACTCCCAGGGAAGCGATTATCTCGGTCTTTTCATTCTTATATAGAATATTCTTGACCTTTTTCGCCTTTGGCAACAGGTCCTTAGGATGATTGGAAAATGTGAATACTGCTGACTTGACGCCATTCCTGGCCGCGTAGTCTACGGCTTCCTTAATGAGCCTCTGATGTCCCAGATGGACTCCGTCGAAGTTGCCGAGAGCAACTGCCGTAGGCTCCATTTCCTCTATCTGGTACAGTTCTGTGAATATCTTCAATCCTTCTGTCCTCCATCATAAAATATCTTTATAGGCATGACATTCTCTACTGTTTCATCGGTGAAAACAACTCCGATGAACTTGCGTCCTTCTTCCATAAGGCCGAAGACATTGTATGCCCGCCTGTATTCTTCTCTCAGGTCTATGAGAAAGCTCTTCATTTCATATTCCGGTCTTCTGAGCATATTGCAGTGAGACACCCACACAGGCAGGCCGTTGACCAGCCTCATGGCGTCGTACTCATTGACCTCTATTTCTCCAAAGTGTATGAGAGGCGCATAAGCCGGATGTATGATTTCCTCCAGCTCGTCCTCGTCCATAGCAGCCAGCTCGTCCAGAGTAACAGCGTTTTCCACACTGAATACTCCGCTGTCTGTCCTCTCCAGGGCTGTCATCATGCCGTGAACTCCCATGAGTTCTCCTGCGTCATGACAGATGGAACGTATATATGTTCCCTTGGTACACTCTACATAGAATGTAATGGTCGTGTCATATCCCTTGTGAAGCTGCATTTCTTCTATATCAAGGTTCGTAATGTAAATATCCCTGCTGGGAACATCTACCTTCTCCCCGGACCTTGCGTAGTCGTAAAGCCTCTTACCGTTTACCTTGATGGCTGAATAGGCCGGCGGTATCTGAGACACAGGGCCGTTGAAATCCATAAATGCTTCCATTACATCGTCTTCGCTGACAGCGTTGACAGCTGCCTCGTCGGCTCTGGCAGTTTCATTGCCCCAGGCATCCATAGTATCCGTATCTACGCCCAGTTTCATCGTACAAAGATAACCCTTCAGGTCCAGATCCAGATACTCGATTATTCTGGTGGCTCTTCCTATGCATATAGGAAGGACTCCTGTCGCCATCGGATCCAAAGTTCCTGTGTGGCCTACCTTCTTCATATTCAAGATTTTTCTCACTCTGCCTACCACATCATGAGAAGTCATGTTCTGTTCCTTGTTGATGTTGATTATTCCGTCATTTATCATATTCTGCTAAATTCTCCAAAGATGCTGTCTTTATTTGTTCCATTGCCTCGGCCAGACTGCAGTGCATAGTACAACCTGCCGCCTTCTTATGCCCGCCGCCGTTAAACTGAGTGGATATAGCCGATACATCCCCTTCAGTCTTGGCTCTGAGGCTTACTTTGATTACTTTTCTACTGTCTTCCTTCAGGAAAGCCGCTATCTGAACTCCCGCTATACTGCGGAGTTCGCTGACTATGCCTTCGCTTTCTTCCATCTTGGCTCCCGTTTCCGCAAGCATTTTCTGGTCCACATAGGCCATGGCAAACTTTCCGTCAGCCGCCATTGTCAGCGTTCCCAGGGCTCTGTTCTTCAGCATGAGTTTCTCCATGCGAACAGTCTCATATATCTGCACGCTCACGTAGTTGGAATCGATGCCCGCGTCATAGAGGCTGGCCACTATACAGTGAGTCTCCTTGGTCGTATTAGAATACTGAAAATTCCCCGTGTCCGTTGTGATCGCCGCGAAGAGAGCCTCGCCTATTTCCTTGTCTATGGTGGCGCCCATGGTATTTATGAGCTTATACACCAGCTCACCTGTGGCTGCCGCGCCGGGATCGATGTAATTATATGCACAAAAAGGATCTGTCGTGGCGTGATGATCCACGCAGATGCTCACTTTGCCCGTCATGAATTTTTCCTCGCGCTTCGGGAACCTGCCCACGTCGCCGCAATCCAGGCACATTGACACGTCCGGCGTATCAATTATGCTCTGATCTTTGGTGCAGTAACCATTGTCCAGGAACAAAAGGTTGTCCGAGATGTTGTCTTCAAGCAGAACATAACATTCTTTGCCCATATTCCGCAAAACCTTGCACATGGCTACGGCTGAGCCGATGGCGTCACCGTCCATGTTTATGTGCGTGAACAAAAGTATGCTTCTTGCTGCTTTTAACTGTTCGCTTATTTCTTCAAAACTATTATTCTTCATTGTCTTTTTCCAACTTTTTGATTACTTCATCTATATGCCTGCCATATTCCATGGATCTGTCGATCCTGAATGTCAGTTCCGGCACATGACGAAGTTTCATCTGTTTGCCTATTTCTTTTCTTATGATGCCTTTGGCGCTGTCGAGACCGTCAATGACCTGCTCTTCTTCTTTCCTTACGGCTTCCTCATCTTTAGATGTGGTGAGAACGCTGACATAACATGTGGCGTAACTGTTGTCCTTGCTCACATCTACATCGGAAATGCTGATCATTCCTGAAAGTCTCGGGTCCTTCAGCTCTCTCAGGAGCATAGAACTTACGAGTTTCTGTATCTCGCCGCCCAGGCGTCCCTGCCTGTAACCTTTCCCCATTTATGATTCCTTTCTATACGTCAGGATGTACATACCTGAAACGTTTTCTGGTGCCTCTGCCATACTGGATGGCCTGGACCGGACATCTCATAATGCAGCCTGCGCAGTGATCGCAGGTCTCTTTAGTCCATACGGGCCTGCCATCTTCCATTTCTATTATCTGGAGCGGACAAACCGTCTGACAAAGACCGCAGCCTATGCATGAATCCTCCACCAGGAACTTTTTTGTGCCTGATGTAGGTCCGTAAAAGCTGTACATTACTGCTGAAGCCAGCCACTCCAACGGGCCGGACTTATAAGGCTTGCGATGGTTGAATTCCATGGAATCTGCCACATCCTTCAGCCTTGCGTCAGACCGCTTGAGGGTCATGAGCGCCGCCTCTTTGATAGGTGTGTCCAGGAGGAAAATGCAGTTCTCCACCATTTTCACATCGTAAAAGGCCCGCATTGTCATGCCTCTTACCTTGAGCGCCTTCTTGAACCTGTGATCCACGCCCAGGGCCATTTTGCCCATGGTCGCGATGCCGCAGAATTCCAGGTCTTCGCCCTGAATGTTTACGGCTGCGATGAACTCTCTCACTGTTCGCGGAAGTCCCCCAAAATACACCGGAAAGACGAAGATAACTCTTTCGCCTTTTTCCAGTGTGTACTCTAATTTACTTTTTCTCATGGCGTGGGCCATGTCCATCATGTGGCCGCCAAATCTCTCATGGACAAAATCTGCCGCATGCTTGGAATTGCCGGTCCCGCTATAGTAAAATATCATCTGGATCCTCCGTCACTACTGAGCCTTGATCTCAACCATTGTGAAGCACTCTATAACGTCGCCTTCCTTAATATCGTTGTAATCTTCGATTCCAATTCCGCACTCATATCCCTGAGCAACTTCCTTGGCGTCGTCTTTGAAACGTTTCAGAGAAGATATCTTGCCTTCGTGGATGACTATGCCATCGCGGACCAGTCTGATTTCTGCGTTTCTTACGACTTTGCCGTCAGTAATATATCCGCCGCCGATGACGCCAACTCCAGGAACCTTGAAGGTCTCTCTGATCTCGGCTTTACCCAGAACTTCTTCCTTGAACTCCGGATCAAGCATGCCCTTCATAGCAGCTTCAACATCGTTGATCACATCGTAGATGACTCTGTAAAGTCTGATTTCTACTCCGCTCTGATCTGCCATGTTGCTGACTGCTGTGCTCGGTCTTACGTTAAATCCGATTATTACTGCGTCTGAAGTCTCTGCCAGCATTACATCGGACTCGGTAACTGTACCGACGCCTGAATGTATGACATTGACCTTGACATTTTCATTATTGAGTTTTTCCAGTGAAGAAATTGTGGCTCCTACTGAACCCTGAACGTCTGCCTTGATGATAAGGTTCAGTTCCTTGGTCTCTCCCTCCTGTATCTGGCTGAAGAGTTTTTCCAGTGTAGTGCTTGAATTTCTTGCCATTACTTCTTCACGAAGTTTTTCCTGTCTGTGCTCGGCGATTTCTCTGGCAGTCTTGTCATCCTTGACTGCGTTGAAATCATCTCCGGCTTCCGGAACGTCTGTAAGTCCCAGGATTTCTACTGCTGTAGCAGGTCCGGCCTTCTTGATGGTCTTTCCTTTATAGTCAGTCATAAGTCTGATCCTGCCTGAACTTGTTCCGGCTACTACGCTCTGGCCTGCCTGCAGTGTACCGTTAAGTACCAGCAAAGTGGCTACAGGGCCCTTTGACTTATCAAGTCTTGCCTCGATAACTGAACCCATGGCCAGTCTGTTCGGATTAGCCTTAAGTTCCAGCACCTCTGACTGCAGGATGATCATTTCCAGAAGATCCTTGATTCCTTCGCCTGTCTTGGCGGATACCGGTACGCTGATGACGTCGCCGCCCCAGTCTTCTACCAGTACTCCGTTATCAGCCAGGTCCTTCTTTACCTTGTCAGGATTTGCTCCCGGCTTATCCATCTTATTGATGGCTACGATAATAGGTACGCCGGCTGCCTTGGCATGACTTATGGACTCGATAGTCTGCGGTTTGACACTGTCGTCAGCTGCAACTACCAGTACAGCGATATCTGTTATATGAGCTCCTCTGGCACGCATGGCGGTGAAAGCTTCATGTCCCGGCGTATCCAGGAACACGATTTTATGTCCGTTGATGCTTACTTCTGAAGCTCCTATATGCTGTGTGATACCACCGGACTCGGAAGCTGTTACATTGGTGCTTCTTATAGCGTCCAGCAGTGATGTCTTACCATGGTCTACATGGCCCATGACGGTGATAATAGGCGGCCTGTCCTTCAGATCTTTCTCTCCGTCAGTATAGTCCTCTATACCTTCTTCGACTTCTTCCTTCTCGATAGTGCCGACTACTACCTTGATGCCCAGCTCGTCTGCCAGTATCAGGAGTATATCCTCGTCTATGTTCTGGTTTATGTTAGCCATTATGCCCATCTTCATGAGGGTCATGATAACTCTGGATGTGGAGACTTCAGTCTGCTCGCAAAGTCCTGCTACTGTAATAGGAACATTGACCTTGAAAGTGCCTTCTGGCAAAACTTCTTCTTCGACTTCTTCCTCGACTTCCTTCTGCTTGCTTGTGTACTTCTTTCTTTCCTTCTTTTCAAGGGACTTCTTCTCGAATCTTGAGAATTTGCCTCTATTATCACGTCTGCCATTATGGCCGCCGTTGTTGTTGTTATTATTTCCTCTTCTGGTAGCGCGATTTCCTCTGGAATCTCCGCCCTCTGAAGCCGGTCTGTTGCTACCCTCGTTTCTGTTATTTCTGTTTCCGCCGTTTCCGTTGCGGTTGTCGGTTCTTCCGCCTCCGTTGCGGTTATCGCTTCTTCCGCCTCCGTTGCGGTTGTCATTTCTTCCACCGCCATTGCGGTTATCGGATCTGTTTCCGCCTTCTGATGGTCTGCGTCTTGAATCGTTTCCGCGTGAGCCGTTTCTGTCTCCGCTGTTTCCGTTGCGGTTATCGTTTCTTCCGCCTGATCTTCCGTCAGTTCTTCTATCACCTGACGGTCTTCTGTCTCCTGAGGATTTTCTATCTCCTGAAGGCTTGCCGGCATTTGCTGCCTTAGCCGCCTCAGACTTCTTATGATCTTCCTCGCTGGCTCTTTTGATTATCTTAACTGAAGGTCTTCTCAGGGGTTCTATGGTCTTGATAGTTCTGATAGGCTTTTCTTCAGGCTTCTTGGTTTCTGCTTTCTTAGTTTCCGGCTTCTTGTCTTCGGCTTTGCCGGCCTTACTGGCAACAGCAGCCTTCACAGTATCCTTTGCGCCCTCTATCTTAGCCTCGACCTTAGTCTTGGCTGTTTCCTTTGTGCCCGCAGCCTTCGACTCAGTCTTAGCCTTTGCAGGAGTCTTAGGATCTTCTTCCTTCTTATCTTTGTTGGCGAGGAAACTCTCGTCAACTATAGGCTTTCCTACAGGGGGTTTATGCTTATTGGCGAGAAAATTCTCGTCAACTATAGGCTTTCCAATTGGCGGCTTTCTACCCGGCGCACCAGGCTTTGCCTCCTTCTTGGGGCCTCCTTTTATTTTTTCTATATCAGCATCCGACAAAACGCTCATGTGGCTTTTCAGTTCTATGCCCATGCCGTTTGCCTTGGCAAGCAGGTCCTTACTTGCGATGCCCATTTCTTTAGCAAGTTCAAATACCTTTTTTGTCATTAGAACACCTCTCCTTCCGATTGATTGCGGTCAATCTCCTCAGTTATAACCTTCGCGAAGTTACTGTCAGTTACAGCAAATATTCCATTGCCGCTGTTTCCGGTAACCCTGGAAAGTTCTTCTTTGCTTCCGAATATTCTACAGTCAGTACCACTAGACTCGCATTTCTGCGTCATTTTCTTTATGGTGTTGGGAGATGAATCTTCCGCTACTATCAGCAATCTGACCTTTCTTCGTTCTATCAGCGACAAGCATGTGTTGTAACCCGTCTGAAGCTTTCTCGCTTTGGCGGCAAACCCCAGATACCCGGCCAACTTATTATTCAACATGCCTTAACTCCTCAAATATCCTGTTTATAGTTTCTTTATCAAAGTTAGTCTTAAAATTTCTCTGCAGGGCGTTTTTCTTCTGGGCCAGCTCCATGCACTCTGCATTTCTGCAAAGGTATACGCCGCGTCCCTTGGCTCTGCCGCTTGCGTCTACGGTAAGGTCGCCCTCGTAATAGGCTATCCGCACCAGTTCGTCTTTCGGTTTGGATTCCATGCATCCGATGCACCTTCTCATAGGCTTTTTGAAATTGTCGCTACTCTTTTTCTGGCTCAAGTTCTTCCTCCGTTGCGTCGGCTGCCGGCGCTTCGTCTGCCTCTGCGGAAACTTCTTCAGTTTCTGCCAGCGCCTCGTCTATCTCGACGATTTCAGGTTCATCGTATGCTTCTGCCGGCGCTTCGTCTGCTTCGATGATTTCCTCTTCCGGAGCCTGATCGTTTTCAACGATTTCCTCATCGTCATCATAGCCTTCCTCGTCTTCGCCATCGCCGAAGTACTGAGTATGACTCTTGATATCTATCTTCCACCCGCTGACCTTAGCCGCGAGCCTTACATTTTGTCCCTGCTTGCCTATCGCCAGTGAAAGCTGATAGTCAGGCACGATAGCCGTTGCCGACATTATGTTCTCATCCTCGATGATTACTTCCTCGACTTCCGCCGGGCTCAAAACATTGCTTATCAGTTCTGCCGGATCATCGCTCCAGAAGATTATGTCTATCTTCTCGCCGTAGAGTTCGTCTACGATAGACTGAACACGGCTTCCTCTGGTTCCGACGCAGGCTCCTACAGGATCTACATTCTCATCCTCTGAGAATACTGCCATTTTAGTTCTGGAGCCGGCCTCTCTGGCTATGCCCTTGATCTCGACTATGCCGTCCTGGATCTCAGGAACTTCCAGCTCGAACAGCATCTTTACAAGTCCCGGATGGGATCTTGAAAGGAATACCTGCGGTCCCTTGGTGGTTTTCTTGACATCCATTATATAGACCTTCAGACGCTGACGAACATCGAAATGCTCTCCCGGCACCTGCTCGTTGGCCGATAGGATTCCCTCTGCCTTGCCTATATTGATAAATAAAGTGTCTCCACTCTTTCTCTGTACTGTTCCTGTGATTATCTCGCCCTGCCTGTTGATGAAATCGTCATAGACCATTCCTCTCTCAGCTTCGCGTATGCGCTGAACTACTACCTGCTTGGCAGTCTGAGCAGCGATCCTTCCGAAATCTCTCGGAGTCACCTGGAATTCTATGCTGTCGCCGATTTCATATCTCTCGTCGATTTCCTGAGCTTCTTCCAGTGACATCTGGATCATATCATCTTCTATATCATCTTCGTTGACGATATCCTTCCTCATGAGTACGGCGATGTCGCCGGTGTCACGATCGATCTCCACACGTACATTCTCCGCTGTTCCATAGTTCTTCTTATACGCCGATACCAGCGCTGATTCTATGGTCTCAAGCAAAATGTCCTTGGAAATATGTTTTTCCTTTTCGAGTTCATCCATGGCCTCGATAAATTCTTTGTTCATTTATATAACCTCCATATGCTTTTTTCAAAAGACCACTGCCAGGTTTGTCTTGGCAACCTGTTCCAGTGGAAATGCCATTTCTCTTTCATCGTCGTCTCTGATGACGACCTTTCCATCTATAAGTCCAATGAGTGTACCCTCATATTCCTTGCTGTTTTCGAAGTTCTGATAGAGCTTTACCTCGACTCTTCGGCCTGCGAATCTGTCGTAGTCTTTCTGCGCAAAAAGTTCTCTGTCCATGCCCGGCGAACTTACTTCCAGGAAGTAATTCTGCTGTATAGGGTCTGCCTCGTCCAGCTTCTCGCTGAGGTAGCGGCTTACCTTCTCGCAGTCATCGGTGCTGACATATTCTTCTTCTTCTTCTTCTGCATTCTGGTCGGTCTGTGTCTCGCCGTCTGCCGGTGCCTGGGCTTTGTCATTCTCTGGCGCCTGAGCCTTGTCAATAAAGACTCTCAGATACCAGTCGCGGCCCTCTTTCTTGAACTGCGTATTATACAGTTCCAAGCCGTTCTCCCGGAGGAAATCCCCCGCCATATTCGAAATCAATTCTTTAATTTGTACTTTTGCCATTCTTAATTCCTCTTAACAAAATTGAAAGAGTGGGTTATGCCCACTCTTTTTGCCTGCCAGTATTAGATTTCCAGCCTTTTCATCTTATCACACCTGCCTGTCTCTGTCAACCGAAATCAGGAAATTGCACACCCCAGACATTGCGAACAATGCCAACAAATTAAATAACAGAACTAAAATCCAGGAGGCTTTCAACCAACAGGCTGTACTTCTGCCCCGGCGATTCCGCAGGAGCAGATACAGTCATAGTCGTAAGCGAGCAGGAAGGATAGACAAATATGTCGCACTGTGTGACGGCGAAATCGATGCTGACGAGGAAGGAATACTGTACTTGTACAGTTATTCCGACAATGTCAGCATCGGAAGATTCCGCAGGAAGCTTTAAAAATTTCGCCTAGTTTGCGACATATTCTATTCTTCGCGAGTGAGACTATATGACTGCCTGCGCACGAGGACCAGCCGGGGCAGAAGTGACAGCCTATAGTGCCCAGGTCAGCTGATCCGTCTCAGGCAGCCCCTCGAAAATCCCATGAGCACGCAGCACCTCCACTGCCGACTTCGTAAGCCGGGCGCGGGTCACCGCATCCTCCACAGTATCGAAAGGCTTCTCATTATAAGCATCAGCCAGCGCCTTGGCAGCATTCTCGCCTACTCCGTCGAAAGCCACAAAAGGCAGCAGCACTTTGCCGTCCTCCACCCAGAACTTCAGGGCGTGAGAAGCGCCCAGACGGGCATCAGCAAACTCATAACCTCTGGCGTACATCTCGTAAGCCACCTCCAGGACCAGGATATCATCCTTATCCTTTGCCGTTGCGTTGTTACCCTTGATATTTATCTCAGCTATACGGTCAAGACAAGCCTGAGGGCCCTTCAGAATAGTCTCCACATCGAAATTCGCCTGAACACTGGTGAAATACGTCGCATAAAACTCCGCCGGATAGTACACTTTGTACCACGCCATACGGAAAGACATCATCACATAAGCCACAGCGTGAGCCCGCGGGAACATGTACTGAATCTTGATACATGAATCTATGTACCAGTCCGGAACGTCATGCTCCTTCATTACGGCCAGCTGTTCGTCCTTCAGAGGGCGGTTCTTGCGGACGTCCTCCATGATCTGGAAAGACGTCTTCTTCTCTATGCCCTTGAGGATCAGGTAGTTCATAATATCGTCTCGAGTGGAGATAACCTCACGCATAGTCGCAGTTCCCGAGCGGATATAATCCTGGGCGTTGTTCAGCCACACGTCCGTGCCGTGGGAAAACCCGGAAATTCGAACCAGGTCAGCAAACTTGTCCGGCTTGGTGTCGTCCAGCATCTGTCTTACGAAGGACGTGCCGAACTCCGGTATGGCGTAAGTGCCGTGAGTATATTTATAGTTTTTATCCTTTATGTCCAAGGCTTCGATGCCGTTGAAGATGCTCAGGACCTTGCGGTCCGTCAGGTCTACAGTCAGCGGGTCTTTGCCTGTCATGTCCTGAAGCTGTCGTATCATAGACGGGATATTATGGCCCAGGATATCCAGTTTCAAAAGGTTCTTGTCTATCTTATGATAATCGAAGTGGGTCGTCACGATGTCCGACTTCACGTCGTTGGCCGGGTGCTGTACGGGACAAAACTCATATATCTCGTGATCGTCAGGGACTATGATTATGCCGCCTGGGTGCTGACCCGTCGTACGCTTGACTCCTGTGCATCCGGAAGCCAGACGGTCAGCTTCGAACTTATTGCCCGCCCTGCCCGTTTCCTCGAAGTATTTCATAACGTAGCCATAAGCCGTCTTATCAGCTATAGTGCCTACAGTGCCGGCTTTGTACACGTTTTTTTCGCCAAAGATCTCGCCTACATATTTATGGGCTCGTGCCTGATATTCACCTGCGAAATTCAAATCTATATCCGGCTCTTTGTCGCCGTTGAATCCAAGGAATGTGGCAAAAGGTATGGTGAAGCCGTCGCGTTTCATCATGGTGCCGCACTCAGGGCAGGCCTTCTCCGGCATATCGATACCGCAGTCGTAGAGATTCATGTCTCCCCACTCCAGGTGCTTGCATTCAGGGCAGATGTAATGAGGCTCCAGCGGATTTACCTCGGTGATCCCGGCCATGGTAGCAGCCAGAGACGATCCGACGGAACCTCTGGATCCGACCAGATAACCGTCTGACAAAGACTTGTGAACCAGCATCTGTGCCGACACATACATGACGGCATAGCCGTTGTTGATTATGGCATTCAGTTCCGTGTCCAGCCTGTCCTCTATGACATCAGGCAACGGATCGCCGTAGATCTCGTGGGCCCTGTCCATGCAGGTAGTGCGCAAAGTATCCTCGGCGCCTTCTATGCGCGGCGGGTATTTGCCGTCAGGCACAGGTTTGATGCCGTCGTCTATCATATCGGCGATCTTGTTGGTATTTTCCACTACAACTCTGTAGGCCGTGTCCTCGCCAAGATACGAGAACTCATCCAGCATCTCGTTAGTCGTACGCATGTAAAGGCCCTGGCCGTTTTCCGCATCCTTGAATCCCATGCCGGCCATGAGTATGTTCCTGTAAATTGCCGATTCCGGCTCATCATAATGAGCATCCGTCGTAGCTACAATAGGCTTCCCCATTCTGTCAGCCAGAGCAACGACCTTTCGGTTGACCTCTTTGAGGGCCTCGTAATCAGGAAGTATGTTTTCCTCTATCATAAACCTGTTATTTACCAGAGGCTGAATTTCCATATAATCGTAAAAGTCTGCGATTTTCTCGCATCTTTCGTCACTGTTGTTATGAAGCACCGCCTGATATACCTCTCCGGCCTCGCAGGCTGAACCAATTATAATACCGGCCCTGTGCTCTTGAATAAGAGATTTAGGCAGTCTCGGTCTTCTATAAAAGTAATCCAGATGGGACAGAGAAACCAGTTTATATATATTCTTCAGTCCTTCCTGAGTTCTGGCCAGAAGTATTATATGATAAGTAGGATTCTTCTTATAATCTATAGATCCGTCCTGATTGTGGCAGTCGGAATCACCGAAGACATAACCCTCCATGCCGTAGAGGATCTTGATCGGATGACCGTTCTTGCCCAGTTTGGCCGCCGTATTGGCCGCGTCAGGGAAACTCTGTACAACGCCGTGGTCGGTAATCGCCACTGCCGGCTGTCCCCAGCCTGCCGCCGTCTTTACCAGCTGTTCCGCATCGTTGAGACCATCCATGGCGCTCATCTTAGTATGGCAGTGGAGTTCCACACGCTTCTTGCCGGCATAAGTATCCTCCCGGTGAGGCGCGCTGGATTTCTCTATATCCCTGACCATGACATCCAGGCAGTTCTCGAATCTATTCCATTCCGTCTCGCCGCAGGCAACTATGTAATCACCCAGCTCCAAAGCATCATTCATTTCTTCCCACTTATCGGCCTTGGTAAAAGCCTTCAGGCAGGCAGAGGTTTTCTTGTCCGTGATCAGCAAAGTCACCAGGCGTTTGTCGTTCTTGATTGCCCTGGCTTCCTTTTTGAACAAAGTTCCGCTTACGACGACTTTGCCTGTGTCTGCTGCCAGGTCTGACAGCGGCATAGGCTCGCCTGTGATCTTTTTCCCCATTATGCGACCGCCGGTGATAGTGCCGGAAGATTTGCTTTTGCCCGGTGATGACGACTTAGGTGCCGATTTACGTGGCCGGCTTATTTCCAGAGGCTTCTCCTTCAGGCTCTTCGCCGTAGCCTTGTATCCTTCTTCGTCGTTCCTGAACTCTATATTCACCTTAATGCCAAAGGCGTCCTTCAGTTTGCCCTCGTAGACCATCGCAAAATCTTTATTGAGTCTGTCCGTAGCCAGTTTCCCAAGGGAATGTACGGTGACATCATCGCCGTCTACCATGATATTATCAGTCTTGATGGCGTTCCTTATGGCGTTGTCTCCTGCAGTAGCCAGTCTCCCTATAAAAAGCCTGATCATTTCATCTCTGTCCATGACCAGATCATCTTTATGATAATCGTAAATCAGCTCAACTCCGCTGAGTCCCGGTACGGAGGCCTTCAAAGCCTTTTTTATACTCTTGTCATCTTTCACAGGCACAACGAAATTGAGACCTACGCGCACCATAAGCACGCCGGTCTCCTTAGATATGAAAGCGTCCTCCAGATCGCATTCCATCTTGCCTCTGGCGCTTCCCTCAATATCCTTCCAACTTATGTTTTCCTCTAATAACTTGTTCATTTTCCTCTTATCACTTTAATCAGCTCGTCTGCCAATTCTTCTTCTTTAACTGTCTTTACTACCTGGCCTTTTGCGATAATAAGGCCCTTGCCGTCGCCTCCGCAGGCGCCGAAATCCGCCTCTGCCGCTTCTCCCGGTCCATTGACGATGCAGCCCATTACGGCTACCTTCAGGCCCTCCGGCAAATCTTCCATAGCCGCAAGTCTTCTGTCGACTTCTTCCGCCAGCCCTTCAAGGTCTATTCTGGTGCGTCCGCAGGTCGGACATGAAACCAGGTCGTATCTGCTCTGGCGCAAACCTATGGATTCAAGTATTTCCTTCGCAAAATATACTTCCTCCACCGGGTCGGCCGTCAGGGATACTCTCATGGTGTCGCCGATGCCTGACAAAAGTAAGGCTCCTATGCCTGCTGCAGACTTTACCTTGCCTCGGCGAACTGTTCCCGCCTCGGTTATGCCTATATGAAATGGGTGAGATGTCTGCCTGGCAGCTATCTGATGAGCCTTGTAATTCATGGCCACATCTGAAGACTTGATGGATATGACCAGATCGTCGTAATCCATGTCTTCTATGAGCCTGACATTGCGAAGAGCACTTTCTGCAAGGCCTTCCGCTGTCACTCCTCCGTCTTTCTCTACTATATCTTTCTCAAGAGAGCCGGAATTGACGCCGACTCTGATTGGTATCTGATGTTCTCTGGCAGCATTTACTACTGCACGTACTCTATCTGCAGAACCGATGTTTCCGGGATTTATCCTTATCTTGTCAGCTCCGGCTTCAATGGCACCGATGGCCAGTCTGTAGTCGAAGTGGATGTCTGCCACCAGGGGCATGTCGGTTACTTTTCTGACTCTGCTGAAGACGTCCAGTGATTCCGCGTCGGGCACGGCTATCCTGACTATGTCACAGCCTGCATCCTTAAGCCTTGCTATCTGCTCTATAAGCCCGGCTTCATCACGTGAATCCACGTTAGTCATAGATTGTATGGATATAGGTGCTCCGCCGCCTATGGCAACATCTCTGCACATTACCTGTTTACTCATTGAAACAACCTCACTATATCATTCCAGGTGACAAATACCATGAGCCCCAGAAGCAGGATCATACCTGCCGCGTGAACTGTAGCCTCCATACTGTCGGTTATTTTTTTGCCCGTTATGGCTCTGATTATAACGAATACTATTCTGCCTCCGTCTAAAGCCGGCAGGGGCAGCATGTTGATCACTGCCAGATTGATGCTTATGAAGGCCAGCAGATAGAAGAAATAATACAATCCATATGATTCCGATTGATGAACCAGGGATACTATTCCTACAGGCCCGGAAAGATTCTTGGCAGCCACCTGTCCTGAGAACAACTGCTGCAGGGATATGAACATAGTCCTGGTCATAGTGACTGTGGATATGATCCCGTTCTTCACGGCTGTAAATGCATTATGTGAAACTGCCGGCGTCACGCCGACTATGTATCTGCCGTCACTCTTTACAGGCGTGACCTGAAGCTCCCTGTCCGCTCCATTACGGTTTACTGTGATGGTCATTCCCTTGGTGTTTTTACTTATAAGAGTGCTGAGATCGTTCCATTCTTTCACTTTACTGGAATTGACAGCAACTATAGTATCACCCTTCTGTATTCCCGCCGTGTAGGCCGGACTTCCGGATTCCACCTTAGCGATAGTAGTCGTCGGTGAACCGATAACACCCATCAGTATTATCATTACCAGAATTGCAATGAGTACATTCATGACGGATCCTGCCAGGAGAACGGCTATCTTGGCTTTGCCGGATTTATTATTGAAGGCCCTCTCATTGTCAGACTCTTCATTTTCCCCTTCCATAAGGCAATAACCGCCTATGGGAAATATCCTAATGGCATACAAAGTCTCGCCCTTCTGTTTCTTCCAGATGGCGGGACCCATTCCGAAGGCAAACTCGTTCACCTTGACTCCCACTGCTTTCGCCACGACGAAGTGGCCCAGCTCGTGGGGGAATATCATTATTACAAATAGAAAAACTGCCAGTATTGCTGTTAACATTAAATCTCTCTCTCCACCTTTTCACGGGTCTTTCTGTCGATTTCTATAATATCTTCAAGGGATGGTTCACTGATCGATTCATGCTCGTCCATTATCCTCTCGATATTGTCCCCTATATCTGTGAAGCCTGTCCTTCCCTTAAGGAAGGCCTCAACCAGTACTTCATTTGCCGCATTCATAACTACCGGGTAGCTGCCTCCGGCCCTGGCAGCATCTACTGCCAGCTTCATACATTTGAAAACTTTCATGTCCGGTTTTTCAAAGGTAAGCGTAGCCGCCTCCTTGAAAAAGTCCAGTTCTCTGCCATCTGATATCAGTCTGTCAGGGTAGCCGAGGGCTACGCTGATAGGTATCCTCATATCCGGCACTCCCATCTGTGCCAGTATCGATGTGTCGCAGAACTCTACGGCTGAATGCATAATGCTCTGAGGATGGACCAGGACCTGAATGTCATCTATGTCCACTCCGAAGAGCCATTTGGCTTCTATCATTTCCAGACCTTTATTCATCATTGTAGCTGAATCTATAGTGATCTTACGACCCATAGACCAGTTAGGATGTTTCAGGGCCATTTCCGGAGTGACTGTTTTCAGCCTGTCCAGACTCCAGCCTCTGAACGGTCCCCCTGACGCAGTCAGGAGTATCTTCTTTATCTTCTTGTCACGGTTCCCCTCTAAGCATTGAAATATAGCGCTATGTTCACTGTCAACGGGAACCATCCTGACACCCTTTTCTTTAACGGCTTCCATGATGACGCTACCGCCGGCCACGAGAGTTTCTTTGTTAGCCAATGCTATGTCATGGCCTGCCATTATACCGTGATACGTAGGCACAAGCCCACGCATTCCCATAAGAGAATTCAGGAGTATGTCGCAGTCAGATTCGGCCGCGGTAATTAGACCTTCACCTCCCCACAGCACCTGCACCTTGGGAAATTCTGCGGACAGAGCCGCAGCATCTTTTTTGTCCATGCAAACAGCCAGCGCCGGCGTGAACTTTCTGATCTGCTCAGCCAGAAGTCTGACGTTGCTGCCGCAGGTCAGTGCCGTGACCTTGAACCTGTCTTTATTTGATTCAATAACATCGAGAGCCTGAGTACCAATGGAACCTGTGCTCCCGAGAATTGCTACTTTCTTCATTATCCTGCCTCTGTTATGCTAATTGAAAGTGTATCATCACGATGGCGATGTAATAGTATACGAAAGGTGCCGTGAACAGTACACTGTCGAAGCGATCCATGATCCCGCCGTGACCCGGTATGAGATTGCCGTAGTCCTTGATGCCCATCTTGCGTTTATATGCTGATGCCGTCAGATCTCCGCACATGGAGATCACTGATCCGACCAGGCCTATGATGACACAATGTACCAGGAACTGCGGACATACGAAATATCCGAATAAGCCGCAGACTACTGCGCTGCCTATGACTCCTCCGACTGCTCCCTCTATGGTCTTCTTAGGGCTGAGATCAGGGCAAAGCTTGTGTTTTCCCAGGAAAACTCCTGTGAAATAAGCGAAGATGTCCGAGCCGAAGGCCGCCAGTACTACCAGCCATACCATAATAGCGTATTCTCCCGTCTGGTCTACAAGTACCACGTGGAAGGAGAAGAATTCTATGTAAATTATTCCCGTCATAGTTGCCATGGCATCCACGGGGTGATATTTCTTCACGTTGAACATATATATGGAACTGGCCATGATGACTGCTACGAACCATCCCAGGATCAGCAGGTAATTATTCGGCCATAAACCGTTTATGAAGTAAAGTATGAACAGGGCCGCATAGGCTATGGCTGATGATGGATGGATATCCATTGCTCTGAAGCCGTTATAGAATTCCCTGACTCCCACGAAGCCGACGAATATGCACATGGCCGCCAGCCAGTAGCTCCCAAGGTATAACAATATCAGAAATGGCGCCATACATAATCCTGAAATAATACGCTGTTTCATTTCTACTTCCTTCCTCCAAAACGTCTGTCCCTATGCTGGTATTCTTCCAGCATTTCCTTGAAAATTTCCGGTGTGAAATCCGGCCACAGGGCGTCTGAAAATACAAACTCACTGTAGGCTCCCTGCCACAACATAAAGTTGGACAGCCTCTTCTCGCCGCTGGTCCTGATGATAAGGTCCGGATCAGGCACATTGCCCGTCTCATCGCCTGTGTACAGATAACGGCTGATCATCTCATCGGTGATCTGACCCTCTAATTTGCCCGCCTTCATATCTTCCATGATATGATTGACCGCTCTGGTGATCTCACCTCTGCCACCGTAGTTCAATGCAATATTAAACTGCATGCCCGTATTGTCAGCCGTGGTTTTCAAAGTACGTTCCAGACTCTTCTCCGCTCCGTCAGGAATGACCTTATAGTCTCCAAGTACCTTAACCTTTACGTTTTTCTCATCCAATTCGTCCAGATCAAGTTTGACGAATTTCACCAGCAGTTTGAATATGCCGGAGACTTCATCCTCAGACCGTTTCCAGTTCTCTGTAGAGAAAGCGTACACCGTCAGGTATTTGATTCCCAGGTCTGACGCGCATCTTACTATTTCCTTCATGGATTCCATTCCGGCGTTATGTCCCGCCAGCCTTGGAACCTTATGTTTGGTTGCCCACCTGCCGTTACCATCCATGATAATAGCTACATGTGTAGGCATCTTGTTTAAATCAAGCATTTTTCCCTCATAATTCAATGTGGCTGCTCAATTACAGCCACATCATCAAAATTTCATCAATTATACTTCAAGTATTTCCTTATCTTTGGCAGCTACCAGAGCATCTATATCCTTGACTGCCTTATCTGTAGTCTTCTGTATCTTATCCAGTTCTTCCTTCAGATCGTCCTCAGTCAGATCTCCGTCCTTCTGCTGTTTCTTCAGGCTTTCATTGGACTCTCTTCTCAGGTTTCTGAGAGCTACCTTGGCGTCTTCTCCCATTTTCTTGGTAGTCTTGGTAAGTTCTTTTCTTCTCTCCTCAGTCAGCTGAGGTATCTCAAGTCTTACACATTTTCCGTCGTTGTTTGGCGTAATACCGATGTTAGCAGTATTGATGCCTCTCTCGATGTCGCCTACTGATTTAGGATCAAAAGGCGTGATCAGAAGTGATCTCGGATCAGGCACTGAGATATTCGAAAGATTCTTCAAAGGTGTAGGCGTTCCGTAGTAGTCCACCATTACCTTGTCAAGCAATGCCGGGTTGGCTCTGCCTGCTCTTACAGTGTTCAGATCCTCTTTCAGGACCTGCATGGTTTTTTCTATTTTCTCTTCTAGATTCTTATGTGAGTGACTCATTATAATATACCTCCATTATTTTATCAGTGTTCCGATGTTTTCACCGCAGACTGCGCGGACCATGCTGTTTTCTGCTGACAGGCCGAAAACCTGGATCGTCATGTTATTCTCCATACAGATCGTTGCGGCTGTCAGATCCATTACCTTCAGATCCTTATCGATGACCTGACGCATAGTCAGTTCATCATATTTCACAGCGTCCGGATTGGTGGCCGGATCATCTGAATATACAGCGTCTACATTCTTGGCAAGCAGTATAATGTCCGCCTGGATATTGACGGCCCTGAGAGCTGCTGCAGTATCCGTAGAGAAATGAGGTTCACCTATTCCCGCTCCGAAAATCACCACATCCTTCTGGCTCAGCTCCTTCAGAGCTTTCCTCCAGATATACGGCTCAGCTACTTCTCTCATGGTTATGGATGTCTGCACCCGTGCAGGTACATCCTCCGCCAGAAGGGCATCCTGCAAAGCGAGGCTGTTCATGACTGTGGCCAGCATACCTATGTAATCGGCAGTTTCCCGATTCATATCCTGGCTGCTTCTGCCTCTCCAGAAATTGCCTCCGCCTACAACTATGGCTACTTCAACTCCCAGTTCTCTCAGCTGTTTGATTTCCTTAGCCACCTTCTCGGTCATTTCCACATTGATGCCTGTCTTGTCTTCTCCGGCAAGGGCTTCTCCGCTGATTTTCAAAAGCACTCTTTTATATTTAGGTTCCATATTCGCTCCTTACTTTTACTACTGGCCGCGCCATGTCGGTCATAGAAATATTATACCATAAGTAAGCGTGTCATGTTAACTAGTTTTTTCTCTTTCTACAGCTGATTGATATACTCAGAAGCAGCCAAAGCAGCCACAGCTCCATCGGCCGCCGCCGTAGTAAGCTGTCTGACCTTTTTCGTGCGGCAATCTCCCGCCGTGAAAATACCGTCAGTCTTAGTGTGACAATCCTCGGAAGCGCTGACATATCCAGTCTTATCCAGTTCGGCTACATTCTCGAAATCCTTATTATCAGGCACCTGTCCGGCCGCTACGAATATTCCCTGGACATCCAGTTTACGTTCTTCATCGGTCTTGACATTTTTCACCAGAAGGTCGCTTACCATGAACTCTCCTTCAGCTGACAGAGGCACCGAATCCAATACGAATTCTACGTTTTCCTTTGCAGCCAGTCTGTCTACTGTAGCCTGATCGCCTCTGAACTGATCGCGCCTGTGCACCAGATAAACTTTGTTCGCAATGTTTGCAAGGACTTCCGCATCCTCAAGGGCAGTATTTCCCCCGCCTATAACAGCTACGTCTTTGCCGCGGAAGAAGTTTCCGTCGCAGGTGGCGCAGTATGATACACCCGAGCCTGTGAGCCTGACCTCGCCGTCAAATCCCAGTACTCTGTTCTTGGCGCCGGTGGCTATGATCACAGCCCTGGCTTCATAGGCTCCTGAGCCTGTAGTCACTGTCTTGATCTGATCCCCGGTTATGCCTGTGACCTTCTCTGTCCTGACCTCTGCTCCCAGGCCCAGGGCCTGTTCGTAGAGATCGTTGGCAAAATCTATTCCGGAAATATGCTTGATTCCCGGGTAGTTTTCAACGTCCGGCGTATTTACGATCTGACCGCCGTGGCCCTTTTCATCAAGTACCAAAGTGCTCTTTCCTGCTCTCTGTCCGTAGATGGCCGCTGTCAGGCCTGCCGGCCCTGCTCCGATTATAACTATGTCGTACATTATGTTACCTCTAATACTTTCCCGAGCGGTAAGCCTCTATCATATCTCTCGTGAGGCTGATGCCGTCGTCTTCAACGGGAATATTATCCCTTGGGAACCACTCCCCTGTGGATAGTTCCTCTCTGTCAAGGCTTATTTCTCCGGATCCGTCCAGATCCGCGAAGAATCCCAGCAGCAGATTGCTGTCAGTGCCCCATGGCTGGCTTTTGTAATATCTGATATTTTTGACCTTGATCCCGACTTCTTCCATTACCTCGCGCTTCACCGTTTCCTCAGCGGTTTCGCCTATCTCCGTAAAGCCTGCGATCAGGGCGTATCTTTTATATGCCCTGCCGGCATACTTTGTAAGCAGAATTTTATCGCCGTCGCATACGCCCACTATGACTGCCGGCGCCACCTTCGGGTAGACTTCATTGCCGCAGACGGGGCATTTCAACATTCTCTGGGCATCGCTATGGACCAGTATCACGCCGCATCTGCCGCAGATTTTATTGTCACGGTACCAGACATAAAGGTGGTAAGCCGTGGCCGCCGCGAAGCATACATCCTTGGACGTTATCTGGCGCAGGCCTCTGACGTTGACTGTTTCAAAGCCCATTGGCAGGGCCTCGATCTCCTTCCTGTACAAAAAGTATCTTGTATTGTCTATGGCAAAGAGATAGGTAAAGTCACCGTTTTCACCCTTCATGCCCCTGCGTTCGGGCAAGGTCAGTATCCCTTCGCGATTTTTATGTATCACCAGCTGTTCCCCATCAAAGGCAAAGACGCTGTCGCTGTTCTCTACCTGGGTGTCAACAAACTGATTTTTCATTTTCTTAGGTTCTATATCCTGTATCATATTATCTACCGTTACAGCCTTTCAGCCTTATTCAGGAATGCTACGTAGCCTCTCTTTGTTTCATAAACGTCAGCCTTGCTGGTAGCCTCCCATGGAGCGTGCATATTCAGCACAGCCACACCGCTGTCTATGACATTCATGCCGTATAGAGCCAGAATGTAAGCGATAGTACCGCCTCCGCCAAGATCCACCTTGCCCAGTTCCGCCATCTGAGTATTTACGTTTTCTTCAGCGAAAATTTTGCGCAGGTGGCCGAGATATTCAGCGTTGGCATCGTTAGAGCCGCTCTTTCCCCTTGCTCCTGTGAATTTATTGAAGACCATGCCGTTTCCCAGATAAGCCACGTTTTTCTTGTCGAAGCTGGACTGGTATGTCGGATCGTAGGCGCTGCTCACATCTGATGAAAGCATAGTGCAGTTTGCAAGACACCTCTTCAAAGTCAGTTCATTATAGTCTCCCATAAGGTTCAGGACTTCTGCCACCGTGTTCTCAAAGAATTTCGACTCCATGCCCGTAGCTCCGATGCTGCCGATTTCCTCCTTATCAACGAGGATACAGCAGGAAGTACGCCTGACTGCCTCTACCTCCAGCATAGCCATGTACGAAGTATATGCACAGACTCTGTCGTCCTGGCCATAGGACAGGATCATGCTGCGGTCGAAGCCTGCTTCTCTTGCCCTGCCTGCCGGAACTACTTCAAGTTCGGCTGAAATGAAATCTTCCTCGACCACTCCGTACTCATCCTTCAGTATGGCCAGGATGGCCTTGGTTACCGGACCCTCTTCATCAGCATCCTTCTTGGCTGTCTTATCTATCTTGATAGGCTTATTGCCGATAACGATATCCAGCGCCTCGCCCTCGATCACCTTGTCCGCCTTCTTTTCCATCTGTTCCTGTGCCAGATGGATCAGCAGATCCGAAACGAAAAATACCGGGTCGCTGTCCTTCTCGCCTACATTGACCGTGACCTTCTCGCCGTTCTCTTTGACAAAAACGCCGTGTATGGCCAGGGGCAGAGCCACCCACTGATACTTCTTGATACCGCCGTAATAGTGCGTATCCAGAAATGCGAAACCGCCGTCTTCATATAGCGGATTCTGTTTCACGTCCATCCTCGGCGAATCGATGTGAGCTCCCAGAATGTTCATACCATTCTCCACAGGTTCCTCGCCTATATTGAACATAACGACACCCTTGCCCATGTTTATCCTGTATACCTTATCGCCCTTCTTCAGTTCTTTGAATGAATCCAGCGGTTTGTATCCGGCTTTCTCTATATCCCTCCTGATTATCTCCACGCATTCCCTCTCAGTTTTTCCCTGGCTGAGGAAATCCATATAACCTACGCAGAAATCATTGCAGGCCTTCACGTCTTTATCTGTATACTTCTCCCATGTGTTCTGTAATTTCATATATCTTTCCTTTCCGGCGTCCTCAGACGTCCATTGTTTACATATAGTTACTATACCCACCGTTACTGACTGAAAGCATCATATATGGCTTTCTCCACCTTTCGGATCTCCTCCACGAACTCCCTGGAAGACGTCCTCAGGGCTCCGTGCCCCATGATGATCAGCTGTTCCAATCCATCGGATGTCACTACTCTGACCTTCTTCTTCCCGGCCATCTGGTGAGTCACCCTCTCTATATACATGTCGGCGGTCTCCGCCTCCTTAGTATAAACTACGTTGATATTTCTGACCTTAGTCGAAGACTCTATGCCGCCCTTGACCTTATATGCGTCGAATACCACTATTACTACATACTCCGTAAATCCCTGATAATTGCAGAGGATGTCGATCAGCCGTTCTCTGGCTGCGGCAAAATCCGTCCTTGCCAGGTCGTCAAGCTCGTCCCATGCGTGCACCAGGTTATATCCGTCGATCAAAAGGTAAGTGGGCCCGCTCAAAGGGCTGGCTTTCTTTTTCCGCGGTCGCGGCATCTGCTCTCCGGCGCCTGCGTTACCGTGAGCTACGACTTTATTTCTGGCCCCCGGCGATCCCGGCTGCCTGCTTCTGACAGGCCCGTAAGTCCGCTCGAAAATATCCATAAGTTCTTTGTCTGTGGCCATGACTCCTGAATATGCCCTGGCCCTCCGGGCCACATATTCAACATCTTCCATTGGATCTTCATCCTTCAGTACCGAAGGCAGATCCATATATTCCTCTACCAGATCCCACTTGACATGATCTCCCGATCCGTGACTGCAGAATATGGAATCCGCACTGTTGTTCACATCCCGCTCAGCCTCGTAGTCAGACCCTGCGATCACCGCAGCCTGATTATGACAGGCCTCGTACCCATCCATGCTGAAGCTGAATCTGCCAAGACCTCTGGCATAAGTGTTCACCTGTCTCTGATAATCCTTCAGTTCAGAAATCGGGCCTCTGCCTGTTATTATGGAAAATTCTTCACCGGACTGAGGTTCGCCGAAGGTGCCGCCCATCTTCTGTATATCAGACATGGCCCTGCCGACATTCTCCGTAGGCACCTGTATCTCGTAAGCTGCCCAGGGCTCCAGCAGAATATTCTCAGCCTTCATGAGACCGTTCCTTACAGCTCTGTACGTAGCCTGTCTGAAATCGCCGCCTTCTGTATGCTTGCGGCTTGCCCTGCCTGCCGCCAGGGTCATCTTCATATCTGTTACAGGAGCCCCTGTCAGGACCCCTCTGTGTACCTTCTCTGCCAGATGTGACAGAATAAGCCGCTGCCAGTTTCTGTCCAGGTCGTCTTCACTGCAGCTGGTTGTGAATGTCAGTCCGCTGCCTCTTTCTCCTGGAGAAAGTACCAGATGTACCTCGGCGTAATGTCTGAGAGGCTCGTAATGTCCCACTCCTTCTACTGTATCAGCGATGGTCTCCTTATATACTATCTTCCCCTGATCGAAGTCCACAGAGAAATCGAACCTTTCCATGATCAGGCTCTTAAGTATCTCAAGCTGTATCTCGCCCATGACCTGAACATTTATCTCCTGAGTCTCATCGTTCCATCTGATATACAGTTTAGGATCCTCCTCGGCCAGTTCCATAAGCTGCCTTAAGGCCTCGTTTGGGTCCTTGCCCTCGGGCAGCACGACACCATAGGTCATGACAGGCTCCAGTATGTCGTCATCTCCAGTCTTCTCATTTCCAAGGCCGTCGCCTATCTTAGCTTTGGTCAGGCCTGTCAACGCGCAGACCATACCCTGGCCCGCTTCGTCTTTTAGTTCATACTTCATTCCCGAATATATTCTGACGGAGTTGACTTTTTCCCCGTTGATGCTGTCTCTTATGCGTACGCTTCCCCCTGTGATTTTAACAAAGGTAAGCCTGACGCCGGCTTCGTCCCGGGATATCTTGAATACCCTGGCGCCGAAGTCTTTCCCGGGCGTTTTTGCCTTGGTGAACCGTGACAGACCAGCCAGCAACTCATCAATGCCATCAAGCTTCAAAGCTGAACCAAAGTAACACGGGAAAATCTCACGCTTCTCCACAGCCGAGGCTATATCGTCATCCGTAAGAGTACCTTTGTTCAAAAGTTTCTCTGTCAGCACTTCGCTGTGTATGGATATATCGTCGAAGAAAGTCTCGCCGCTGCCACTGGTCATGTCCACGCAGGCCTCAGAGAGACCCTCCGCCAGATTCACAGCCAGGTCAGCCTTTGTACCTGCCGCCAGATCCATCTTGTTCACAAAAATAAACGTCGGAATATTATAATGGGCCAGCAGTTTCCACAGAGTCTTAGTATGACTCTGGACGCCATCGCTGCCGCTTATGACCAGTATGGCGTAGTCCAGCACCGACAGAGTCCGTTCCATTTCCGCGGAAAAATCCACATGGCCCGGCGTATCCAGCAGCGACACATAGATATCATCCCACTCCAGGATTGCCTCCTTGGAAAATATGGTGATACCGCGGTTCCGCTCCAGCTGATTTCCATCCAGAACTGAATCGCCGTGATCCACCCTTCCAAGGGCTTTTATCTCTCCTGTTTTATATAGCATGGCCTCTGACAGCGTAGTCTTGCCTGAGTCTACGTGGGCCAGAATGCCTATAGTAATTTTCTTCATATCTCATTCCCATCACTTTAAAGTCGTTGGAACTATTGTAACACGAATAAGCCTACAAATAAATATCCGATGCCCCATATATGCCCGACAAATTTTCGAAAAAACTATTGACAACAGGCTTTTTGATGCTATAATCATATTAACATATCGGAAAGGTAGGTAATAATAAATGTCTAAAGTATACACATCAGCTGAGCAGCTTATAGGGAACACGCCTCTGCTGGAGCTGACAAATATCGAAAAGAAGTTCAACCTGGATGCTAAGATCCTTGCTAAACTTGAGTATCTCAACCCGGCAGGCTCTGCCAAGGACCGCATTGCGAGAGCTATGCTCGATGATGCAGAGAAGTCCGGTAAGCTGGGCCCTGACTCTGTTATCATAGAACCAACATCAGGGAATACCGGTATCGGCCTTGCTTCAGTTGCCGCTGCCAGAGGTTACAGGATAATCATAGTTATGCCTGAGACCATGTCTGTCGAAAGACGTCAGATCATGAAAGCCTATGGTGCTGAACTTGTTCTGTCTGAAGGCTCCAAGGGCATGAAGGGCGCTATCGAAAAGGCTGACGAACTGGCTGCCGAGACACCGGGCAGTTTCATTCCGGGTCAGTTTGTAAATCCGGCCAACGCTCAGGCCCACTTCGATACTACAGGCCCTGAGATATATGAGGATACAGATGGCCATGTGGACATCTTCGTAGCAGGCGTAGGTACCGGCGGTACTATAACAGGAGTCGGCAGATATCTGAAATCCAAGAAGCCTGATGTTAAGATCGTGGCCGTTGAACCGGCCTCCTCCCCTGTTCTTTCCAAGGGCGTAGGCGGAAGCCATAAGATTCAGGGCATAGGCGCAGGTTTCGTGCCTGAAGTACTGGATACCGGCGTTTATGATGAGATCATCGCCGTAGAAAACGACGCTTCCTTCGAAACAGGAAAGCTCATGGGCAAAAACGAAGGCATACTGGTTGGTATATCAGCCGGAGCCGCTCTGTGGGCAGGAATAGAACTGGCTAAGCGCCCGGAAAACAAAGGCAAGAATATAGTAGTTCTCATGCCTGATACAGGCGACCGTTATCTGTCAACGCCACTCTTCGCAGACTGATAAACTTCGACTTTTCCACCAAAAAACCGACGTCTTACAACGCCGGTTTTCTTTTGTTATTATTCCATTTCCTTTGCAAGCTTAAGTATAGGCGTGCTGTGATACTTCTCTATAGTACCCTTGTCGCAGGCCTCAGCCAGATCGGAATCTATTGGCAGGCTGGCTATGTGCTCGATACCGAACTTCTCAGCCTGTGCCGCCACGTGACTTTCGCCGAAGATCTTATGTTCCATACCGCAGTTAGGGCATCTGAAATATGCCATATTCTCAACTATAGCTGTTACAGGAATGTCCATCATTTCCGCCATCTTCACTGCCTTGGCAACGATCATGGAAACCAGTTCCTGAGGTGATGTGACAATGACCATTCCGTCAACAGGCAGGCTCTGATAAACTGTCAGGGCTACATCGCCTGTTCCCGGAGGCATATCCACATACATTACATCTATGTCTCCCCAGACTACATTGCTCCAGAACTGCTGGATGACTCCGCCCAGCATTGGACCACGCCATACTACAGGATCCGTATCATTCTCAAGGAACATATTCAGAGATATTATCTTGATGCCGCCCTCTGTTACAGCCGGTACGATCCTGTCGTCCGAACCTGTTGCCTTATCAGTTATGCCGAAGATTTTAGGTATTGACGGCCCTGTGATATCAGCATCGAGTATCGCTACCTTCTTGCCCTGTCTGAGAGCCGCTACTGCCAGCATGGAGGTTACGGAGGATTTACCTACGCCGCCCTTGCCGCTGACTACGCCGATTACCTTCTTGACGTTGGACTCCTTATTCATAGGAGCCTTCTGGATCCCCGGATTTTCCCTTTCCTCGCAGTTTTCACCGCAAGAACCACAATCGTGATTACAATCTGCCATAATTATTTTTCTCCTTTATTATTAATCAATATAATTTATCAAAACACTCCAATGTTTTTAAATATAAACAACCAAAGGAACATGGTAAAGCACGCTGCTGCCGATGAGAATATTACGCAGTTCCCTGCAAGTTCCCCATCGCTTCCCATGTCTTCTGCCATGGTAAATGACGATACCGCCGTAGGCGCCGCAAGCATAGCTACCAGAGTAACAAAGTCTATCCCTCGGAACCCCAGGTATGCCGCCAGTGACAGACATAGGCCCGGCACTATTACGAGCCTTGCAATGACGCAAACCACGGTATTCCTCGCCGTTCTGCCCAGACTCTGAAAGTCAAAGGATGCCCCCAGAATGATCAGGGCCATAGGTGTTGCCACCCCTGCCATATCGCTGGCCACAGATTCTAATATACCCGGCAATCTGATATTGAAAACAACCGAAATTATTCCGGCGAATGCTCCAATGATCAGAGGATTAGTCAGAACACTCTTGACTATGCGCCAGGGCTTCAGCTTTCCCTTCCTGAAAGTTTCCAATGTGATGACTGCCATTACGTTATATAAAGGCACGATGATAGCTACCATCATAGCCGTCACAGCCAGATTTCCCCTGCCGTAAATATTCATAGCCACAGGTATGCCCATGATCACGAAATTACTTCTGTATATGGCCTGTATCATGGCACCCCGGCTTTGAGAATTCTTTTCAATGCGGAAAACTACAGGCATGGAAATAAAGAACACACCCAGCACGCAGGCTACTCCGAAGATTATCAGCTTCACGTTAAGGGCGTCCTTGATATCAGCTCCGTAGAGATTCTCGAACATCATCAGCGGGAAAAACACAACGAATACCATATGATTCAGTTTTCTGACCTCGTCCCTGGTCAGGAGTTTTCCTCGTCTGACGCAGATGCCTATGACCATGAGAATGAACATTGGCAGTACTGCCTCCAGACATACGATGAAATTATTCAGCATCAGTGACCACCGTTTCTATGGTCTTATCAAATTCTTCCACAGGAATCTCGCCCTCGGCGACAGTACGCTTCTCATAGCATATCATAGCCTTACGGAATCCCGTATCCGCCAGATACCTGTCGTAATAGCCTTTACCATGACCCAGGCGGTTGCCTTTGTGATCGCAGGTAACGCAGGGTATCAGTGCGAAGTCTATGTCGCAGGCATCTACTACAGGCAGGCCCTGCCTCGGCTCCGGTATGTCATAATAAGCCCCCGGCACCAGATCTTTGTCAATGTCGGTGATTTCCATAGCCTGCATAGTCGTGTCATCCATACACAAAGGTAAGCATACGCGTTTTCCCCGGTGCAGGGCGTCTTCTATTATAGCCGTCGTGTCCGGCTCTGCGCCTACGCCGACAAAACAGAATACCATGCTGGCTTTTTTGTACTCTTCCAGCCTCGTTATCTTCTGACAGATGATCCTGCTTGCCTCCCGGCAATAGTCAGGCGTCAGAGAACGGTCGATGACTCTGATCTTCTTTCTGAGTTCTTTTTTTCTTTCTTTAACTTCCATATCTGCCTTTCTTAAATGCTGCTTACCTTTTAATATATTGGCATTTCACACATTCAGGTCTCTTAGGTTCATCAGGGTCGCAATGGAGCGGATAAAGCTTCAGATTAGGTCTGAGCTTATCGCCCATCAGCGACTTAAGTCCCGCTATCTGACAAAGGGTCCCTGCAAATTCCGTAACCTTCCCTGTCTTGGCCTCGCGCAAAGTAGCTCTGTATGTCTTAGGCATATCTCTGTTATAATAGTCGTCGCTATAGTCGTAATACTGGCTGAACTCAGGCAATTCCACCGGATTGTACAACGGGCAGTACAGAATGCAGTTGTTGCATTTGTTACATCCGCCCTCGTCTACCACCGGTCTGAAATATCCGTTTTCATCCTTTATCATCTTGACACAGCGGTCCTTGCATCCGACGACGCAGGCACCGCAACCATTACAATCAGGTACTCTTTCTAATAATTGCATAATTTTGACTCCTCGATTTCTCCGTGGCTACGCTGCCACGATACAGAGAATATAATAACATGAATATCATTTTAAGTAAACATCATGAAGCCAAGGTAAATCTTGGTATTTTCTGGTATTTTCAATAAAGCTATTGACTTTCTTGCGTTAAAGCGTTACTATGTAGCCATAGAAGATGTACTAAATAAAGTACATCCAGAAGAAAGAAAGAAAGGAGTGAGGGCCAATGCAGCATAGAATTACCGGACCAGGAGACATATCAGGGCGTAGCCTTTCGCTTCAGGAACTTGATCAGTAGGATTAGAAATCAGACAGTATGACTGAAACGGGCGCAGGTGATAACCTACCGGAAAGCACTGATCGACTACTTGATAAGAGAAGTTGCTGGAGCAGGACGCTAGCCCACAATAGTTATCGTAATACAGTTGTGGAAACTGCAGAATGAGTTTTGGAGCTACGAGAACGTGGCAAAGCAGTATTCCGAGGTTGATTTATAGATAGGAAGAAAAATTGACATAGATTACGATATGTTTTCTGAAAAGAAAATTAAATATGGATCGATTGTTTTAAGGGCTGTTGCTAATGGCAAGGGCCCTTTTCTATTGTGAGTATCCAAAGTTTGTGGAATTTATTTTGCCTCCAAATTACTTTTATCAGCAAATAAAAAAGCCGGACTTCCTGCCCGGTCGTGATCATCAATTGCAATAAAAAAGTATCAGCTGCATATATTAATTCCCTCCAAAGCGTCCGTCTTATCTATCATCCAGCCTCACGGCGGATTATCATAACTTTCTGCTTTGGCACAGATCCTCGGCTTCCGTTCTCTGTTCCACGTTCCATGTTCCACGACTCCTGGCTCACGTTCCATGTCCCTTGTTTCCCGTTCCTACGTCACCTGTTTCTCGTTCCTACGTTCCCTTGGTTCACGCTCCTATGTTTCCTGGTACATGCTCCTATGTTCCCTGATCCTTGCTTCCCGTTTCACGTTTCATGTTCCTGCCGGATAACCACAGATCCAACTATACAGCTGATACTAATCTCTATGATTGTTAATATTCACCTCTGGTGGACTCACCCTCCTTCATACGCCACATCCCTACGGATGAGACTTATTACGCAAAGGCTTCTACTTCATCCCTTGCTCTTCATCGCTTTATCGCTTTGAGTAGATAAAGTATAACATTTTTACTTCAATAGTCAATGGTATTTTAACAAATATCCTGTATACTTTTTGCCTTATCAGACTGTCGGTTACCTTAGCTGCGCCCTGTGAAATATAGTTGAGATATTAGTAACCCAAAATTAACTATTTCTATTGACAAGTGCTGCGGAGTGTGTTACTTTATAGTTACCGAAAAGAAGGAAGTGTTTTTTTAAACGCTGTGAATTGAAATTATTATCGACGAAGGGACGGTTGTTTGGTCACAACCGCCCCTTTACTTTACCATTTTTTGCTTACGGCCAGCAGTTCTCTCCTGACGGTCATTGCTCTTCTATAACTTTGTTACCCACATAGTCAAGGAACTTCATAAAATCCTTTTTCTTTAATGAAAGTGTCGCCGTGTTCCGGCATGGATGAAAATTGACCAGCTCATCATCAGAAGCATCTACGATCATCTTCTCCAGTACCACGGTGATCTGTTTATCTACATCATTAAACAAAGCAAATGGAGTGACCGATCCGGGTTTCAGCTGGAGCAGATCCCACATTTCCTCCTCAGTAGAGAATCTGATCTTGGTCCAACCTGTCACCTGCTTATAATGCTTGGTATCCATATGATGATTGTCATCCATGATCAGCATATAATAATTCCCACGTTTCTTATCTTTGATCAGAAGATTTTTCAAGTTAAGGCCTTCCATGATCAAACCTTTTTCTTCAGCATCCTCTGTGGAAAAAATCGCATCATGCTCATGGACCACATAATCAGTGATCCCTGTTTCATTAAATATTTCATATAATCTAGTTTCATTATTATCCATTTTCTATCAGCCTCCCAGTGTTATTTTACATCAAATTTGACATATTTGACAATACATTAACCTTATATTATATCACAGTTATTTCTAGGTAACACCATTCGATGTATTTTTTCAGATTTCATGGAAATTAACGATGGTTACGGCGTCAGCCTCTCCAACCATTGATATTACTAGTTTTCAACGTATTTTGGTAACCTAAAAGTAACTTTATGGCCAATATATACATAATAAAGGTAAGAATTACGCTGAGCAGTTTTCTCATTTTACGCAATATGTTGTGCTATAATTTATTAATTTTCTATATTTCTACAATATATTGTATTATGTTCTTTGGCAAAATTATTTTTCAAAGTTTTTTAATCGTAAGGTAACTAAAAAGTAACTTTTACTATTGACCTTTGGTTACTTATAGGTTACTATATAGTTACAAAAAGAGATAATAAGTTTCAAGTTACAGGAGGTGGAAATCATGAAGACCAACATGATGAAGAGAATAACAATACTGGCGATGGCAACTATAGTTGCAGCAGTAATGCTGTTAACTGGAACCACCCAGAATACATATGCAAGCTCAGAGTATACTTCAACGGCAGCAGCTGGACAGTATATGATGCAGAATATAATAAACCACAGCAACACCATCAAAGTAAGCGTTGTAAGTTCTAATGATAGCGGATCAGAAGTAAGCAAGAGCGTTTTCAATAACGCGATCGCAAGCAGTGATATAGGCGACTACTACAAGTACAGCGTTTATAACGGATACAATGTTAACTGGAGTTACTACACATCAAACGGAAATACACATTACGAATTCACATACAAGATGAAATATAAGACAACATTGAGCCAGGATAAAGCATTTGAAAAAAAGCTCAACAAAACAGTTAAGGCACTTAAATTAAGCGGAAAGAGCAATTACGCCAAGACAAAGGCAATATATAAATGGATCACCCAGCATGTAAAGTATGACTACAATTCATCCAGCGCAACTAAGTACACTGCATATGCAGCACTGAACAAAGGCAAAGCAGTTTGCCAGGGTTATGCAACATTGTTCTACAGAATGTGCGATGCAGCAGGCGTTGATGCAAAAGTTATAACAGGTTCAAGCTACGGCGAAGGACATGCATGGAACATAGTAAAGGTTGGAAGCAAATATTATAACGTAGATTCTACATGGGATGCAGGAGATAGCCACTACAGCTACTTCCTGAAAGGATCCAAAGGATTCAAGAGTCATAGCAGAGCATCTGCATTCAAGACTTCATCATTCACAAGCGAATACCCTACAGCAGCTTCAAACTACTAAAATTGTTACTTCTATAATTAATATATAACAACTCTTATAACTTATACTTCTACAATAAGATAAATAAAAAAGATGTACGGTGTGTGTGTACATCTTTTTTATTTGTGGTATATTAATATAGAAAATCGGATTGGAGGTTTATATATGGATAAGGAATCCAGAGATTACGAAGTATGCCTTTGTTATCATGTCACCCGTGGTGAAATTGAAGACATGATAAAGGAAAACAACATCAGAGATCTTAAGACCCTCTGCGAGGTCGCCAAAGTTGGCGACAAGTGCGGCGGCTGCCGGGAAGATCTCGATATGATACTGTCTGAGGTGAACAGCTAATAAGTTGTCACAGAAAAGTCGCAAAAACTTGACCATTTCGCTATCTGCCATAAAAATATTAATGCAAAGAAAAACCTGTAATCATTGCGATTACAGGTTTTCATTTGGAGGCGACACCCAGATTCGAACTGGGGAATAGAGGTTTTGCAGACCTTTGCCTTACCACTTGGCTATGTCGCCATATGCTTGATAAAATTGTGAACTGCTGTGTTGCCCAGTTCATTAATTGTGAGACGCGATTAGATCGCGTCTCGATATTGGCTAGGGTAGCAGGATTCGAACCTGCGCATGATGGAATCAGAATCCATTGCCTTACCACTTGGCGATACCCCATCGCGAACAATATAATGGGGTGGGTAGTGGGGCTCGAACCCACGCATGCAGGAATCACAATCCTGTGTCTTAACCACTTGACTATACCCACCATAGTAACTGTAATTGTACCATATATGCCCTGCAAATGCAAAGCATAATGGAACAATTAAGTAAAAAATTGGCGACCAAGAACGGGCTCGAACCGTCGACCTCCAGCGTGACAGGCTGGCATTCTAACCAACTGAACTACTTGGCCTCATACTTGATAAAATTGTGAATTACTACGTTGCTCAGTCCTCGTCCTCGATCACGTACAAAAGTACGTTTCTCTCGCTCCTCACACTGTGCGCCTTGTCCTTCGCAATTTTCTCTGCGTATACTTTGAATCTTTAAAATTGTGAATTACTGCGTTGCTCAGTCCTCGTCCTCGATCACGTACAAAAGTACGTTTCTCTCGCTCCTCACACTGTGCGCCTTGTCCTTCGCAATTTTCTCTGCGTATACTTTGAATCTTTAAAATTGTGAATTACTGCGTTGCTCAGTCCTTCGCAATTTTCTCTGCATATACTTTACATATACTTTGAATGTAGTGATTTGGTGGGCGTTATAGGGCTCGAACCTATGACCCCCTGCTTGTAAGGCAGATGCTCTCCCAGCTGAGCTAAACGCCCATAATGGTAGCGGCGAGTGGAGTCGAACCACCGACCTTCCGGGTATGAACCGGACGCTCTAGCCAACTAAGCTACACCGCCACATTGCATTATGTGAAATCACTGCAAGAAATATACTACCAAAATTCCCGGCCCCTGTCAACCTGTTTTTTGGTTTATAATCGTTATTTTGCTTTATTTCTTATATAAGCTCATGGATTCCAGACCTGAGCTATTATGCCTTATATAACTCCCACCTGCACTGCCCCACTATATACTTCAATTCAAAGATCCGCAGTGTCTGATCTATCTCGGACTGGCATGTGTATACTATAGAATCTATTCCGGCAAGTTTTCTGCTGTCAGCACTTATTATCTTATCTATCCTGACCTCTATACGCCGCCCTGAGCGATCTTCATATCTGAATTTATACGGCGTAGGTTTTCCCTGCACGCTGAATGTTGCTATCATATCCACCGGTTTCGCTACTATTTTCATTGTCTGAAACCTCCCATCATAAGAAAATTGCCGCCGTTTACTCCACCCTCAATAGGGTTCAGATCAGAGTTTGCGAAGACACCGCGGTAAATAGCCTCTGAGCCAAATCTGCTTCTTATCTGATCTACAGCATCGTTAAGGGCTTCGTCCTTCTCTATTGTTTCCACGTCAAAAACTGTCAGCTGGTATTCATCATCACGAACGAATTCACCTACCCGCACTCCCAGTTGCCTTATAGGCTCACCTTTCCAGGATTCTGATAAAAGCCGGCAGGCATATCTGTATATGGTCGTAGTATCTGATGTGAAGAAAGGCAGCTTGAGCTGATGCGTGTACCGAATAAAACTACCGGTGCATACGCTGACAACTACAAGACTGGCTTTGCACCTGTGATGGCGCAATCGTCCGCCTACCCTTTCTGTCAAAGACAGTAAATACGACCTGGCTTCCTGAGGATCCAAAAGATCATATTTGATCGTCATGCTGTTCCCTATGCCCTTCTGCACGATCTGGTCGTTTGGTATTATCCGGCCATTATCTATGCCGTTGGCGTATTCCCATATAAGCGTGCCGTGGCTTTTAAACATAGCCTTCAGTAACAAGGGATCGGTTTTCGCCAGGCCGCCAATGGTTCTGATATTTATCTTTCCCAACCTGCGTGTAGTGGCCCTGCCTACCATAAACAACTCCCTCACATCCAGAGGCCACATCTTATCTCGTATATCTTCATCTGTAAGCAGGCAGTGGACCTTATCCGGTTTTTCAAGTTCGCAGGCCATTTTAGAAAGCAGTTTGTTGCGGCCCACTCCTACATTTACAGTAAAGCCCAACTCGGCTTTAATACGTTCCTTTATTTCATAAGCTGTTTCCACAGGCGACGCAGGATGACCTGCGCACGTCCTGTGATCTAAAAAACACTCGTCTACGCTGTATCTCTCTATAAGCGGGGAATATTCCTTTAAAATTTCATACATAGCATCACTGCACCCGAGATACAGATCGAAGTTCGGCGGAAAGACCAGCAGTTCAGGACATTTCCGGCGAGCTTCAAACAAGCTGACACCCGTGCCTATGCCCAGTTTCCCGGCAGGTATGGACTTGGCCAGAATTATTCCATGCCTGTTCTTAGGGTTTCCGGCAATCACTGCCGGTACCGTTCTTATATCGACGGGATATCCCTGTTCCAGCAGGGCTGCCGCCGTCCAACTCAGATATGCAGAATTGGCGTCTACCTGCAATACAGTCATACTCACACACCTCCCGATCAATAGCATCTTTCAAACACGAACAAATGTTCTTTTAGTAGGTATAGTATAACACCTGCCGGAAATGATTTCAACAGGTGTTTTGATTATTTGTATAAATAATTACGGGCGCATATCAGAGCCTTACCATGACCTGCTCGTCAGCCTCGATTTCATCAGGCTTAACCCGGCAATCCCAGGCGATCACATGGACGCCCTCCGTGCTGGCCTGCCTGAGCGCAGTTGAAAAATCCGGGTCGTGGTCATCATTCGGCTCCAGCCAACGCATACCCTTCATTTGAACTATGAACAAAACGTAACTTGAGAAGCCCTCGCTTTTCGCCCGGCACAGTTCGTTGACATGCTTGAGTCCACGCTCCGTCGGCGCATCGGGGAAGCTGGCAACGCCGTCATCCTCGAGAGTCACGCCCTTCACCTCCAGCCAGCCTTTGCGGCCCGCCTCGTCCTCTATGTAAAAATCAAAACGCGAATTGCCGTATTTTTGTTCGGCCTTTACTACCGTCAGTCTGTCCATGTCCGGCAGAAGAATACGGCCAGACAAAAGCCCTTCAGCGGCTATTTTGTTCGGGGCCTGTGAGTCCATATTCACCAGCAGGTCGCCTTTTTCCACGGCGATGAGAGAGTATCGCATCTTGCGGCTTCCCATGCGGCCGTCGAAGTCCTCCAGGTAAACTACAGCCCCCGGCACCAGCAATTCCCTGCAGCGGCCGGTATTTTTTACGTGGACCCGCACTTCTTCGCCGCCTATGCGCACCAGAGCCACGAAGCGATTGGGCCTTTCTATGAAATTTCCTTTTACAATGTTTTCGTACTTCATACATTGAATTTTAACAGAAATCACGGTATAATGGAATATGTTTTACTGCAGAAAGGAGGATTTTCATGGCATCACCGGGTCCAATCGCCTTTACAATATTCGGCGTCGACATAATGTGGTATGGGATCCTCATCGGTCTGGGGTTCGTACTGGCCATAATAATATGTTACAAACGGGCGCCCAGACACGGCATAGAAAGCGAGCACGTGATCGACTTCGCCATATGGCTCATCCCCTTCTCCATCCTTGGAGCGCGAGCTTATTATGTGATTTTTAACTGGAGTTACTATTCAGAATATCCCAGTATGATTCTCAATACGCGAGCGGGAGGCCTTGCCATACACGGCGGCATCATCGCAGGGCTCATAGTCGCTCTGCTGGTCTGCAGGCACTATAAGATCAGGTTCCTGGAAATGGCCGATCTGGTCTTTCCTGCAGTAGCACTGGCTCAGTCCATCGGGCGCTGGGGAAATTTCTTCAACTCCGAGGCTCACGGCACTCCAACGGATCTGCCATGGGCGATCCTGGTCGACGGGCAATACGTTCATCCTACATTTTTATATGAATCATTATGGTGCTTCGCGCTGTTCTGGTTTCTGCTGTGGGTGGACAAAAGACGGGCTTTCCCGGGTCAGATCGTATGTCTCTACGGCATGCTGTACTCTGTGGAACGTTTCTGCGTGGAGCATCTGCGCACGGACAGTCTCATGATCGGCCCTTTCAGGCAGGCACAGGTAATAAGCGCGGTGGCTTTCATAGTCTGCCTCGTGATATATATTATTTTGTACAAAAAAGAACTTAGCAAAGGAGCAAACAAGCAATGAAATTAGGCATAGTAGGCCTTCCAAATGTAGGCAAAAGCACCCTCTTCAACGCCATAACCAAGGCCGGCGCGGAGGCTGCCAATTATCCTTTCTGCACTATTGAGCCAAACGTCGGAGTCGTTACGGTCCCTGACGAACGCATCAAAGTGCTGAGCGATATACATCATTCCAAGAAAACCATCTACACTACCATAGAATTCTGCGACATAGCAGGTCTGGTAAAGGGCGCATCCAAAGGTGAAGGCCTGGGAAATAAATTCCTCGGTCACATCAGAGAGGTAGCGGCCATCGTGCACGTGGTAAGATGCTTTGAAAATGACAATATAGTCCACGTATCAGGGAAAATAGATCCTCTCGATGATATAGAAACTATAAACACCGAACTTATACTGGCTGACATGGAGTCTCTGGACAAACGCATCCAAAAGGCTCAAAAAGGCGCCAAGAACGACAAAAGTCTCGCAAAGGAGCTGGTCATCCTCCAGAAGGTAAACGAGTTCCTGGGAACAGGAAAATCAGCCAGAGCTATGGAGCTCACCGACGACGAGGCCGCCTTCGTTGATACTCTGGAGCTTTTATCCTATAAACCGATAATATATGTAGCAAATGTAGCTGAAGACGATGCTGCCGACGATTCCAACAACGAATATGTCAAGGCTGTACGCGACTTCGCAGAAGGCGAAGGCGCTGAAGTAGTCGTTATCTGCGCCGAAATAGAGCAGGAAGTCTCAGAACTGGACGACGATGAGAAGACTATGTTCCTGGAGGAGCTGGGCATCTCAGAATCCGGTCTGGACAAACTGATCAAGGCTTCATATAAACTGTTGAATCTGATTTCATTCCTCACCACCGGAGAGGATGAGACCCGGGCCTGGACCATTACAAATGGCACCAAGGCTCCTCAGGCAGCCGGTAAGATACATACCGACTTCGAGAAAGGCTTCATCCGCGCTGAGACCATCAACTATGCTGCCCTTATGGACAGCTGTGATGGAAGCATGTCCAAAGCCAAGGAAAAAGGTCTGCTCCGCTCCGAAGGTAAAGAATATGTTGTCAAGGACGGCGATATCATCACCTTCCTCTTCAACGTGTAGGGTAATTATTTTCTGCACATACGGCTCCACGGCCCGTAGATGGTCTTTCCATTGAGGGTCGCGCAGCCTCTTATCTGTATGTAGCATTTCCTGTATTTGGATGCTACCTTCAATGCACTGTTATAGTTTTTAATGGTGTATTTTTTTACGCTTTTCCTGAATTTTTTATCCTGGCAGATGCGTATCTGATACTTTTCCACATTGCTGGCCTTATGCCAGTACATCTTTATCCTGTTTTTGCTCTGCTTCTTTACTTTGAATCCTGTTACGATTTCCGGTATCTTGACGATTCTGAAAGGTACAACCTTAGTTCCCTGATATTTTCCGATACCCGTCATGACTACGCTTGCCGTGCCTTCTGCAACATTGTTGATATATGACAAAGTATAATCCTGACCGTTTATCAGATTCATTCCTTCATATACTGCCCACTGGGGCTGAGGCGTGAATGCGAGGCCAGTGTATAGTTCATCGGCTACAGCGGCAGTCGATGCTGATGCTATATTGGCTCTTTCTATATAGAAGGCCGTTTGAGCCGACCCCTTAAAGCGGTTCCCCATACCATTTACTGTTATATAACCGAGGCCAACTTCAACATTATCTCCATAAGTCACTGTGTAGTCTTTCCCCTTGATCAAAGGGCCATACTGTGATGGGGCTGCCAGGCTGAACTTCGGAGTATGCTGCCTGCCATTGTATACGGCCGCACCCAGGGCCATGACCGATGCCACCCTGCCTATGTCAGCTTTGTCTATAACAAAGGTACCTTTGTGCATGCCGCCGTACCTGCCGGTGCCGGTGATAACGTAGCTGGCTGTGCCCGGCATGATATTATCCGCAAAAGTTATAGTGTAGTCGCGACCGCATACCAGTTCGCTGCCGTTGGAAAGATTTATGGTAATAGGCGGAACTATGGGATTTCCCGTATATTTAGCTCCGATAACTGTGAAATCAGGTAGCATATCGAAATTGCTGCCCGGTAAAGTTACCTTCACATCTTTTATTATCACGTTGGTCTCGATCTGCGTTCTTGCCAGAGCCTTAGATGCAGCCCTTCCCGTAGTCTCTCCCGCGAATACTGTAGACGGTATCATTGCAAATACCAGGCACATAGTTGTTATTGCTGTTAATATTTTCTTCTTCATTTCTTAGTCTTCCTTTCTGATTTTCTTTCTCTGATGCAATACTGCTGCCAAGGCTACCAAGGCCGCTGCAAACAGTATGGCGTACAGTATCAATTTAGAGTTGTCTCCTGTCTTCGGGGTCCTTGTAACTGTCTGCGGTCCCGGACTGTTATAAAGTTCTGCCTCGCCCTTTATGGAATCCGTTTTGGAAAGATGTGGCGTTACGCGTTCGTCCTTCATAGTTACTTTCTGTATTTCACCTGTATCCAGTACAGTGAATTTCAAATCGGCTGCGGTCATATAGCCGTCAGGCGCCAATATTTCCGTAAGCGTATATTCTCCCACAGGCAGTTTTTCTATTCTGGTTGGTTCTTTCCCTGTAATCCACCGACGCACAACCTCTCCATTACTATCTTTTATCTGCAGCTCAGCTCCTACTACCGGTTCTCCTGTCGACAGATCTTCCTTGCTTATGTCGACTCTTATGACCTTATCCGTCATTGTTACGTACTGATCTGGATTCCCATTGCCTACATTCACTTCTACGTCGCCGGCCGTGGCGTATCCCAAGGGTGCCAGGTCTTCGTGAAGCCTGTATGTACCTGTTGCCAGGCCTTTAATGATATGTGCAGTGCCAGTCGATATCCAGCTCTCTACTACCTTGCCCGCGCTGTCAAATAAAGTGAGATGGGCCCCCGACAGTTCTTCCTCACCTGTGAATGAAACCTTGCTCACATGAAGTGTCGTAACATGGTCATAGGCAGTTGCCGTGTAGTCGAAATATGCCGTATAATCATCATTTCTCGGACAGTTCTTATAGATTATCTCGTGATTGATCCCATAGCCTGACGGCGCCTTTGTCTCTATTATCCGATATGCTCCCGGCAGTTGATTTTCCAAAACCCCGTAACCATTAGCATCGGTAGTGACATTGCCGGCCTTTTCCCAGGTATCCTTTGTGCCATCTCGAAGTTTCTCTATGGAAAACTCCGCCCCCTGCAATGTGCCGTAGCCCTGAGCCACAGATCCGCCGGTTTCAGCGTCTTTCTTCTCTATATGTATATTGACCAGCTGGAAAGCCTCCGGCTGTATCACCGGATTTCCATCGTTATATACCACAGCCTTCGGCGTCATGCCGTCAGATCTGAGCTGCGTGGTTATGGTATTATAATTGATCAGATAACCCGGAGGCGCCGTGATCTCCTGGAATGTGTATGTGCCCAGTCTTGCGGCCGGCGTACCGTCACTGGTTCTATAGAGGTCATCACTGCCTGACAAAAGGTGGGCTGCGTCGTAGGATATACGACCGTTTTCATCTGTAACAAAACGCCAGGTGCGAATAATGCTTGCTGGGCTACTTTCTTCTTCTGCAACGTCTCCTGCTTCTTCCTCTCCTGAGTCACCGTCACCATCACCCAATTCGCTGTCTACATCAGAATCTTTATCTTCATAAGACTCATCTGTATCTTCTCCTGCGGTTGTGCCTGTTTTAGACCCGGCTTCTATATCTTCTGCTGTGTAATATCCATCGTAATACCTGACCTCAAATATGGCACCTGCCCGGCTGGGAATATCATCATACCAGAAAGTTCGGTCGCCTTTCTTTTCCAGCATAAATTCCAAAGGCGAAGAAAGGAATTTTTCAATGCTGTTCACGACTACCGGCTCTGTGATATCCGCGCCTTCCAGTATGCTAACTTCATGTACAGTCTCATCCAACTCATATGCCTCGGGAGCTTTGGTTTCTTTTACGGTATAATTTCCGTACTTCATAGCTACAGTTTCGCTTTCGCCGTCTTCATCGGTAGTCAGCACATCTACAGGTATTCCTGCCTTGTCACCATCCTGTACCATCATGCCTGTCACCTGATTGCCATTGCTGTCATAGACTGTATATTCTGCTCCCTTAAGAGAATACACATTCCCTGTCGTATAAGCTGGATCTGCAGATTGCTTCTCCACCTTCAGACCACCCATTTTAGGAGCATCCTTGCTCTTGACTACTATAGTTACATTTTTCTTTACGGTGACCTTATACAATTTCTTGTCTTTATTGTATTTTCCGTTGGTCGGGCTTCTTGTCTCTTTTACGCAATACTTTCCTACGCTCAGCTTACCCGACTTTTCCCTAGAACCTATGGTAAGTACATCGGCCTGCGCGCCGGAGGTGCTCCAGCCCTTGTAAATGGTATATTGCGCGCCCTTAAGTGAATATGTGTCTGCATAAGCCGGCACTGTAGAACTTTTTGTTATCTTGATATATCCGTAAGCCGGGTGCAGGGACCAAAAAACCATGTCCTGCTGGTCGCCGCCCTTAAGGTTCACATAAAAGCATTCGAAATTGTCAGGTGCAGCATCTAAAGCCTTAGCCTGATCAAATAACTTCTGTATCTGCTCCTTATCGCCATTCTGACGTTCATAGGATCCGGCGCTTTTATGATTGTATTTTGTGGCGCCGTATCTGTAATTGGCCATACAAAGAGCCGCGCAAACTATGTATCTGTAACGCGGGTTCGTCTTAGGCGTAAGACTGTACTTCCCCGATGTTTCTGCCAGATACGCAATTTTAGTACGCAGATCCGATTGTGTCTTTTTCACCATAGAATGCCTGCCCTGACTATCGTATAAATTCTGCGCATCATATTCCGTACAGGATCCCTTCATAGTTATGGGCTTTCCCATATACGATGTGGTAGCACTGAAATATGTATGGACCCCCGTATCTGCGTAAAAATACGCCTTTACATTGCACTCCTTAGTCACTGCGCCATGGGAGATTCCGGCTTCATTGCCCGGAAATGTCTCCGCACTGACTGAAAACCCGATCATGAGCAGGGCTATTAGCATAATTACGAGCCCCCTCTTCAACAAATCACTTACTTTCATTCATCCTCCTTCTCTACACAAAAAAACAGGCTGTGCCTGCTTGCAAAACAAAAGAGACCAGAACTAGCCGATCTCTTCTGTATATGAACTTTCAATTGTTATTAGCCTGTATTATCATAGTCAATTAGTCTTTACTATAAATTTCTTAAAAGCTCCGTACCTGCCATAATTTAGGTCGATGTCCCTGATGAAAGGTTTGGCAGAAGGCGCAATGATCAACGGCAAGCCTTCAACGTGTATCAGCTCGTCGTCACCCCTGAGTTTATCCGGATACATGTCAAAGGTATAACTGCAGCAACCCGATTTGATTACCGTCATTCTGAGATGCATACCAGACTCCTCTATTTCACGTATCTTTTCCTTAGCTTTATCCGATATTCTGATTTTCACTTCACTCATATCCATAATAGTACCTCCGCTTCTCTAACTTGGGTTTCTTATACCCAGGTTTTCTGCGAATAACCTTATGAAACGATATACTATATCTCAGTTATTTTATCAAACCTGAAGGCACCTTGACTGCATAAATGCTTATGAGCTTGTCATCACTCTTCTTCCCGGTGCCGCGGTTATTAATGAATACCAGATAATCCAACCCCTCTTTATAATTTTTATCTTTTAGTACGAAGCCCTGGCCTGTACCTACAGCGTTTACCTCGACATTTTTATTCCCGGACTTTTCCACCTCGCCATAGGTTATGGTAATGCTGCCCAGGACTATACTGCACTGAAACGCCATACATATGAGTATTATGGCTACGATCTTTTTCATACGGCTATTCCCTCTCTGATTATATCTATGGATCCGCTGCTTCTGGTATAGTAATACACGCTATTCGACAAAACATCCTTCGGTTTTAATACCGTATTATTTGCATCGGCTACTATTTCAGCCAGATGATCCGGGTCAGCATCGTAGACCGGTATAGTTATGACCTCATGTATAGATGACGGGATTATATACAGATCCGAATCGACCATATCAGCAAGGTTCTTCAGCTGCTCGTCATAAAGCATTGCCACAGCGCCTATGATACCCTTTTCATTAGTTACAATATTTACACTCTCACCTATATTCTCTGTATGTGGCGGCAGTATTCTCTGAGTGTTCACTACAGCAAGACTGAAAAGTTCTTCTTCAGTTTTTCCCATTCTTTCGAGCATATCATCAGTTATATTCGCCGTATTGAAGCTACCGTCAGGCAATGGCATTATCAGCCTGTAAACAATAGCCAGATCCATATAATCTCTATGCGGCATGGTCTCCAGTAAGTCCTTGTTGTTATCTCTGTTTATCAACATCATTATTACAGTATCATCGCTGTTCTCAACAGTAATACACTCCGCCATAGCTTTGCCATAGTTTATCCCATAGATGTAAAACTCCGCTGCAAATTTCAATACCTTATCCATATTTTTGCATACCTTATATTGATCATACAGTTGATCTACATATAATGTAGGCGTCGGGTCTTTACAGTCGGACTTGCTGATTATGATTGCTTCTTTGAATCCATTTACCTTAGGGATCATTTCCACTTCTACGTTATATTCCTTAAACTCCTCCGGCAGATAATCCTTGATGCTATCCACCACCTTGTTCTTAAATCTTAAATAATTCATATTTCTCCTTTCAATAGGCCACATACTCGTATTTCGATACGGCAGTCAGCCTTCCTCTCTTAATAATTACTTTCACAGCCGGTCTTTCACCGGCAAAAAATTCTATATCAACTTTACACTTTCCCTTTGGCATATTAAGACCTGCCATGGCTTTTGCCTGAGCCCCGGCCTTCTCTTTGTTAAAATAAAGGTTGCCATCGCCGAAAGCCTCTTCATCCAGACATAAAGCGGCCGTAGCCGCTGCTTCATCTGCAGCGAACTTCATTTCCTGCTTAGTATGAAGCATCTGATTACAGGTAAACTGCATGCCTGTGATGGTAACGATAAACACCACTATGCCTATGGTGATTATGAGGTTTTTCACAAGGCATCATCCTCCTTTGCGACCGATATATTCACTGGTCGTATACCTGTCTATTACATAGTTTATGCGATTGTCCTTTCTGCTGATCTTCCAGAATCCTGCAGCTCCGATTATTCCTTTGATAGGAACTTCCACGCGATAATGTATCCTGTTTCCTCTCATGACTTTGCTTCGTGTCCCCGCAACGGTGATCTCACCGCTTCCGCAGCCGGTTCTATGACTGATCTTGCCTTTCAGTGCCGCCTCATTGACAGCCGTTATGCTGCCTTCCTGTTTAACTACCTCTTTAAATGTATTGACGGCCTGGTCTATGGACACTATATGATTGTAAACCACCTGATTCTGGGTGAACTGAAGCACGAAAGCCAGCAATATGGCTATACACGCCATCGATGTTATGAGATTCTTCATTTACTGTATTTCCTCATAGTGTTCGATTGTCTTATCCATAACACCTTTACTTGCGGACTTGAGGCTATGACTGTCTCCTGCTATCATGGTGAAGATAATGCAACCAAGTATCACAGTGCCGATTATTATAACTAAATTCTTCAACCTACTCTCCTCCGATCTCCAGTGAATTGATCGTATTGGTTCCCTTTTCCACTACATTCTTAGCCGCCCCTTTCAGGCTGGCATCACCACCTCCCAGTATCATGGTGTTAACTATTACAACACCCAGAATTATCGTTCCGATTATTATGATTAGATTTTTCATCTAAAATCCTCCTTCCAGCCCACCTATCATATTGAGCATGTCCATGAACACTACCACTATTGAGAAGTTCATCAAAATGGCGAAGATGGAAGCCGTCGCCGCCATAGTGGTCACTATACTTTTTCTGGAAGCCCTCTTCATGGCCCTGGTCATTCTGTCTCCCGCGAATGCCTCTTCAAAGACTCTCATAGATTCCACCAGCTCCGCCGGGTTTATCTGCTCTGTTTTCGAAAGAATAAAGGCGAAATTTCTTGCCGCCTTAGTGTGTATCCTTTCATCCAGTACATTGAAAGAATCCTGCCCGTATCCGCTTCTCCACCTGAATAGCATTTCTCCATATGACCCTCGCAGTAAATTACTGTTCTCCATAAGTTCCTCCAGGATATAATCCGTTGACATAGGCATATTGCTCTGAACTATGGCCAGATTTTTCAGGATCACACAGCTTCCGAATATTTCCTGTTCCAGGCTGTTCCTGTCAAGAGCCAGCACCTTCTCCTTGAATGTTCTCCGCTTCTCTCTGAGATCTTCAATGCCTCTCTTTCTGAGGCCCTTGAATCTTCTGAACCCGAGGAAGAACCATATTTTATTTTTCATCTTCATATATCCATTTTCTCCCTGGATAAAAAACCGTTTATGAGGACACCGGATATAAAAAAAGCCGCCATGATCATAAACCACTGCAGCCCCAGAGCCGTCCCGAATTGGTAACGTATAAATTTGTTCAATGTAAAGCCGAAATACTTACAAGCGCAGAGCACCGACAGCAGGTAACTTATGGGCGCCAGATATTTCAGCATCAACGATGCTTCATTATTTTCTCTTCTTCCATGCTCTATGACCTTCCTGCTCTTTATGAGGGATTCGGACAGATCTTCCAGTGAATTGGTCACCTTGATACCATGTATCTGAGAAAAATACATAGTTGACGCCAGGGCATTTCCCCATGATGTGTTAAGAGAGTATTTGAATATATCCAATACCCTTTTGATATCATCAGCCGTATACGCCTTATTGAAACCCTTTGCAAGGTCATACAGCAGCCTTTTGGAGTTAGGCGCATCTTCAATTGTAGCTGCCGTCACCTCAATAGCCTCCTTCATATTGTAATCATTTATCTTATAATTGCTCAGAAGTTCCTGCATCATTATGTCACCTTCTCTGGAGCCTCCGATCCTCATGGCGTTCAGCTTGACCCTCATGAGCATATATGGCATCATTCCGCAGAATGATCCCATCAAGATCGCCGTCGTACTTCCCAAAGTCCAGTAAAGAGCGAAAGCCACTCCCAGGAAGATGACGAGGCTTATGATAATAAACATTTCAGGCTTCCCATATATCTTCGTCAGGTCGGTGGCCTTCATGAGCCTATCGATATGTTTGGATATCCGTCCCCTCTTTCTGTCATATTCATCGGGCACAAATTCTCTCAGGCTCCTCCTGAGTCTGTACCTGTTCACAAACCCCAGATACAGCGACTTTATGAGCGGCATCTGACTGAGGATCACCCCCAGCAAAAACACCCCATAGATTATTTTGTTCACCAAGACCCTCCACCTCCTCTGTAATAGGCCGGACTGATGCTCGACTCGCCCTCCATAGGCGCGTCCCTGGCCAGCGACCCCAGCAGTTTCCGCATATTCCCCAGATCGTCACGATACAGGGCCGCTTTCCTCTCCTTATCGCGGCTTATATGATCATTCCACTGCCATGTGCCTTTCTCGAAATCGTATTTACATATGTATGTAGCCCTGATCCTGTCCTCAGCCGGATCGTAGGAAAACTCCGTTATACCCTTCATTATCTTCCTGCTCTTATCAAAGGGATGCTGACTGAATTCCAAAACATAATCGAAATTCTTATACACCTGCGCTATGAGTTCTTTCTCATGGCCACCGTAAGTCTCGCGGATCTTGGCCGCCATCTTATAGGGTATATTTACCGCATCATTATCATGGATGGTTGCCTTGCTTCTGGTGGTTCCCGTACTGGTTATATCCAGGGCCAGCTTGAAGGCTGTGCCGTCGCGCATCTCCTCTAACAAAATGTAATCGTTGTCGCCTCGCAAAAGTGACTTGGTCAAGGATTCCAGCTGTCTGCCGTCGGCGATCAGCTGCATTATAGGGGCACCGGGCATTATCTCATGCCAGGGGGTTTCCGGATCCGTGGCAATGGCCAGTCCCTCCATTTCCGGGTCTTCGTACTTCTGCCATGTCTGCATGAACGTAGTCTTGCCCGATCTTACCTGACCTGCAAATATCACATTGAAGCCTATGGCTACCATGGTCTTGAATAATTCCACTGCACCGACGGGTATAGTTCCCAGATCTGCCATCTGCTCGAAACTGAGTTCCTTCAGCACATACTTTCTGAACACCATGACGTCTTGATTTTCCTTGGTCCTGTCACCGGAGTATATGGTTATTCTTATGCCATTATGCAGGTATACCTCGTGAAAGCCGTACTCCAGCCTCTCCCTCGGAGTTGCCAGAAGCAGTGTGCGTTTAAGTTGCTGTCTTCTCTTCTCATTTATCACCTGTGGCTGCAGCTGTGATTTCCCGTCTATAAGGCAGTACATTCTGTCTCCTATGAGCTTGGCCGATGAAGATGTCCTGTATTTTTCACACATGTCGTAAGCCCAGGGTGCCAGCCCTGAAAGCCCGTAAAGCTCAGCAAATATAGCCTCTGTCAGATCAGAATACCAGGATGGATACCAGCTTTCAGCCAGTTTCTTTTCTCTGAGTATTTCTCTTATGCGTTCTTTATAATAGCCAACATCCTTCTCATATCCGATTATTGCTCTCTTTTCTCTCTCCAGTTTAAGATTCTTGGATCTGTCGTCGGTCTCTTCCCACTCGGAATCGAATTGTCTTCCTACCAGATCACATACTGTCATGAACCCTTCCATTCCCTCTTTCCGCTCCTTTACGCCCGGCGCGGCCTGATTCATGTATTCTTCAAGATCAAATTCTTTATCCATGAACTATTTTCCGTCCTCTCTCCTTTGATTATGTCTGACAGATTGCCTATGGCCTTGCTATAGCGTCCTGTGCCCATAAGGGTCTGCCTCTCGATTTCGGCCTGCCAGCCATATTCCACATAGGGGATGCTGGCCGCTACGTCCATTGAAAACTGCCTGCTTATTTCACCGGGAGTCAGCAGAGACACATTGCTCTGATGTTTGTTTACTATTATCTTTCCGCTGAAATCCAACGGATCGAGTATTCTTTCCTTCATGTCGCCAAACCTTCTGAGGGTCTTTTCCTGCTGGGTCAGAACGAAATATCTCTCCGCGCACAGATCCACTGCCGAGATAACAAGCCCCAGTCTCAGTTCGTTGCCGCAGTCAAAGATCACATGATCCATATTCTCCGAGGCTGCCGCCAGTGGTTTCATGGATCTTTCGTTATAATATGCCGCAGAGATGCTGTCCTTTACTCCGGGAAGTATCCATATGTTCTTATCTCTTATGAGGGCCTGCCTCAATTCATAACTGTCCATATGTCCGTTTATCAGATTTGCCTTGATGTCATCTATGGATTTCCCCTCCTTGTTTACAAAGAAGTCATCGCCTGCCTTGCCGCTGGCCATGACCAGAAGCACCTGGTCACCCTTTGCGCCAAGGTCTTCAGCCAGAGCCTGGGCCGTCATGGTAGTACCTACCTGACTATCCCCTCCTATAAGTGCTATATTTCTGCTCAATGTTCACCTCCTGTTAATCATATGAGATAACAAACTTGTTTCCCGAAGCGGCTATCCTGCTGATAACCTTTACCTGAGCCTCGCTGGCTACTACCTCGATACTTTTGCTTTCAGTATTCACTGCTGATACCGATGCTCTGGTTATGAGCCTCCCTCCGCTGTAAAAACACGCCTCCCGGCCTCGTTCAATGGTCTCCGGGCATGAATCTATCCAGTTTTCCGGCACATTCAACATATGCCTGTCCTGGGACTGGTCCGCCGCAAGTCCTTCTTCATCAAAATACTCCCTGAAGAGCGGCATCTCTGCTCTGACATACTGTCCCGCTTCCTTCCCAATCAGCCAGCTCATATCCTGAGGCTTTATCATTCCCTTGCTGTACTGCTCGACCTTAGCTGTTTCCAGCATTTCCTCCGTGATCACAGTGCCTCTGTTTACACTATGAGAAAGGACAGCGATATCATCATAAATGAATTTATTGCGTCCCCATTTTTCCCAGGCGAACAGCGCCCCTATGCTTAAGCATATGAGTATGACTCCAAGTATTCTTTTGCCTTTTTCCACTCTTACTCCTTTCTATGCATTTCCCAATAATTATCTCTGTCGTCCACAAATACTTCCACTCGATCGGTCACCTGCTTGCCATCGGCCGAAGTAGTAAAGAGAAATTTCAGCTTCTCACTGCCGTTCCTGCCCCACCGTTCTATCATGGATCTGTTAAATAATTCTCCCTTCCAGACGCCGCCTTCGAAAACAAGAGCCGCCTTATATGACGTGCCCTCGATCTCTGCTGTGACTGCTGAAGGTCTGTCTGCTGATGTGACCTTAGCAGTCAATATGAATTTCTCTCCCGACCAGAACACCTCGCTGCCCCTCCGATTTTCCGGTGAACAGTTGCTGTTATAATCGTTTCTGTTGCGGTCCCATTTCTCAGTATGGCCTACGCTGCCTTCTACGGCCGTCACTATGACCGGCTTGCTATCGCTGCTGTGGCCTGCATTGACTATTCTGTCTACATCTGCGGCCGTTACATATATAGGCTCGGACCTGACCGTGTATCGAAAGTATCTGGGAAATCCCTCGGCCACCTTGCCCCTTTCGGTTTCCCACACAAAACGTGTCATGGCTACTATCTTATACCGTCCATCGCTGCCGAGTACTGCCGTGCAAGATGACCCGGCGTGTTCTGCGTCATTGATGCTGATACGCTGGTTTTCCAGACCATTGAACCTGTAAACCGCATGACGCTTGTGAACTCCCTCGTATGCCGTAAACGATCTTACATCCGTGGATGCTCTGATGCTGAATATGACTTCCCCGCCGGTCTCTGCCAGCTTCTTGGAGGCCTGGATAGCCAAAGTTGATCTGACGCCGTTGGATGATGCCGATATGACGCCTATCTCCCCCGTCGAAAATCCACCTGTGCCGTGGCTCACGGCGGTGCAGCATATGAAGGCCATGCATGCTGCGATTATTACAAAACTTAACCTGCCAAGTTTTCTCATGTGATTTCCCGCAAATATAAAAGGGACCGCCGCAGCAGTCCCCGTTCATCGCAGGAGTTTCCTCCTTTCCCTCTTCGATTCCATTTATTCACAATAACATAATAACACAGTTTTCCTCCCCTTACAATACATAATTTAACATTTATGTAAATTATTTTCACATCAGCGACAGGTTCTTCGCAACATTGAACAGGAAACGCTGTTTCCATATCTTCCAGATCTTAGTCGGATAACCCTGAGCCTTCTTATTCAAAGTCACATTGTCCAGGACAAAATCCCTGTAGGGATCCGGAACTACATCCAAGGCCTTTCTGATAGCCTTCACTCTTCCCTCCAGTTGAGCTATTTCTATAGCCTTTTTCTCTGTCGGCCGGGATATGTTATAATCCCTGCGGCCATCGCTCACTATTCCGCTGCCGAAAGTACCTGTCTCTACATCGTAATTCAACTCCTTCAACCTTTCCTCCATTCTGGCCAGATCTCTCACTGCCCATATGGACTGGTAGTAAACTGCGTCCGGCATGACAAATGCCGGAAAACGTTTTTGCTGCCATTCTCTGCTCATTTTTCTTTCCTTCCTTTCCTCTCCTTTTTTGAATTTCATTCAGAATATTGTAACTATTATATCTCACACTCTGGAGCATATGTCAATAGTAAACTATACCCGATGTACACATTTGGTCTTTTAATGTACAATATCGGTTTTTTGTTGTAATTGCACATTTTTTGTACCCTGAAAAATAACCCATTATTTGTGCAGTATTTATGGTATTATTTACTTACGAAAAGGAGTCTGAAATGAGAAAGAAAATAAACGTACGCATAGCGGATCCCGCCGGCAATATAACAATTTTTGTCATGGATCCCTTTGAGCGAAAATATTATCAGCATGTGGCGACGCAATTGCTGGCCATAGAAAAATTCCACGCAGAGCAGGTGGCCTTCGTGAAAAGCGCCGACAGCATGGAAATGTGCGGGCTGGAATTCTGCGGCAACGCGTCCAGATCCTTTGCGCTCATGGCTGCCGAAGCCCGGGACATCACCGGCAAGGCCTCTATCGTGGTAAATGTCAGCGGCAGCGAGAAACCACTGACTGTAGAAATCGACTCTGAGAGCAATTATACCAAGATCAGGATGCCTCTGCCCGTTTCTGCCGTAAAAGCCGTGGAATGGTCGATTTTGCCTGCGGGAGGCGGTATTCTTGTGGACCTTGGAGGCATTATGCATCTGGTCCTGCAGGGGACCGAAGCCACAAAGGAAAACTTCGACAGGATCAAAGATGTGGTCAATGGGGAATACGATCCGCCTGCCATGGGCGTGATGTTTTATGATAGCGCAAAGGAATACCTGACTCCCGTGGTCTACGTGAAGGATGTAGACACCACGTATTTCGAAGGCAGTTGTGCTTCCGGCTCCACGGCCGTGGCCATAGCCCTTTCCAGCGGCTTCGCAGACGGCAGCCACGCTTTCCGCCTGCAACAGCCGGCCGGCACCGTTACTGCTACTGTCGATATTAAGGACGGGAACCTTCAGGCAGTTTACATAGAAGGTCCTGTGGAAATATCCGATACCATAAGCGTCGAAGTGGAAGTCTGAATTCCGGCTGAACAAAAAAAGTAACAGGCACTCGCGTCTATTGCGAGTGCCTTTGTGTTGCTTATTGCTGATTGTTTTCCAATCTGTTGATGGCTTCCATATCGTGTTCTCTCTTCTTCTGCAATGCCTCCTCCAGCATCATATCCTTCACCTTCATTAGCCTGGTCTGATTACCTCTTTCGTTCTCATCCAGTTTCATGGTGATATACTTGATAGTGACCTGAAGCTTAGGTATCATTACATATTCCAGAGCGTTTACACGTCTGCGCGTCTTCTCCAGCTCAGCTGCCAGAAGAGCCGTTTCCTTTTCTTTGGCTGCCAGATCCAGCAGCATTGGGAAAATGTCTGATAGTTTGGAAATAGCATTATCTAATTCTCCCGATGTTCTCGAGAATCCATAAGGCAGAATATCCGCAGGATCCTCAGCCTTAGTCGTAAAGGAAAATTCCGGCACGTCGACGCTCATGATGTTTTTACTGCCTACTTCCAGTTCTACTCCCTGCTTAGGGAACATCAGAGACTCTTCCATTACTTCGTTACTCACGATGGCATTGGCTCTCCTGAAGTTCTTATATACATCGGCCAGTTTAACTTCTACCTCTTCTCTGAGGCGACCGTTTTCTCTGGCCAGATCCAGGAATTCCTTCATAAGCTCGTCTCGCTTGTCTTTCAGCAGTTTATGTCCTCTGGTGGCAGTGGCAAGACGTCGTTTCAGGGAAGTCAGCATCATCCTCGTCGGATTTACATTCATTCGTTCCATGAAATCTCACCTACCCTAAATACTTCTCTATGAGTTCGTCCTTGATTCTCTTAAGTTCTGACTTAGGCAGCATCTTCAGGAGTTTCCAACCCAGATCCAGGGTCTCCTCGATACTTCTTTCATTATCATATCCCTGAGACACATATTCTTTCTCGAAGGCTTCACTGAAGTGGGCATACATCAGATCTACGTCTGTCAAAGCCGCTTCACCAAGTATGGCCATAAGTTCAAGATTAGCCTTGCCCTGGGCATATGCCGCAAAGAGCTGATTCATAGTGTCCGCGTGATCTTCTCTGGTCTTGCCGGCTCCGATTCCCTTATCCTTAAGTCGTGACAGGGACGGCAGAACATCAATAGGCGGTCTGATTCCTTTCCTGTAAAGATCTCTGGAAAGTATGATCTGACCCTCTGTAATATATCCTGTAAGATCCGGTATAGGATGAGTAATATCATCCTCAGGCATTGTCAGTATAGGGATAAGGGTTATAGATCCGTCGAATCCCTTCTTTCTGCCTGCTCTTTCATACATAGTGGCAAGGTCAGTATAAAGGTATCCTGGATATCCTCTTCTGCCCGGTACTTCTTTCCTGGCTGCCGATACCTCACGCAGGGCCTCGGCATAGTTAGTGATATCTGTCATTATTACCAGAACATGCATGTTAAGGTCAAAGGCCAGGTATTCTGCTGCAGTAAGGGCCATCTTAGGAGTGGCTATTCTCTCTACGGCAGGGTCATTGGCCAGGTTCATGAACATTACCGTTCTGTCTATGGCTCCTGTGCGTCTGAAGTCTGAAGCAAAGTAGTCAGCCTCTTCATAGGTGATACCTATAGCGGCAAATACTACTGCGAAGTTTCCGCCTTCATCCCCAAGTACCTTAGCCTGCCTGGCTATCTGAGCGGCAAGTTCCGCATGAGGAAGTCCGCTTCCTGAGAATATAGGCAGCTTCTGTCCTCTTACGAGGGTATTAAGTCCGTCTATAGCCGATACTCCTGTCTGTATGAACTCTGCCGGATAATCTCTGGCAGATGGATTCATCGGCAAGCCGTTGATGTTGAGTTTTTTCTCCGGTATTATCTCAGGGCCGCCATCCTTAGGTCTGCCCATGCCATCGAATACTCTTCCAAGTATTTCAGGTGATACAGCAAGTTCAGTTCCTGTTCCTGTGAATCTTACGGCACTTTCCTTCAGGTTGATGCCGGCAGAACTCTCAAACAACTGTACCAGCGCATCGCTTCCATCGATTTCCAGAACACGGCACAATCTCGTCTCTCCACTTGGAAGTACGATTTCTCCCAGTTCATCATAGGTTACATTTTCAACATCCTTGACCAGCATCAGAGGTCCTGCAACTTCAGATATAGTCTTATATTCCTTCATCATTGTTCATCGCCCTCCTCTGTGATCAGTTTAGAAATTTTATCTTTTAATTTATTGATAATGTCTTCATAAGCTTTCTGTGTATCTGCTTCTTCGACATATTTGAATCTTCCTATATCTTCTCTTACAGGCATAGCAGCCAGTTGATTGAAAGGCGCACCTTTACTTATGGCGTCCTTAGAAAGGTTGTAATATGTCATTATTAGTTTGATCAGCAGATACTGCTTGTTCAATGAAGAATAAGTATCTATCTCATGGAAGGCATTCTGATGCAGATAATCCTCACGGATAGATTTGCATGCTTCCAGTTTGATTCTGTCCTCGAATGACAGGGCATCTACTCCAACCAACTGTACGATCTCCTGCAGCTCTGCTTCCTCCTGCAGTAACCTGATAGCATCTTCCCTTAGTTTAGGGAATTCCTTGCTGACATTCTCTTCATACCATGAAGCCAGTCTGTCTACATACAGGGAATAACTGTTCAACCAGTTGATGGCCGGGAAATGTCTCGCATAAGCCAGCTGTGCATCCAGTGACCAGAATACCTTGACTATACGTAGTGTAGCCTGGGATACCGGCTCTGAAATATCTCCGCCCGGAGGTGATACAGCTCCTATAGCTGACAAAGCACCTGTGCGTCCCTCTTTGCCGAGAGAAATCGTTCTTCCGGCTCTCTCATAGAACTGAGCGAGTCTTGATGCCAGATAAGCAGGATATCCTTCTTCACCAGGCATTTCTTCCAAACGTCCGCTCATTTCACGAAGAGCCTCGGCCCATCTGGATGTAGAGTCAGCCATTAGGGCTACAGAGAATCCCATATCCCTGAAATACTCTGCTATGGTTATTCCTGTGTATATGGAAGCCTCACGAGCAGCAACCGGCATATCCGATGTATTTGCTATGAGTACCGTACGTTTCATAAGCGATTCGCCTGTACGTGGGTCCTTCAGGTCAGGGAACTCGTTCAGTACGTCTGTCATCTCATTGCCACGCTCACCGCAGCCAATATATACTACTACGTCTGCATCGGCCCACTTGGCCAGCTGATGCTGAACTACCGTCTTGCCTGAACCGAAAGGTCCCGGTACGGCAGCTACGCCGCCCTTTGCTATAGGGAAAAACGTGTCGATTACCCTTTGTCCTGTGACAAGAGGCATCTCCGGCATGAGTTTTTCTTTATACGGTCTTGCTACTCTGACCGGCCACTTCTGCATCATGGTCAGTTCCCGGACCGTTCCATCTTCCTCTTTGACTTTGCATATGGTCTCTTCAACGGTGAAGCTGCCCTCTTCTATAGTTTCTATAGTACCGCTTACGCCAACCGGTACCATGATTTTCTGCTGTACGACTGCAGTCTCCTGAACTGTTCCCAGCACATCTCCTGCTTCTACCTGATCTCCTGCAGAAGCAGTTGGCTTGAACTCCCATTTCTTATCTCTGTCCAGAGACGGAGCCTGCACACCTCTCGTTATGTTGCTGCCATAGGCCTCGTACATTACTTCCAAAGGCCTCTGGATACCGTCGTAAATGTTCTCTATGAGGCCAGGTCCCAATTCTACGGAAAGCTGCGCTCCTGTAGTAACTACCGGTGCTCCCGGTCCAAGTCCTGCGGTGTCCTCATATACCTGGATGGAGGCCATGTCCTCTCTCATTTCGATTATCTCGCCAATAAGGCCAAGATCTCCAACACGGACCACGTCGTACATATCGGCGTCCTGCATGCCTGATGCTACTACCAACGGTCCGGATATTTTAACTATTTTTCCCTGACTCATTTATCGTTACCTCCAAACAGTATATCTGCTCCAACAGCCCTCTTGACCGCTTCCCTTACATTACGCATGCCGTTCCCCGACGCGCCTTCTTTGTTAGGTATAGGGATGATTGCGGGTAATCTGGAGTCTTTATACTTATCTATTTCTTTCTCGACTTGCGCAGCCAGGCCTTCCATTATGTAAATAATGGCATATTCGCCTTCTGCCAGTTCGCGTATGAGTCTTGCTGCCTCAGCAGGATCCTCACAGGGGAACACGTCGAGGCCTACAGCCCTGAATCCTATTACAGATTCACTGTCTCCTATTACGCCTATTTTATACATCTGTCATTCTCCTTACGAACACCTTCGCTTATACATAGGTTTCTCTCAGCAATTCCTCGATATCGTCCGGATCAGTGCCGTTGAGTTTGCCGTTGAGGATGATCCTCACATTGTCCAGCTCAACTTCCTTGGCCGACCAGTATCCGGCAATAGGTTCTATGCCGATGGAGTAAAATTTGGCTTTCTTATTCACTTCCATAAGAGCGTTATCCAGAAGTTTCTCATACAAAACGAAGTCGCCCTTTTCATCAATGTCCCGGCCTCCGTCTGTGAGGGCCTTCTTCAGGTCCTGAGACACGAGTTTATCTGCGATCTGCGTATATGATTCTTCATATACGGACACAAGAAAATCTTCTGTGAGACTTCCACCCTGAATGAACACTTTCTTGAAAAATGACCAAGGTTTCTCCATATTGCGCAGTCTCGCAAACGCCTTCAGATTCAATGTATCTATGTCCATCGAGATGTAATCTACCAGAAACTGTGATCCGCTTTCAGCCACACTGTCAGCCATGTCCTTATAGCAGGCTTTGTCCAGGATTATATCTATCTCCTGAGGATCTCCGCCACGGCTATATACATCCAAAGCTTCTTCGACAGCATCTCTCATGGCAGGTCTCATTTTCTCGTAATTTCTGTCTCTTATCATGGCCACCATCTGCATCCAGTTGATATCTCCTGTTGATATGAGATAAGTCTCATCAGGAGTTATACCAAGAAGTTCAGACTTGATACATACCTTGATATTATGATAATCAAAAGGATAAATATAAGGAGCCATTTCTTCTCTGCCTGTAAGATTGCTGAAAATTACATCGAAAAGTTTGTTCTGCTCGCGTCTTATGAACGCTTCCACATCTCCCTCTATTACTTCCTTGGATTCACCATAGCCAAACTCCCTGAGGAGTGATTCTGAACTGGTAAAATCCGGACAGTTTATCAGCCTGATCAGATCTTGCCTGTTCATTAGGCTGGTTATATGACAACCTACGAATGCGTCCGCAAAGATATATTCATCTTCATTTCTTATTGCCATCTTGCTTCTCCTGATCTACGAACAGCACTGAGGCTACCTCTGCTGTTAAATCATTCCTTATTTCTTCAACTATCGCCTCTATGGATCCATTGAACCAGGTGTTGCCCAGTCTTATCATCAATCCGCCTCTGATATTCTTCGCCTCAGCCGAAACAGTGAAACTGTTTCCGCTGACTTCAGACTCGAGCCGCTTCAGCAGCTCGTCCCCACGCGGCGCATCCTCCTTATTAAGAAAGATCTCACCTTCCGTGTTTCCCGAAGCCTTGACGCAGCCACAGAGGAAATCCATATACTCCTTATCCGACAGACCGGCTACCCGATCCTCGGCCTCTTCAAAGCACTGGCTTATTATTTTCTGCTTGTATCCCAGCACTATATTTCTTCCATCGATAACTGCCACCGCCCTACGGCTGGTCAGCTGCTTCTCTTTATCAACAGCTCCCTTAGCCTTGGCATCATCTACGATCCTGGCCGCTTTCTTCTCAGCTTCCGATTTGATCGATTCTGCAGATGCCTGAACCTCTTTGGCCATTACATCAGCTTCTCCCTTAGCATCGGCTATTATCTTGGAAGTGATATTTTCTATGCCCATATCTTCACATCCTTTACTGACACGTCAACGATTTACAGTCCACAGTTGAACAGTATCAGAATGGATATCAGCAAACCGAAAATAGCATATGTCTCTACCATTGCGGCATATATGATTCCCTTAGCCATCTGATCCGGTCTCTTGCCGAGAAGCATGATTCCTGCTGCTGCTGCTTTTCCCTGACCTATGCCTGACCATACTCCTATGAGAGCTACCGGCAGACCTGAAGCCAATATGAACCAACCCTGAGTCATTGTAATGTCAACCATGTTTCCTGACAGGAATCCTGTCCTCACGAAGATCAGGAATGTCATCAGAAGTCCGTAAATACCCTGTGTTCCAGGCAGAGCCTGTAACACCAGTGTCTTACCGAATTTCTTAGGATCATCTGCCACAACTCCTGCTGCAGCCTGTCCTGCGATTCCTACTCCAAGTCCGCTTCCTATACCTGCTAATGCAGCGATTGCTGCTCCTATCAATGCTAATGCTTGCCCAGTAATCATTTTCTTGTTACCTCCATTATTTATTAATTCATTCTAAAACTATTTGTTTATATCATTTACTAATCTTACATATTTAGTATCCTTGCAGAATGGCTTGAACGGTTCTCCGCCGTCCTCGTAGAACTTCCCGAAGAACTCTACGTACTGCAGTCTGCTTGAATGGACGAATGCTCCCAGAACATTTATCGCCATACTGAATATGTGTCCTATGATTCCTATGAGTATCAATGCTATAGCGCCCTTGATGCCTGTTCCTATCATAGATCCCAGTAGATTTACCACGCTGGCTATGACTCCTGTTGCCAGGCCCAGCGCAAGTAGTCTGGCATATGACAGTATATCTGAAATATATCCTGTTATGCTGTATACGGCGCTCAGACCACCAGTGACCTTGCCGATGATGCCTTTCTTCTTTCTTCCTCCGGTCAGAAGAAGTATGGCAATACCGGCTATGAACAGATACTTGCCCGGCGTCACCAATGCTGCTGATATAGCGCTTCCGCCTATCCAGAGTCCTGCTCCTACGATGACAAGGTACCAGGAAAATACGTCGCACACGGCATCCATAGGATGTCCGCGCTTAATGAGCATGTACGCGTTTATTCCCATTCCCACAAACAGGTGTACTACACCAAGCAACAATGAGAATATGAGCAGTTTGGTCGGATCCTCCATAGGGTCAAACCACACCGCCGGTATGGTGATATCCTTGTTGAATACCGTACTTCCCCAGGTCTGTATCAGATCTCCGAAGAAGCCTCCGAACATTACGCCCCAGAACACTGTGAATATGCCGCATATCATGAACATCTTGATCATCTTATAGGTCATACCCTCTAGATCGAACTTCTTCAGGAGGACGAAGCATATTATGGCAAGTACCATGCCATAGCCCGCGTCACTGAGCATTATTCCGAAGAATACTGCATAGAAGATTGAGAATATATCTGTTGGATCGAATCCCTTGTAATCCGGCAGGGAATACATGTCCGTAACTGCCGAGAAAGGCGTGGAGAAGGCATTATTATGAGTAAGTACCGGTACTTCCTCACCCTCTTCCGGATCCCTGTACTCGTAGTAGCATCCCTTTTCCTCAAGAAGTGCTTCTACAGACTTGCTGCAAGGCTCCGGTACCCATCCTGACAGACAGAATGTCCGCTTGGTTTTCAAAAGGTTTGTACGGATTCTCTCACTGTCTCTTTCCATGATCAGCTGATCCTGCAGACACTCCATATCGGTTCTCATATGAGCCTTGGCGGCTATCTCTCCCTGAACTTCCATGACCTGCTTCTGCAATGACTCTATGTTCTCTGCTATCCTCTGCTTATTATCAGCTACGGTACCCGACATACCCTTGAACGGCATCGGAGTGTACCCGCGCTGTTTCATGATCTCCATGATCTTCTCACGTTCATCCTTCATAGATATGACGATCATATAGACCATATCCTTATCCCTGCTGATTTCCCTGGTGAATATACACTCGGAATCTTCCGATATGGCCCTGATCAGACCATCCATATCCGCCGCCGCAGGAACTATTCCCAGATCTATGGCTGTATGCAGCGTACCCGTCGCATCCAAAGGAAGGTCATACCCCTCCCATGGGGTTATGGCCATCAGATCTGTGTTATTCTTATTTATCTTCTCGCGCAATACATGGAGCTTATCGTTAAGCTTCATGATATCATTGATGTTATCTGCTATCTGAGCTCTGTTACTGATCACCTCAGTGAAATCAGACTTCTTGACAGCACGCCTTGTTATAAACAGCGGCGACTTGTAATCGCTGTATGTTTTCAGAGCATCTATAGCCGTATTTATTCTGCTTATTTCCGCGTCAAGGGCCGTGGCTCTCTCATCGTCGCCATCCTTGTCGCTTACAGCCGCCCACTTCTCATCGGTCAGTTTAGAACTCTGATCTGTGATCTGCACGGCTCCCATGTCCATAAGTTTAGCAATAAGATCCGACTTGACCGTATCCAGTCCGATAACATCGATTTTTCCCATTTTAACTATCGACACCGGCACTCACGATCCTTTCTTTAATCAGCTCTATTGCTTTCTCTTCTCTGGCAGCAGCTGCTTCTGTCATACGCTTGCAATCCTCTTCTGTCTTGGATAAAAACGCAGCGTATTCAACTTCTGATTTCTCAGTTCCCTCTTTTACAAGGGAGTCATGAATAGTCTTAGCCTCAGCTTCGGCTTTCTCTAGGATATCCGCAGCTTGAGCATGAGCTTCCTCCAGTCTTTTCTTAGAATCAACCTTTGCCTCTTTTCGAATCTCTTCTGCTTTATCTTCACTTTCTTTAATCTTAGTCAGTTCGTCAACGAACACATTGATCACCTCCTGTAAGTGAATTATTGTTGCCAGCGAATAGTTAAGCTTCCCTTATAATAATTCGCTTATAATTTATTGTACCAAAAAAGCATGGATTTTACAATCCATGTGGGCTTTGTATACATTATTAATTACAAATAAACCTTGTAAAATCAATCTTTCTGAAGTTTTCTTAATAATTACGCTTCTCTCGAAGATAGCCAGACGCCGGTAATTGTAAGCGCCAGTCCTACTATGGTAAACCAGCCCGAAGGGTCTCCCGCAAAGAGCACGCCCGATATCACGCCGACCGCCGTGGTGGAGTTGGCTGAAATGTTCGTGGCAATAGCAGGCTTCATTTTGCTCAGTACATAATTGAAAATCAGATAGCACAGACATGAGCAGCATACGCCCAGGAACAAAACTGCGAAGGCCATCCTGGCACTGCTGAAGCAGGCAACGTACCCGGAAACGCCATATCCCTTGGCCAGGCTTATGACATTGAAAAATATGCCGCCCATAATGGATATGACAGCTGTGACTTCAAGGGTATTATAGGTTTCTCCCGCTTTACTGCTGCTGTGCGAGTACAGTCCGCCGGTCACGATGGCTCCCAGGAGCATCAGATAACCGCTGCCCTTACCGCTCAATGTGAAATCAGGCGAGAACACCGTGCAGATCACGACGCCGGTAAAAGCTATGATTATGCTCAGCACCACTTTATAGTTGACTTTTCTGTTGAAGAATGCCGCGCCGAATATCAGCGTGGCGCAGGGAATGGTGGCAATAAAAATCGATGACTCCGATGTGGAAGTCATGGCAATGCCGTTGGTTTCGAAGATAGAGTAAATACAGGGCTGAAGCAGTCCCGTCAGTATCAGGAATCTGAAACTCCCCTTTTTTATTCTTATCCTGATTTTCCCGGCAGCGATCAGCACCAGAAATATCAGCGCTGATACAGCCCACCTTATAGCCAGTATCTGTATAGGCGTCAGTAATTCCAGGGCCACCGTCGTGGCGAAGAAAGACATTCCCCAGAAGAGGCCCAGGAATACAAACAACACAAATATCAGACTTTTATTGGCAGTAGTCTTCTCCTCTATCACCTGACCAGTCCTTCCATTACTCTCAGCAGATCCCCGAATATACCGTAGGCCGTCTGCTCTATTTCAGGAGCATGCTCGACTACAGAGACCTTACCCATAAGATCTGTGGTTATAGATACTATCGATGTGGTGCTGTCTATAGTCGCCAGCATCTGGCCTTTATCTACCAGCTGCGGTCCCACAGACGCCCTGACTTTTCCATCTTCGATGGTTCCTCTGCACAGAAGTTTGATGACCTTGCCATCTGCCTCTGCCGCTTTGATATCCTCCATCGTTATGTCCTCGATGCCCTTTCTGTCTACCTGATCAGGAGTTATTCCGGCATCCATAAGCACATTCAAAAGTGCCGTTATCTTAGCCGCAGCGTCAAATCCCTCTATGTCCATGGCCGGATCTTCTTCTATGAATCCCCGCCGTTTTCCTTCTGCAATTATCTCGTCATAGTCTCCGCCTGCAGCCAGTTCCTCCAGAATGTAGTTGGTGGTACTGTTGAGTATGCCGGACACTTCTGTCACCCTGCAGAGTTTGAGGTCATGATCCACCAGGTTGAATACCGGCGTTCCGTCCATGACCGTGGTCTCATAGAAAAACATGAGTCCCCTGGCTTTGGCCATGTCTGCCAGCTCTCTGTAGGCCCAGGCTATAGGGCCTTTGTTGGCCGTGATCACGTGGCTTCCGTGCACAAAGGCTTCCTTGATGTGGTCTATGGCCGGCTGTCCGGTTTTGATCTCAAGGGGTGTAAGTTCGCAGATCACGTCATAGTCCGCGCTTCGGATCACCTCAAAGTCCGACGCAGTGCATAGCCCCGTCGTGTCCTCTGCAAAATGTCCACAGGTCTCTACATCCCTGCAGGCCCTGGCAAGATCTATGCCCTCATCGTTGATTATTGTACCCTTTGTTCTAGTAGCAATGGCCGTGACGATAACGCCACAGCCATACTTTTTCTCTATATCTGTTCTCTTGTCGCAAAGCATTTTCGCGAAAGCCTGGCCGGCATTGCCGAAGCCCAGCATCGCAACCTTTACATTTCTCATTCTATTCACCATGTTGGTCTTCATTGACCGCACTGCCGAGATTTATCGTTGCTTTCTCCAGTTCCTGAACGATATTGTTGATTTTGACCAGCTGATCGTCAGGCAGAGCGCTACCCATAGCCAGGTTTGCATTGTACAGGACATCCTCGATTTCCGTATGGATACCCGATATCTTGTTTCTGACCTTCTGAACATCGTCGTCTGTGGCGCTTTCCTTAACAGCCTCTTCCATATTGAGGACCTTGACCTCGTTCATATCTATCTCGAACTCAGAATTGCCAAGTACTACTACAGGATCGTAACCCAGTTTATCATGGATAAGTTTGGCAAAGTCCTGCTTGGACTGTTCTTCGCCATGTACCAGGAATACCTGCTTCGGCTTCTGCTCGAACTTGGAGAGCCAGGTAAACAGACCGTTCTGATCTGCATGGCCTGAAAATCCTTCCAGATTATATATTTCAGCGTTTACATGAACTTCTTCGCCGAAAAGGGTGATGTCCTTCTTGCCTTCTATAAGGGCCCTTCCCAGAGTTCCTTCGCCCTGGTAGCCGACGAAGACTACGCTTGACTTCGGATCCCACAGATTATGCTTCAGATGATGTCTGATCCTGCCGGCTTCGCACATGCCGCTGGCTGATATTATCACCTTAGGGCTTCTGTCAAAGTTCAGGGCCTGAGATTCTTCCGTGCTCCTGGTGAATTTCAGGTTCTTGAAATCCAAAGGATTATCGCCCTTCAGTATGTACGCCTTGGTTTCTTCATCGAATACCTGAGCATTTTTGCGGAATACCTCAGTTGCAGTAGTCGCCATAGGGCTGTCTACATATACATTGATTTTATCCAGATCTTTCTTATACTCGTTGTTCTCCTCATAGAACTTGTTGAATTCGAAAATCAGTTCCTGAGTCCTTCCAACGGCAAAAGACGGTATAACTATAGTGCCGCCGCGTCTTGCTGTATTGACTACTATGTCGATGAGCTGTTTGATGCTGGCCGCATTCTCTCCATGATTTCTGTTGCCGTATGTAGTCTCCATAATGACGCAATCCGCCTTCTTGATGTACGTAGGATCCCGTAAAATAGGTCTGTCAGTCATTCCCAGGTCTCCCGAGAATACTATCTTATTCTCCCTTTCACCTTCGTTGACCCAAAGCTCCGTTATGGCGGATCCAAGAATATGTCCGGCATCGTTGAAAACGATCTTCATTTCATCATTTATCTCGATAAGCTGGTCATACAGTACAGGCTCCACATATTTCAGAGTTTCTTCTGAATCAGCAACTGTGTACAATGGCTCTATCTGAGGCTTGCCAGCTCTGGCATTTCTCTTATTCTGCCATTCTGCATCCTTCTCATGGATATATCCGCTGTCCTTCAGCATTACCTCCAGAAGATCCGCCGTAGCGTCTGTACAATAGATTTTTCCTGTAAAACCTCTCTTTACAAGAAGCGGCAGCCTGCCGCAATGATCTATGTGCGCATGGCTGAGTATCACACACTCAACTTCTGACGGTTCGAAAGGAAATGGCTCGTAATTCATGGCTTCCTGAGCTTTTCCACCCTGGAACTGACCGCAATCCAGCAGTACCTTATGTTTGTCCGTTGTCAGCAGGTGACATGAACCTGTCACGCCCGATGACGCTCCACAAAACTTAATTTTCATAATATACGCCTCCGCATCATACCTTCAAAGTCCACAACTCTGTCTCGCCGGTGGACACTACTGTAGCGCCGGCTTCCAATGCTGCCCTGACTTCATCTTCAGTCTCAACTAATCCACCTGCGATAACAGGCACATCTACGAGACTGGAAAACTCCTTTATCTTCTTGGTTACTATAGCCGGCATTATTTCCACGATGTCGGGTTTAGACATTCTGATAGAATCAACTGATGTGCCCACAGAATGAGAATCTATCATAAAGAATCTCTGTACTGTGATCAGGTTAAATTCTTTGGCCATTCTCACTAAATTGGTCCTCGTAGTGCAGATACCGTCTACACCCTGCTTGGCCAGATACTCCAGGCCGTAACGGTCCTTTCCAATTCCCTCTGTAAAATCAATGTGTACGAATGCCTTCTTACCTGCGCTGTGTATCTCCTTGACACACTGGCTCACATTCATGATATTGACGTGCAGCAAGAACACCATGTCCACATCAGACCTTAATGCCTTGCTGAAATCCTTCTCCGTTCTTATCGCCGCTGCGATGTGATTTTTAATGAAATCTACCTTTGCCATATCTCATCATCTCCTCGGTTTATTGGCGTTTCACATTATCTTTTTCCCTCAAAATCAGGTCCGTGAAAATCGGACCCTTCAGTTATATGCAAGTGGTACTTCTCCGCAAACTTCACCAGGTCTATGCCCTGCTCGTGAGTCGCAGATGGATGGAAGCATTCTAAAGCCCCGAGTCCCGCCTTCTTCAGCGGTCTCAGTATCCCATCCAGATTGTTATAAAATTCATCTGAAGCCTTAGAGCCCAGTCCCTTTATCTTAAGAGGATGGGCAAGAGATGCAATTCCTCCCGCTCCCTTTATAAGATCTATGGCTACCTCGGTGCTTATTCTATCCTTGGCTACAGCTTTCGCTTCGGGTGATTCTATGAATTTTCCCGGCGCAAAGGCTTCTTTAGGCGTGGTGATGTAGCCTTTCTTTACAAAGGCCCGCGCAAAATTAGGCTTGCCTATGTATGTCTGGCCCGGTCTCTGCAGGAGATCTTCTTTGGCGATATCATAACCCATATCCTGAAATACCTTCAACAGTTTCTCGTTGCGTTCCTCACGCGCCTGTCTGATCTGCACCAGTCTGTCGTTCAGCGGTCCGTTATCGATGTCAATGTAATAGCCCAGCAGATGGAGTTCCGTCCTGCCCTCGTAAAGGGTACCAAACTCTATTCCTGAAATCACCTTTAATTCCAGTGCTTCACCGGCGATTTGCGCCTCTTTGACTCCACCTATACCGTCATGATCTGTTATAGCTATTAGTCCGTATTCCTGTTCCTGATACATCCTGACAATTTCCACAGGCGTCATGGTGCCGTCAGAATATGTCGAATGTATATGCAGATCCGTCTTTAATCCCATTTTAAAACCCCCTACCGTAAAAAATCCTGTCAGGTTTCGTATATTTATAATTTACATAAACAAATAAAAGCAACAGCGCAATCATCGCAATGGTCGAAAACATCAGATATGTACTGTAGATTTTGCCACCGCCGAAAACGATATACAAAGTCGACGTTTTGCTGAGTTTGGAACCTATGAAAGTGCCGTAGAGCATAGCCCTGAAATTTTTGTGCCTTACGAGGACCCACTGCAGTATCATAAGGGCCACCGTCACACCCATGGCTATCCACGATTCATGCCGCAACAGATCCCGCAAGCCTTTACGGCTGGTGTTAGCGTAAATGAGTATAGTAACTATGAGCAATCCCAGCACAACCAAAAGCTGGCGAAAGAGAAAACCCTTCGCCTTTTTCATTACCGTCTGCTCGCTTGTAGTGAACACCGTATCTTTGTATTTGCCATTATTTTCATAAACCTGAAAGTCCTCAGACCCGGGCATGGACAGGTATTTTCCAATGGCACTGCCCATATCAGACACTGTAATGCTATAATCTATTTCATCCAGAGTCTGACTGTCGTTGAAATAGAATTCATATGTAAGCGGCATTCTTAATACCAGATTGGAACTTAATAATAATATCGCTACCGGTATAAGCACTGTAAGCAATACCGACATGATGACACTTGGTTTATGCATATTAGCTCCCATTCATAATTCAACAACGGGATAGGCATTGATACTGCCTCTCCCTGAATAAATCGATTACTAGTCGACGATCTCGCAAACTGCGTCAGGTCCTATACCTGCAGCATTAGCTTCGTCAGTATCCACATGTACTTCTTTTACATAATATGGCTTAGCTCTTACTACTACATCATCATAGATGGTAGTTCTGTCCGGGCTTTCCAATTTGATTTTTATAGTCTGGCCGTCAACTACGCCAGCTTCTTTAGCCTGGTCAGGGCTGAAATGCGCATGTCTCTTGGCAGCGATAACGCCATGATCAAGATCGACTTCTCCACATGGTCCGATAACCTTGCATCCCGGAGTTCCTTCAAGTTTCCCTGACTCTCTTACAGGAATGTTGAGTCCGAACTGTCTTGCATCTGTGAAGGAAAGCTCAACCTGTGTCTCAGGACGTACAGGTCCAAGAACTCTGACGCCCTTGAATGTTGTCTTAGGTCCTACCAGATCAACTTTTTCCTCTGATGCAAACTGTCCCGGCTGAACCAGTTCCTTCTTCACTGTCAGCTCATATCCTTTTCCAAACAATGTCTCCAGGTCCTTCTGACTCAGATGAATGTGCTTGTTAGATATACCAACGATAATTTTGTAACCCATTTTCTTTTACCTCACTTCTCTTAAAATTGATTATTATTTAAATTATTATTTCACCTATTTAATATCAGTTGCCTCAAGGTAGCTGATATATGGCAGGTTTCTGTACTTCTGATCATAATCCAGACCATATCCAACGATAAACAGATCCTCTACCTCGAACCCTATGTAGTCCGGAGTAAGTTTCTCTTTTCTTCTGGATGGCTTGTCCAGCATCGTACATATTCTGACGCTCTTAGGATTTCTGTCGGAAAGATATTCCTTCAGATATCTCAGAGTGTACCCTGTGTCGACGATGTCTTCGATTATGAGGACATTTTTATTATATATGTCCATGCCGATGTCCTTGGTGATCTTAACGACACCTGAACTCGATGTACTGGAGCCATAACTGCTGGCTGAAACAAAATCTATCTTAGTATCCAGTTCGATGTATTTCATGACCTCGCTCATCCACATTATTGCTCCCTTAAGGGTGCCCAGTAAAATGAGTTCTTCTCCTGCATAGTCCTTGGTTATTACTTTTCCAAGTTCCTTAGCTCTCTTCTGAATATCTTTCTCGGTGAATAACACCTTTCCTATAGTATCTTTAACCGCCATAGTATCCTCCATTATTCGTCATCATTATCATTCTTATCGTCATCGCTCTTACCGCCATCTACCACAGTAAATTTTACACCATGTACCATATCCTTGTCACGGAATTTTTTCGATAGATCTTCGTTTTTCTCTTTTTTCCAGTATACATCCAGATCATCCTTCAAATGCCATATTATGAATATCCACAATAGCAGTTCATCTGTGAAGAACATAGGCGGGATCCAGTTTATCGGCAAAAGGACGTAAACTATCCCGAATATGACAAGTGCCTTTTTTCGTTTAAGCACTGTCTTATCCTTCAGCAAGAACGGTATCGCCTTGATCCTGTTCATCAGTGTTGTTAATAACGAATACTGCATTTACCCCTCCAGTATTTTCTCTATCTCTTCCATAAGTTCTTCCTGACCGGTCCTTTTCAAAGCCGAAATCGGAATTACCTTATCATCCCCTGAAAGACCCAGGGTCTTCCTTATCACTGATATGTTCTTCTGTAATTCTCTCTTGGATATTTTGTCTGCCTTAGTTGCTACTACTATGCCGTCCAGTCCGTAATGTCTGAGATAATCGTACATCTGAACATCCAGTTTGGTCGGTTCATGTCTGGCATCTACCAGTTGGATCACCTTGCGTAGTCCCTGTCTGTTGTCGAAATACAATTCCATCATATCTCCCCAGCCGGCAGTTGTCGACTTGGAGACCTTGGCGTATCCGTACCCCGGCAGGTCCACTATGCGAAAGTCATCATTTACCAGATAAAAGTTTATGGTTCTGGTCTTTCCCGGCGATCCGCTTACTCTTGCAAGCTTTCTTCTCCCGGTCAAAAGATTCAGGAGTGATGACTTGCCTACGTTTGAACGTCCCGCAAAGGCTATCTCCGGCATGTCGTCCGGTGGATACTGGGCCGGCTTTACGGCTACGGCCACAATATCCGATTTATTGATCTTTAACATTTTCTCTACCTATCTGACCAGAGCATTGTCCAAAGCCTGACTGACGTCATCGATCAGGACGAAGTCGATCTCCTTACGGACTGCTGATGGTATTTCATCTATATCCGGCTCGTTTTCTCTTGGAAGCAGTATCTTCTTGATGCCGGCTCTGTGAGCTGCCAGTACCTTTTCCTTGATGCCGCCTACAGGCAAAACTTTGCCCCTCAGCGTAACTTCGCCTGTCATTGCCACGTCTCTCTTGACCGGTGTCTTTGTCAATGCGGAAACTACCGCTGTGCACATAGTAACGCCGGCAGAAGGGCCATCCTTAGGAACAGCACCCTCAGGCACATGAATATGCAGGTCATACTTTTTGTAAAAGTCTTTCTCGATGCCGTACTGATCCGCAACTGAACGGATGTAGCTTACTCCCGCCTTAGCGGACTCCTGCATCACATCTCCCAGCTGGCCTGTCAGTGACAGCTTGCCGCTTCCCGGCAGAACTGCAGTTTCTATCTGCAGCGTATCGCCGCCTACAGTAGTCCATGCCAGACCTGTCGTAACGCCTATCTGGTTCTCGCCTTCGACCATATCGTAATGGAAGCGATGCTTACCCAGATATTTCTCCAGATTTCCCGGAGTTATACTATAGGACTTGTTCTTATTGGTAACGACCTTTTTGGCCACCTTTCTGCAAAGGTTGGCTATATCTCTTTGAAGATTTCTTACGCCTGACTCTCTGGTATAATAGTTTACCAGATCGTGCAGTGCTCTCTCAGAGATCTTGAAATTTTCCTTCTTCAGGCCATTGGCTTTCAGTTCCTTAGGAACCAGATATTTAGTCGCGATCTTGACCTTTTCTTCTTCAGTATATCCTGATACTTCTATGATCTCCATTCTGTCCAGCAAAGGCGCAGGTATAGTATCTGCGGTATTCGCTGTGGTTATGAACATTACCTTGGAGAGATCGAACGGGATCTCCAGGAAATGATCAGTGAATGTACTATTCTGTTCCGGATCGAGGACCTCCAGAAGAGCCGAAGCCGGATCTCCCTTGAAGTCTGCGCCGATCTTATCTACTTCATCGAAGAGGAATACCGGATTGTTAGTTCCCGCATCCTTGATGCTGTTAATTACTCTGCCCGGTATGGCGCCTATATATGTACGCCTGTGGCCTCTTATCTCTGCCTCATCACGAACTCCGCCCAGGGACATTCTTACGAATTCTCTGCCGGATGCTCTCGCTATTGATTTGGCTATAGATGTCTTGCCTACTCCCGGAGGGCCAACGAGACAGAGTATCGGTCCCTTGATAGCCTTCGACAGATGTACTACTGCCAGATATTCAAGTACTCTTTCCTTGACCTTATCCAAGCCATAATGATCCTCATTAAGTATCTTCTCGGCCTTTTTCAGATTGACATTCACCTTAGAAGAATTGTGCCATGGCAGGTCCAGGATTGTCTCCACATAATTTCTTATTACAGAGCTCTCTGCTGAAGAAGGCATCATCTTGGAAAACTTTCCGATTTCCTTCCTGACCTTCTCATCAACCTTCTCGTCCAGTTTCAGAGCGTCCAGCTTTTCCAGCCACTCTTCCGCTTCCGCGCCGGCGTATTCTTCATCGCCCAGTTCAGTCTGAATGGCCTTCATTTTCTCTCTGAGGAAATATTCCTTCTGACCGTTATCTATATTCTCCTTGACCTTCTGTGAGAGGTCTCTCTCTATGACTGCTATCTCGTTTTCTTCAACAAGGGTAGTAGCCAGTATTTTCAATCTTTCTGAGAATACCAGCGCTTCCAGCACCTTTTGTTTCTTGGCGCATGGAACGAAAAGTTCATTAGCGATCTTATCGACCATGGCCACAGGGTTTGCTACAGCCAGAGTCTTATCCACTATCTCATCTGTGACCTGGGAAGTCAGAGCTGCATACTCAACAAATTCTTCTTTGATTATTCTGAGTTCAGCCTTGTCCTCAAGCTCCAGTGAATTCTCATTTGATTTTTCTTCTATTCTGTCTATAGCGCAGGAGATATAATTCTCCTCTGTTACACTCTCGTCTATAGTAGCTCTGCAAATGCCCTCGACCAGTACGCGTACTGCGTCCCCCTGTATCTTCAGCATCTGCTTTACCTTTACAACTGTTCCCACCTGATACATATCCCAGGCTGTCGGGATCAGAATGTTCTCATCCTTCTGTGTCGACACAAACATGAGCTTATCCGTCCCCATGGCTGCCTCAAGCGCCTTAATGGATTTCTCACGTCCAATATCGAAATGGACTACTGTGTTAGGAAAAATAGAAACTCCCCTAAGCGGAATACATGGCAAAACTTCTTTAGTCTGTATCTTTTTTTCTTCCATGTCCACAGTTTCTGTCATTCCAGGTTTGCTGTCGTTGTTATCGACTGCGATGTTTTCGTTGTTTTCAAATTCTTCGTTCATCTGAAATCCTCCCTTCTTGCCTTTATACAGAACAAGGCGACAAATGTCGCCTGTCCTTTCTATGAGGCGTCAGCCTCGTTATTAGCATCATCGCTGATCTTCTTTTTCTTCTCGCCTATGATCAGCTTAGGTTCTGTTTCTTTGGTTATCGTATCCTCTGTGACTACGCAGCCTGCTATGTCATCACGAGATGGTATCTCGAACATGATATCGGTCATAGTCTTCTCAAAGATACTTCTCAGCCCTCTGGCACCGGTCTTGCGGTCCAAAGCCTTCTTGGCTACCGCCTCTATAGCGGCGTCTTCTATCTCCAGATTCACTCCGTCGATTTCGAAGAGCTTCTGATACTGTTTGATCAATGCGTTCTTCGGTTCCTTCATGATCCTTATCAGCGCTTCCTCGGACAATTCCTCCAAGGTCACGATGACAGGCAGTCTTCCGATGAACTCAGGGATAAGTCCGAATTTCAACAGATCCTCAGGCTCGACTTTTCCTATTATGTTTTTCTCCTCGACTTTATTCAAGCCGATTTCCGAATTGAAACCTATGACCTTCTCTCCTATCCTACGCTGTATGATAGTATCGAGTCCGTCAAAAGCTCCTCCGCAGATAAACAGAATGTTGGTAGTGTCTATCTGGATAAATTCCTGATGAGGATGCTTCCTTCCACCCTGTGGCGGAACATTGGCAACTGTACCCTCAAGTATCTTCAGCAAAGCCTGCTGTACGCCTTCTCCGCTGACATCTCTTGTGATAGAAGGGTTCTCGCTCTTCTTGGAGATCTTATCGATCTCGTCTACGTATATGATGCCCCGCTGAGCCTTCTCCACATCGTAATCTGCCGACTGAAGCAATCTGAGCAGGATATTCTCCACGTCCTCGCCTACATAACCTGCCTCTGTCAAAGCAGTAGCATCGGCTATAGCAAAAGGTACCTTGAGTATCTTAGCCAGAGTCTGAGCCAGCAACGTCTTGCCGCTGCCTGTAGGTCCTATCATTACGATATTACTCTTCTGCAGTTCTACGCTGTTGCTTTCAGCCCTGCTCAGGCCGTTTATCCTCTTATAATGATTGTATACCGCTACGGACAGGGCCTTCTTGGCAGCATCCTGACCTATTACATAATCTGACAAAGTGTCATATATCTGCTTAGGTTTAGGTAGCTTATATTTAGGTCCCGCATCTTCCTGAACGGTATTGTCTCCGGACTCTCTGGCAGCATCTCTGACTATATCCATGCACATTTCTATGCATTCATCACAGATATACACGCCCGGGCCGGCGACGAGCCTTCTTACCTGGCTCTGCGGTTTACCACAAAAGGAACATCTCAGTTCGTTGGTGGTATCATCAAATTTTTCGGTCATTTCTTTCCCTCTGTTATCTGGAAGTAATTACTTCATCTATGAGACCGTATTCGGCGGCCTTCTCTGCTTCCATAAAATTATCTCTATCTGTATCCTTTTCGATGGTAGCAAGATCCTTGCCTGTATTTTCGCTCAGGATCCTGTTCAGTTTTGCCTTAGTCTTCATCATCCAGTCAGTACGTATCTGCATGTCTGTAGCCTGTCCCTGGAATCCGCCCAAAGGCTGATGTATCATGATCTCCGCATTAGGCAAAGCGTAACGTTTTCCCTTTGTGCCCGATGACAGAAGGAATGCGCCCATGCTTGCAGCCAGGCCTACGCATATAGTCGACACGTCCGGCTTTATATACTGCATAGTATCGTAAATTGCCATGCCAGCTGTAACCGAACCGCCCGGGCTGTTGATATAAATGCTTATATCCTTATCCGGATCTTCCGCTTCAAGGAACAAAAGCTGAGCTACGATAAGGCTTGCGACCGTATCGTTGATCTCCTCTCCAAGGATGATTATACGATCCTTCAACAGTCTCGAATAAATATCATAGGAGCGTTCTCCTCTGCTTGTCTGTTCAACTACATAAGGTACTAGTGACATTATTTTGCCTCTTTCTTCTCTGCTTTCTTGGCAGGTGCCTTCTTAGCTTTAGTTTCTTTCTTCTCCTCAGGCTTCTTCTCTTTAGTTGTAGTCTCAGCCTTAGGAGCAGCCTTCTTGGTTACTTTAGCATTGTCATAAAGTGTATCTATGACCTTCTTGATAACGATGTCCTTCTTGAAGTATTCCATGCTGTCAGCAAGAGCTTCTTTGATCTTGTCGATTTCCATGTTATACTGCTTAGCCATTTCCTGAAGTTCTTCGTCTAATTCAGCCTCAGATACTTCCAGATTCTCCTTATCAGCGATGGATCTGAGTACTACTCTCGTGCCTACTTTCTTGGTGGCATCTTCTCTTAATTCATCTCTGAATGATTTTCTGTCTTTGCCTGTGAACTGAATGTACTGATCCAGGTTCAAGCCCTGATATCTCAGCTGCTGATCCAGTTCCTGAGACATATTGTCTATTTCATCTTCTACCATTACCTTAGGTACATCAAACTTGTTTGCCTCATATACCTTCTCGATAACTGCATCTTTAGCAGCATTTTCTGCCTGAAGGTCCTTGCTCTTCTGAAGATCCTTCTTAGTCTGCTTCTTAAGATCCTCAAGAGTATCGAACTCACTTACATCCTTTGCAAACTCGTCGTCGAGATCCGGAAGCTGTTCTTCCTTTACTTCATGTACCAGGCAATGGAACACTGCATCCTGTCCGGCAAGTTTAGGTTCCTGATATTCCTCAGGGAATGTGACCTTAACGTCAGCTTCATCGCCAGGCTTAACTCCTACGAGCTGCTCTTCAAATCCCGGAATAAACATTCCTGAACCGATCTTCAGTTCCTGTCTCTCTGCTGTGCCGCCTTCGAACTGGTCATCACCGACGAATCCGGAGTAATCAAGTACTACTGTGTCTCCGTCCTTTACAGGTCTCTCAACTACTACCATGCGGGCATTTCTCTTCTGCTGAGCTTCGATTTCCTTATCTACGTCAGCCTTCTTGATTTTCTCTTCCAGCTGATCCACTTCTACTCCCATATAATCTTTTACTTCTACTACAGGGAATACCGGTACTGTTACCGTCATAGTGAAAGGTTTGCCTTCTTTGGTATCATTGATATCGCTGAAGTCAACATCAGGTCTGTCGATAACTTCGATATCTAATTCTTTTATTGCCCCAGGGTAGTTCTCGCTAAACATATCATTTATGGCATCTTCATAAAAAACGCCTTCGCCATAGTGTGTCTCGATGATTTTCCTAGGTGCTTTGCCCTTTCTGAATCCATCGATACTGAACTGTCCTCTGTTCTTCCTATAGACCTTATTTACAGCCTCTTCGAATTCATCGGCTGCAAAATCCATAGTCAGCTTGACCTCGTTATTCTCATTTGAGACAAGTGTAGTTTTCATCTGTATATTTCCTCCTAAATTTTATCATTTTCGTATTTCATTGCGGCCACTGTAAATCCGCACATAGAACCATATCATTATACACTTTTTGAATATTAAAGTAAACAGAAGAAAAGCCTATTTCTCGACTTTCTTCCGCTATTTTAAGGCAATAATTCGTATCCTCTTTCGAATTTGCTCTTATTTTCCGGTTTTAAATGGTATTTTTCTGACAATTTGTTGCCAATATCGACTATTTCCTTCTCATTTCCCGAAAACAATTCTATTTCGAGTTCCAAAACAGGCGATTTTTTACCACCGGCAATGATTTCTCCCCGATCTACTGACAACTCGCTTATGGATTTGCCCGTATCAAGGCGTATGACTCTGCGCACAAAACTTACCTCGATAAGCGGCAGAAGTTTTCTGGAGCCGCAGACGGCTGCAAGTACGTCCGACATATCACTCTGGTCGAATATGGTTATTTCCGGCTGTTCTATCAGTTTCTCATCGCTTACAGGAACATTTATCTCCTGCCTTTTATGCATGCCGTTATCGCTGGTGCCATCCCACTTAAGTGTGGCAACATGAGATGTTCCCTCTCGCCGTATTCGAAAAGCCATTTCCTGGCCTGTGAGACTTCTGTCAGCTGTATCGTAATATATAGCATCCATGTCTACACATTCTTCTTTAGTGTCTCTGATACTTTCAATGTAATCGTCGGCAAATATTTCATCTGCCACCTTTTCATCATCGATCAGATACTTCAGTTCTATTTCCATAGATAATCTTCCCTCTCGTTCCTCAAGATTACTGCTTACTGTGTTCTATCATAAAACTTCCATTTAGTCAACTTAGTCAGGCCATAAATTATCGGAAGTAAGTAAAGATAAAAGGCATATGGCAGGGCTCCTATGCCGACTCCCATGAAGCTCAACGGTACGCTGCAGGCTATAGACCATGGTACCACTGCCGATAATATTATTATCGAATTCTGGATATCGCTGGCTAGTTCATAGTTTGACGCGCCGCTTTTCTCGTAAGGTCTGGCCATAAGATCGTTACCCATTATGGTAGCCAGAGTCTGATTGCAGAATATGCCTATAAGCACCAGTCCTACAATGACCATACTTGGAAATCTGCCGACTTTCTCCACCATTATGTCAATCTTGCTTTGGAAATCCTCCAGCATTTTCGTATCTTCAAATATTCCCGAATAAACGCTGGATATACCAACGATCAGAACTACCTCCACCATGGAGTAAAGTCCGCCGCCGTTGAATACACTACCGAAGGATGTGTCTGAATGATACCCCATTATCATAGTGTAAAACAATGACTTAAGGGTGGTTCCCTCGACGAAAACGCTGACCAGCATTCCTGATACTATGCTTGCTATCATGGAGTACGACACCCTGACCTTGAAAAATGGCAGCACCAGCATGAATATCGCCGGCACCAGACACCATGGCGATATGACAAACTGCCCGCTGAGTTTTGTCAGAAACGACTCGTCAACCTGATGGATAGGATTTGCAAAGGACATGCATGCATATATTACTAATATGAGCACAAAGGGTACCGCAGCGAATTTTGCCATTATCCTGACGTTTTTCATGTGGTCGGTCCTGGTGACTGCCGCCACCAGAATAGCGCTGGACGCCGCCGGGGATCCTCTGTCGCCGATATACACTCCGCTCATGATCACGCCGGCCGTGATCAGTTCGTTGACGCCGCCTGTTCTGGCAAGAGTCATGAATATTACGCCGACGGTTGCTGCCACGCCGAAGGACGTGCCTATGGCGTAGGAAAGTATACTCGTCAAAAGGAAGGCTATGATCAGGAATATTCCCGGCCGTATGAATCTTATGCCGTAATATACAAAGTATGCTATGGTCCCGGAAGATCTCCAGACACCTGTCAGAAGGCCTATTATAAGCAATATCTCAACGACAATCAAACCGTTAGACAGACCTTTGCGGCACATAATGACCACGTCTGCAGCTCTGTGTCCCTGAACCAGTGCACAGATAAAAAAAGTCACAAGCCCTGCCGCAAGTGCTAAAACAAGCGTGTATCCTGTTACTATACACGCTATTACCGCACCTATGAAAATAGCAAAACTTATGATCAAACTCATTATGATTCTTTCCGATCCTTTATCTCGTCATTGTCAGTTTTCTTTACTTCGGCCTTAAGATCGGGTTTATCATCACTGCCAACCAGTTGTCTCAGCAGCTGATCGTTCAAAAACCTCTGGGTACTGGCCAGGTCATCTTTACTTGCCATATCTGTCATCTGCATTACCAATATGTATTTCTTGAATATGCTTCCATCGATTTTATTCTTGATCGCTCTTTGAACTGTGGCTGCCATTTCTCTTGCGTTTATGAGATATACTCTGGCTATTATGCCGCCCTTCATTTTCTTTATTTCTATGAAGCTCTCGATCTGAGCTGTTTCATTTATCGCTTCTCTTATGGACATGGCTATGTTCTGACCTATGAGTCTGGTTTCTTCTTTCCTCATGAGGAGCCAGAATGAGACTGTGGCCGCCACGCCCAGGCATATGGCAATAATACTGCCGAAACTATCCCTGGTGAAATACCACATTACGGCTCCCAACAGGAAACATGTCCACTTCAAAATGCCTATTACTTTATACGCTTTATCCATCACTTACCCCTAACACTGCGTTTTTCTCTATTATATTAAACGACGGTGCTATGTCAAGTATATTTAGAAAAAATGCCCAAGTATATTTGAAAACGAATGCATGTGAATTAATTTCTCTTTTCTATCAGATCCGCAAGAACTGCATACAGCTTGCCGGGATCTACGGGTTTACCAAGATGTTCATTCATGCCCGCTTCCAAAGTAGCCCGCACATCATCATCGAAGGCGTTAGCCGTCATGGCAACTATAGGTATCGTTCTCGCATCATCCCTTTTCAAAGCGCGGATTCTCCTGGTTGCCTCCAGTCCATCCATGACCGGCATGCGGATGTCCATTATTATGGCCTGTATAGTTCCCGGCTCGGAAGCCATGAAGGTATCCACTCCCGCCTTGCCGTTTTCTGCGCATATGACCTCAGCATTTTTCTTTTCCAGAAGTTTCTTAGCTATTTCTAGATTAAGTTTATTATCTTCGCAGATCAGTATGCGTTTTCCTGACAAGACTGCTGAATTATCAACTGATACAGGTCTGGCTTCTTCAACTTTATTGATTTCCACAATTGGCAGATCAAAGAACAGATGGAATTCAGTTCCGACATTCTGCTTGCTTTTAACAGTGATCTTTCCTCCCATAAGATCCACAAGGTTCTTCACAATAGGTAAACCGAGACCCGTGCCTCGATCCTGTTGATTACCTCCTGGCGATTCCTGTTCGAAAGGCAGAAACATGCGGGTCTGGAACGCTTCGCTCATTCCTATGCCATTATCCTTGACCATCAGATGCGAGTGTATGCAGTCTCCTTCACGTTCATTACCCATCACCCTCAGTTCAATAGTTCCCCCCCTCAGGCGTATACTTAACTGAATTGTTCAACAGATTTATAAATATCTGTTCAAATCTGATATGATCTATCAGGACATAGTAAGGTTCCGGCAAATTATCAACTATAAGTTTTATATTCTTCTTCCTGCAAAGTGGAGCAATTATGGTACATACGCTATTGACAAATTGCGGGTAAATATACGGAGTTTCATTCAGCTTCATTTTCTTAGCCGATAGTTTTTCCATATCCAGGCAGTCGTTGACAAGGCCCAGCAGGAACTGGCCTGCCTCGTTTATGTTATCTATATATTTCTTCATAGCTGAAGGATCATCGAGTTCATCCTTCGCCAGATTTGAAAGACCGACAATGGCGTTCATAGGCGTGCGCAGATCGTGGCTCATCTGGGACAGAAAATCATTCTTGGCCCGATTGGCATCCTTCAGTTCCCGCATCTGTTCCTGTTCACGTTCATATATATCCGTTATATCCATTCTGCTCAGAAGGACCATTTCATGATCCCTGTCCATATATGAATACTGCAGTTTTTTCCTGCTCTGACTGCCATCCTTTTCCTTTAAAGAAACATAGCTTATGAAGGAATCCTTGTCCGCCAGCTGCTTTCTTATATTATCAATTGACATATCTCTGATGTTTCTATCTATGTCCTCCGTAACCAGATTCTCTCTGGCGTAATCAGCAACAGATTTTTCATAATCACTGCTGCGAAGAGGCGGGATCGGATTGGTAGGATCCTCTGTATTAGCATACATAATATAATCATTGTTTGCTAAGTCCACGAGAGACAGATAATCATAGTCCAGATTCACGACATTACTTATCATTTCCTGAGCTATCTTACTATCATTTGTATCGTAGGAATAAATAAAACACATGGTATTGCCCGTAATCGGACCACAGTAAAGCCTGGCCACGGTCTGTGCCCATATAGTTCTCCCATCCTTGGCTCTTCTGCGATATTCCACCGTCTCCTCTATATTGCCTTTAATAAATTGCTGCATGAGGTTGTTCCGATATGTATATTATTTCTCCCGTAGCTGCGTCACTGACAAATACAGCCTCAGTTGCAGAGTCGAGTATGCCTGAGATTCTGTTTTCCATATATTCGTCTATAGGTGGCACCATATCAGTTTCATATTTAAGATAGTTACCTTTCCCGTTATACTTGGCGCGCAGCAGTGCCATCCTGGCATTGTCATACAAAGTCTGAAAATCAGTCCCGTCATCAGGCGTAACACATACGCCTGCAGAAAAGTGTATAGGTTTATCCATTCCATCATAATTGATAGGACTGCATAATCTGTTGAGTTTAGACTCTAAATCAGCATTTTCAGGTATATATGGTATCTGCACAGCGAACTCATCTCCGCCTATGCGACCTATGACCGCAGTCTCTGTAAATAACTCACTTAACATATGTCCAAGAATTTTCAACAGTGCATCTCCTGCTTCATGGCCGTATACGCCGTTTATATTCTTAAACCCATCTATGTCAGCGACAATAAAAACTCCTGTCGGCTCATTGTTTTCATAGAAGAAGTTCTGTATCCTGTTTTCCACTTCTACTCGATTCAAAAGACCCGTAACACAATCCAGCTCAGTTCTAGTCTTCATCTCTAAAATTGCAGAATCTATCTGACAGTTCTGTTCTTCAGTGATTTCTTCCACAGTTTCATCATCTGCCGAATACGTCTCCGCCTGCTTTCTAAGCAGATCCTCGAAAGCTTTGATTTCCATAGGCCGCGCAAAATAGAATCCCTGAGCCACATCACAGTTAAGATTCCGCAGAAGTTCTACCTGCTCGATCGTCTCTGTTCCTTCGGCAACTATAGTCAGATCCATTAGTTTCGCAAGGCTTACTATGAAACTCAGTATATTGCGGCTATTCTTATGATGCTGGCTCTGCATAAACCTGATATCTAGTTTTAATACATCTATCGGCAATTCAGCCAACATATTAAGGGATGAATAGCCTGTGCCGAAATCGTCCATTTCTATGGTAAAGCCAAGTCTCTTCAACTTCCATATAGCCCCGATCAACTGGTCAGAATCATGAGTGTAAGCAGACTCTGTTATCTCCAGTCCCAGATATTCAGGACTCAGATCATACTTACGTATAAGAGACAACAGTATCTTGTCCAGATTCGGGTCATATATATCCGTCCTAGAAACATTTACAGAAACAGGCACGATCTTATTGCCATCATCTAACCACTGACGGATTCTCTTACAGCAGGTATCCCATACATATATGTCCAGATCTGTAATGAATCCATTACGTTCGAAAAGCGAAATGAAATCTCCCGGAAATATCAATCCTCTATCAGGATCCTCCCATCTTACCAAAGCTTCCGCACTGACGATCCTCTCGGTTTTCAAGCTATATTTGGGCTGAAAATGAACTTTAAATTGCCCATTTTTCAAAGCCCTTTTCATATTGGAAATTATAAACTGCTCATCAAGCGTTTTCTGACGCATTTTCTCATCATATATCTTATATGATACGCCATATATCCCTTTGATCGATGATGCTGCGATGCATGCCCTGTCACACATTATACTGACAGGAAGTTCCTTATCCTCTACCATATATATCCCGTGACGCAACTGTATGTTAAGGTTGATGCCCAGTTCTGCAAGATCGCTGTCAAGACTGCTGAATTCAAAATTCGAATAGTCGTCTATATGCTTTAGCAGAAAAGCAAATATATCCGGCCCTGTACGACCGCATATTATGTAGTTATCACTTCTGTCTCTGAATATATCGGCGCAGGCATTAAGAAGGTCATCTCCGACTTTAGCACCATAAAGATCATTTACAAGTTTAAATCTTTCTATATCACAGCAAATAATATCATAATCCTGATTTATATCACGTTGCATGATTTCCTCTGCCTGATTATAAAAATATTCTTTGCTGTAAAGTCCAGTCAATGAATCATGCTGAACGGTATTAATAAATGATGCCGTCTCACGCAAATATATGGCATTGGCAACTCTGTGCTTGATTATGTCCGGCTTATACGGTTTTCTGACATAATCGTTGGCTCCCTGTGACAGTGCCTGTATCTCCTTATTGTCTCCCTCGACGTCTCCACCGCTGGCAACTATAACAGGTATCTGTGCCAAAGCCTTATTCTCACGCATTCTCCGGAGTACTTCGAATCCGTCCATTACAGGCATTACTATATCCAGTATGACAGCCGATATGAGGTGGCCATCCTTAGCGCATAAAATGTCCAGAGCTTCCCGGCCATTATTCGCCGTAACGGTCTCATAATCGTCCTTCAAAATCATAACCAGTAATTGCTGGTTTATGACACTGTCTTCCACAATAAGTAGTTTTTTCTTATGATCAACCTTAGCCACAATGCTTACACCTCATACATTTTCAGTCGAGCAACGCATAATTATTCTATTAATTCTGTTAACTCATATTTTACTCGACCCATAACTGCAAGTCAATGATATTCGGTAAACTTTTGGTAACGCGAATTCGAGTCTCCTCATTGGTTTTCAGGCAGAGCATAGCAATTGTGCTGTAAAATTAACGGTTGTATTTTACAGCATGAGGATTTATACTAAAAGTGAAAGGAGATGTTAGATATGCCAAATATTAAACCAATTTCTGATTTACGCAATTACGGTGCTGTCCTGCATGATGTATCAGTAGGTGCTCCTGTCTTTCTTACCAAGAATGGCCGTGGCAAATATGCCATCGTCGATATAAAGGACTATGAAAAGACACAGGCTACCATTCGATTAATGAATGAGCTCGCCAAAGGCCGCAAATCAGGTGAAGAAGAAGGCTGGCTCACTTTGGAAGCCGTGGAAGAACATCTAGGTATAACACATGAGTAATTTACGATTATCTTCAGAGGCACAAAATGATCTTTCAGAAATAAAAAAATACATTACTGAAGAATTGGAAAATCCAAAAGCAGTACTTTCCACTGTAAAAAATATAACCAAGAGCATTCGTATCCTTATAGACCATCCAATGGCTGGAGAGCAGCTTTCTTCTGTTGCAAATGTAGATGATGACTGCCGCTTTCTGGTTAGTGGAAATTATATAGTATTCTACAGAATCAGCAACAGCAACGTTTATGTTGATAGGGTTCTTTATGGATGCCGCGATTATTTGCGTGTACTATTTGATGATTGAACGGCTCGAGTTCGAGTCTCCTCATTTCTATGACCAATAAAAAACAGGCCTTTGGCCTGTTGTTTATTGGTCGGAGTAGAGAGACTCGAACTCTCGGCCTCTGCGTCCCGAACGCAGCGCGCTACCAGCTGCGCTATACCCCGCCGACTTATCTATTATAACACGGCGGGGAGTAATTTCAAGGCAGAATTTGATTGCAGACTATTTTTTCTCACATCTGAATAGTCCATGCTGGTTGCAACCGAAGTAGTAGCAACCGTTTCGGAACTTAGGCATACGCAGTTCGCTGCTCTGTTCCGGGTAGAGATGCACCAGCATGACCCTATCGATACCGACCCAGGCTACGAAGTTAAGGTAATGTGACTTGGTCATTTCGTGATCGAAGGTTATGTAGTATTCATCCTCCACTTCTTCAAACTCCAATTGATGGGCTGCGTCTGGTTTCTGTACTTCTAAGGGTTCCAAGCGCCGACCGCAGCAAGACACATCTGCTCCAACTGTAGCAGTTATTATATTGCCGCATTCCGGGCACACATAAAACTTGATTTTTCTCATATTTCCTCCTCTGGTCAGGCTTGGTTCCAGATCACCTGCCAGTAACTTGTCTGAATTGACTCCCAGAATATCTGACAGATCCTGAAGCAGAGAAACATCCGGCAATCCCTGACCACATTCCCACTTGGAAATCGTCTTGTCACTGACATGGATTTTCTGAGCCAGCTGTTGCTGCGTCAATCCTTTTTCATTTCGCAATTGTCTGATCAATCGTCCGGTTTTCTGTTGTTCCATTTATTTGCCCTCCCAAAAGTACTTTACCTCAGCTTGGCGGAAATATCAATCTACGCTTCGTGGAGTAATAGCCTCAGCACCTGTGCAGGATCCACTTGGCGGCATCGCCTACGGTTTCATCGTGGCAGTACTCATTGAATATCTCGTGGAAGAGTCCGCCGTAGATCTTCATCTGTCTGTCCTTAGATGCCGCATTAGCAAAGAACTCATAGGTGTCCTGAAGTGCTACAAGGCCATCCTTCTCCCCATGCATCATCAGCACTGGATAATTAAACTTGGCTGCGTCGAACCAGTCCAGGCCGTCTAGGACTGCATAGCAGAGTCCGGCTGTAAATGTCATAGTGTTATATGGATCCTTTCCGTACCAGTCAACTACCTCCTGCACTGAGCAGACTCCTGCGCCCAGCTCGTTTGGCAGAGTAGCATGGGGCTCCATGTCTCTCGGCACATTCCTGATTAGTCCGCCGTTATCATAAGTCAGAGCTCCGCTGGTAACAATGCCACGCAGCTTTTTGTCAGGGTACTTGACGCCGTAAAGCGCAACGGCGAAGCCGCCCATACTGTGGCCCAGCAGGAATACCGGCTTGTCCGGGTTCTCTTTGATAGCCAGGTCTACAAAGACATTCACATCATCAAGCATGTCATTGAAATCTTTGTAATAGGTGCGTTCACCTTCCGAACGGCCGTGACCACGGTGGTCGAACCTGTATGTGCCGATGCCGGCATCATGAAATCTTTCAGCCAGGTAATCATACCTTCCCTGATGTTCGCAGAGTCCGTGGACTACCACGCACACAGCCTTATCGTCGGGGCTGATTTCCCTGTTCAGGTACAATCTGGTACCGTCAAAACTCGTGTAATTTGCTTCGCTCATTTAATTTTCCTCCTAACAAAAATTATTAACTATTTCCATGTAAGCAGGTCTTCTGCGTCTTTGCGCCTCGGGGGTTTGGGATCCGTGTCCGAATATCCCAGGGCGATCAAAGCCGCCACCTTCTGACCCGCCGGCATGCTGACTGCCTTGTCTACCTTTTGTTCATCAAAAATGCCCATGATAACCGTGCCCAGGCCCATTGCCTCAGCTGCAAGGCAGAATGTCTGCGTGGCAATTCCCGCATCAAAGACTTCCCATCTGTCGCCTTTGTCCGTGGTCGGTTCGCCGGTTTTCTCGTAGCCGGAAATGCCGTGGACCGTAGCGATAACCATGAGTACCTGGCAGTCCTTGATTATAGCGGCGTTGCCCTTGAAACCCATAACGCAGTTATCCGCTATTTCGTCCATTACTTCCCTGTCTGTGACGGCCATATACCGCACCACCTGAGTGTTTTTCCAGGACGGAGCATAGGCGGCGGCGTTTACCAGATCGTTCATTGTTTTAACTGAAATCGGTTTATCGGTAAATTTTCTTATACTTCTTCTTGACTTGATGCACTCGATTGCTTCCATTGATTGTCTCCTTATTTACTGTTGTAACATACAATATTACAATATCACTTTCAGGCCGCTATTTCCACTAAATATTACGACTCACATAAAAAACCCTTGACAAACTTCGTCCGGTGACTATAATGTACTTATACGATAAGTACACTCATCGACAATTTACAGGAGATGCCAATTGGAAATCATAATAAGCAACAATTCAAACAAGCCTATCTACGAGCAGATCACTTCGCAGATGAAGGCTTCCATAATGAGCGGGGAGCTGAAGACCGGCGACCCCATACCCTCCATGCGAGGGCTGGCCAAGTCTATCCATGTCAGCGTCATCACCGTGCAAAAGGCATACGATGACCTTCAGCGGGACGGTTTCATAGAGACCACCGTTGGCCGCGGCAGTTTTGTTGCAGCTAGGAACAAAGACTTTTACCAGGAGGAGCAACAGCGCCGGGCTGAAGAACATGTCCAGCAGGCTGTTGACATTGCCCGCGAAAGCGGCATACCGTTAGAAACACTGGTCGACATAATGACGATTTTTTATAAGGAGGAAGACTGACCGTGAATGCGATTCTACATATTAACAACCTGACCAATCATTACCCCGGGTTCACACTGGATCATGTTTCCCTGGATATACCTAAGGGATGCATCATGGGACTCATAGGCGAGAACGGTGCCGGCAAGAGCACCACCATCAACGCTATTCTTGGGCTCATACATAAGGATGAGGGAGAAGTGACCTTCTGGGGCGAAGAACTCAGCGAAGAAAGCAGTTCTATCAAAGAGAACATCGGCGTGGTCTTCGATGAAACAAACTTCTACGATACTCTGACCTTGGAGCAGATCGGGAAAATTTCTGCGGCCGGCTATACTCAGTGGAGGCCGGAAGTATACAGCGACTATCTGACGAAATTCGGACTTGATCCTCAGAAAGAAATAAAGGCACTTTCCAAGGGTATGAAAATGAAGCTATCTATTGCTGTGGCCTTGTCTCACGATCCCAAACTGCTGATACTCGATGAAGCCACCAGCGGCTTGGATCCCGTTATGCGAGACGACCTGCTGGATGTTTTTCTGGATTTCGTTCAGGATGAGGAACATTCCATACTGGTGTCATCGCATATTACCAGCGATCTGGAGAAAATAGCCGACTACATAACCTTCATCCACGAAGGCAAACTGCTCTTCTGCAAATCCAAGGATGAACTCCGTTATAACTACGGCATCATACGCTGCGGCGCGGCTGTCTTCGATTCTATCGACAAGAATGATGTGCTGGCCTACCGCAAAAGCGATTACCAGTGGGATGTACTGGTAGCTGATAAGGAAAAAGCTCAGCGGGAGCATAAGGACGCAGTTATAGACAGTCCAACTCTCGATGACATACTTCTGCTCTACGTAAAGGGGGATCATATAAAATGAAAAGTCTAATACTGAAGGATTATTACAATATAAGGCATAACAGCAGATATCTTCTGCTTATGCTGGTATTCTTCGCAGTAATGTTTATTCCTACTATGGGTCCTGAGATATTCACAGTAATGTGCTGCGTAATGTGTTCTACTATGATTATTTCCACATGCTCCTTCGATGAGCATTGCAAGTGGAATAGATATGCCGTTATCATGCCGGTTACGAGGAAGGACATAGTAACATCCAAATTCATGGTACTGGCCATCTTCTCTGTCTTTGGCGCTTTGCTGGGATTTATTGTGACCATCTGCACAAGTCTGATAATGGACCACAGCCTTTCCGTCATGGAAACTCTATTGATAACATTAGTCGGCTTGGCTACAGCCCTGTTCCTTGGAGGAACCTGCATACCGCTGCTGTACAAGTTCGGCGTGGAGAAGGCGCGTATCATACTCCTGGCCGTAGTTGCGATTCCTATGTTGCTGTTCATTGCCCTGGGCAAGATACTTGGGCAACAGTTCAGCGATCTGCCTGAATCTACCGTAACGATCATTCTATGCCTGACGCCTGTGGTTGCCATACTATGGGATGTTGTTATGGGCAGGATAAGTTTGGTAGTGCTTAGGAATAAAGAACTGTAACGGCTCGGGTTCGAATCCCTATTCTATACCGTACCATAAAAAAACAGGCTAGCGTTGCTAGCCTGTTTTTTTATGGTGCGGTCAAAGGGATTCGAACCCCCATGGTTTCCCACACGGACCTGAACCGTGCGCGTCTGCCAATTCCGCCATGACCGCATATGGAGTGTGCTTTGCAGCACACTCTTATTATTATACACATATTTTTCTCAATTTCAAGAGGCAATTTACTGATTATGCAAATTTCCGTGATCCAGACACTGATCGACCGCAACAGTCACATTAGTCAGTTTCTAATGTCATTGCAAGTTTCATCCGGTCGCAGTAATCAACTATGGTAACGTCTGAAAGACTCTTATCCAGACAGATACCCGTCAAACCAAGATTGCTTGCTGTCCAAACCAGTTCCTTAGCCTTTTCCGTAGATGATGCATTATGCGGAGTTATAGCATAGTAGGTTTTCATAGACACGCCATATTGACTCTTTGCATAGGTCATAGCATCCTTTAATTCATATAGGTGGAAACTTACTACCAAAGCCTTCTGTAAAAGGCCATATTCATAGAGAAGATCTACAGTCTTTTCCAAAGCAGCCTGTGACATGTTGCCATCTTTCAACTCTACATCCGGCACCATACCGTATTCCTTGCATATGGACAAATATGTAGAGAAGAAACATACTTTCTCATCACTGTATTTCTCAATATTATTTCCACTGATTATGGAAAGCTGACTTATCTCATCTGCCGTAAGATCCTTGACATTAGCGCTGTTTCCACACATTCTCTGGAATGTTGAATCGTGCATCACAACAATATCAAATGTGTCCTTAAGAGGCGTGTAGCTACCATCTGCATTATAAGTCTGCGCTGTATGAGCTGTTTCCCATACGTCACATTCGCAACCCCAGAATCCGGCTTTTCCCGCTAAAATAAATGAAGCCGCCGTATTCTCCGGAGCCTTGGCTCTGTACCCCCTGTGACCGATGATATTCCTGGAATACAATGTAAACGATGTGTTCATACTCTTGTGCTTACTTATGTAAGCGCTTATTGTCACGACGCCAAACCTTCTGGTTGAAACTTTACCCTTGCTGGAAACCGTAGCAATAGACTTATCTGAAGATTTCCATACGATCTTGCACTTCTTGTATTTCTTAGGAACTTTATACTTTGCAGTAAAAGTCCTTCCAGTTTGTATAGTCTTAGTACCGGTAGTAGACAAATTAGTGATTCTGAAGCTGCTGGCAGTAGCAGCTGATGCTGTTATCGGTATAGAAAGCAAACTAACACTGACAATCAATGCTGTTACCAGCGATATTATCCTTTCTGCTCTCCTATTCAACGATATAATTTTCATCATCTCCTTAAATTTTCCGTTACTGTTCATATACTACTTTAACACTGCCCGCCCTATATTTCAAGAGCTGGCAGTGATGATCCTGTCCTACTTATATTTATCTGCCAGTATTCTGGCTACATAAACTCCCGATGCCGATGCCTGCGACAGAGAATGTGTCACTCCCGAACCATCGCCCAGTGCGTACAGATTCGGTACTTTAGTCATAAGATTCCCGTCTACTGCTACCTTGGAATTATAGAACTTGACCTCAACTCCGTAAAGAAGCGTATCCTCATTGGCAATGCCCGGCGCGATTTTATCCAGGGCATAAATCATCTCTATGATATCGTCAAGCTGCCTCTTAGGAATAACCAGGCTCAGATCTCCCGCCGTCGCGTTGAGAGTCGGCCTGGTGAAGCACTTCTCCATACGGCGCTCGCTGCTCCTTCTGCCCTTGACCAGATCGCCGAAACGCTGCATGAGGACTCCGCCACCCAGCATGTTTGACAGGCTGGCTATAGCTTCGCCGTACTCGTTGCTGTCCTCGAAAGGTTCGGTGAACTTATTGGATACCAGCAAAGCGAAATTTGTATTCTCCGTATGAAGAGCATCGTCCGCATAGCTATGTCCGTTGACCGTAACTATTCCGTTGGTGTTCTCCGACACAACTTCACCATAAGGATTCATGCAGAATGTCCTTACCATGTCGTTATATTTTTCCGTTTTGTATACTATTTTGCTTTCATAGACAACGTCTGTGATATGTTTGAACACCTCCGCAGGCAGCTCCACCCTGACGCCTATATCCACGCGGTTTTTCTTTTGTTCGATCCCCATCTCGTCACAGATCTTGCTGATCCATGTAGACCCGGAACGTCCGGTAGCCAGGACCATATCGTTGCATACATATTTGCCATCGCCCTCGATAGATACAGTGAATGTGCCGTCTTCGTTTCTAATGACGTCATCTACTACCGTATAGAACTTCATGTCGATGCGGTCTTTAATGTAGTCATATATCCTGCCCAGGATCTGCACATTCCTGTCGGTGCCCAGGTGGCGCACCTTAGCCTCCAGCAAATGAAGATCATTCTGCAGGCATTTGGTCTTAAGGTCGGAGTTGGACGTAGAGTAAAGCTTCGCCTCCGAGCCACCCATAGAACAAAGTACATCGTCTACGTATTCCATGAGTTCCATGGCTTTGTCACGGCCGACAAACCTGTGCAGGTCGCCGCCGAACTGCGTGGTGAGGTTGTATTTTCCATCGGACAAAGTACCCGCTCCGCCGTAGCCGTTCATTATGTGGCATGGGTTGCATTTGACGCAGGTCTTGGTCTTGCCAGCCTTGATAGGACAAATGCGTTTTTCTAAAGGTGCGCCTCTGTCTATTACCAGGACTTTCGCATTATTATTTATTTTCGTCAGCTCGTAAGCCATGAACACTCCTGATGCCCCTGCTCCCGCGACGATTATATCATATTTTTCCACTTTTCTTCTCCTGTTCATTACTATTGGCCTACTCAACCAAGATATACTCTACTATATATCCACCCAAAAAACAATCTTCTATTTATTTCCCAAATATGTTATACTTATTTTAGTATAAATTTGGAGGGTATTATATGTCATTTGATAAAAATTTTTGGATCGCCATAGCGTTCTTTATTATGAGTGCGCTTTCAATAGGTTCCTGGATCCGTGACGGATTCACATCATATCTTGCTTCAGCTTCTGTACTGGGTTTGATTATCGGCGGAGCATTCTTAAGGCGCGCCATCAAGAACGGAAAATAAGCACACTGTTTACAAGAAATCAAATGCACCTGCGGCATATAGCTACAGGTGCACTTTTTATTACTTGCTTAAGTTGCGAACTACTCTTCTTCAGGTTCTTCCATAATATCCTGGAATTCCTTGGCAACCTTGCCGAAGAGATTCTCATCAACTATGTCCAGAAGTTCGAATGAGCCGTCCTTGTTTTCCTCATAACCGTAGATATATACATCATCACTGTCATCATCAGGTATCAATGCAATATAATCTTTCTTTTCAAAATCGAAGATCCCCATTACTTCACAATCCATTTTGGTTCCGTCATCGAATTCAAGAGTTATGATTTCAGCTTCTTCAGCCTGTTCATTTCTATTTTCAGCCATGTTTATGCCCTCCATAATATTTTCATAATTTAATATGTACTACTATAACATCAATATCCGCTTTTAGCAAGAATCATGCGAAATATTCTACTATCTTTTTCGCTACGGTTTCTGTTATAGAAGGCACCTTGCAGAGTTCTTCCACGTCTGCCCTTTTGATTGCATCAATGGTCTTGAAGTAGTACAAAAGCTCATTTCTTCGCTTGGGACCTACGCCGTCTATATTGTCCAGGACAGAATGTATGGCGTTCTTGCCGTGAAGTTTGTGGTGGTAGTCTATGGCGAAACGATGGACTTCCTCCTGTATAGTGCCGGCATACCTGAATAAAACCGGCCTTTCCTTCAGGTCTATTTCAGTGCCGTCTTCAAATACTATGGCTCTGGTCCTGTGACTGTCATCCTTGGTCATTCCCGTAACAGGTATGTCAAGTTTCAGAGCTGTAAGCACCTTCCTAGCAGCGCTGACCTGGCCCTGGCCACCGTCCATCATTATTATGTCAGGCATTTTAATGAAACTCTTATCACCGCTGAGTGCCCTCTTATATCGTCTGTACAGGACTTCCTGAAGGCTTCCGTAATCATCAGGGCCCTCAATAGTCCTGACCTTGAACCGCCTGTAATCTTTGCTGACTTTTTCCAGCCCGCTGAAGACTACCATAGCTCCGACGGAATCGACGCCGTTTGTATTGGAAATATCGTATGACTCAACTCTGACATGCCGGTTCCTGTCTCCGTGATCTCTGGGATAGCCAGCCTCCTCAAGGAGCCTGTTCATCTCGTCCAAAACGGCCTTCTCTTTCTCTCTGCGGCTTTCTGCCTTGTCTGTGAGGGTCTTGGTCATTTCCACCACATCATGCCTTGTAAGGTTAAGGAGGGCTCTCTTATCTCCCTTTTGTGGTACAAATATGGAAACCTTATGACCTTCCCTGCCCAGGAATTCTTCCAGTAATTCCCTATCCTGCGGTTCCTCTTCAACGAGTATCTCAGGCGGGACCACAGCCCACTGACTGTAATACTGCTTGATGAACTCCGACACCATTTCTTTTCTGGTATCGCCTTCGCCGGACTGTATCTGGAATGTCTCCCTGCCGCTGAGTTTTCCGCCGCGCACCGGGAACAGAACTATGAAGGAGTTATCTGCGTCCTTGACCGGTAGAATTATATCCAGATCCTTGTCGTTGATCATAGTTACCCTCTGAGTCTCCGCCAGCGATCTGATATCCGCTATATAATCTCTGTATTTAGCTGCATTTTCATAATCCAGTTTATCCGAAGCTTCATTCATCTTCGTCTCCAGACTTTTGATAAGAGGCTTATCCTTGCCGGACAGAAACTGGATCATTTCCTCTATATCCTTTGCGTACTCTTCTCTGTCAACGCCGCCGGCACAGATGCCCCGGCATTCCTTGATGAAGTAATTCAGACAGGGCCTGAATCCCTCCGGAAAAACCTGCGCCGCGCACCTCTTCAGCTTATATATCGATGAGAACAGCTCAACTATACGGTTCACCGCTCCAGCGTCGCTGTAGGGTCCGAAATACCTGTTGCCGTCCTTCTTGATTATGCGGGTCTTGACTATTCTAGGGTACTCCTCGCTGGTGGTGACCATAATATACGGATATGTCTTATCGTCACGCAAGAGCACATTGTACTTAGGCATGTACTTCTTGATAAGGTTGCACTCAAGTATCAGGGCTTCCATTTCACTGTTGCAGGTTATGTACTCGAATTCTGCTATATGCGAAACCATGGCCCTGACTTTCGGTGCCTGCCTCTTAGGGCTCTGGAAATACTGGCGCACTCGATTTCGCAGGGAAATAGCCTTGCCCACATATATCACCTGGCCAAGTTTGTCCTTATGCATATAAACTCCCGGTGAATCCGGGAGTTTTTTCAGATTTTCCTTGATATCAAACATATCAGAAATGCCAATCCCTTCTGTTACGTTCTGCTTCGCGTCTTGCTTCTTCTTCAGCCATGCGCATTATCTTACGCTGCCTTATCTTTTTCTTTTTGCGCCTGTAGCTTGCCCGCATAGCCACCACCCAGATAAAGAATCCCATAACCGCCAGGGCGACCAGACCTATTATCACAGATGCAAAATTAGATATTCCAAGATATGACGGGAACCATCCGGTGGCAACATCTTCATTTACCACAAGTGGCACCTGATTCACCAGGTCATCTCCCACATATATTTTCAGGGTCCCTACTTCAGTTCCCCTGGTTATCGGTGCTTTCACATCGTCATCCATGACCGTCTTGGTGCTGATAAGAGACTTGGAGCCTTCCTTGGGAAGATACGCGTATGCGTCCTCTGAAGTATATGCGTCAATTCTGGTCTTGACTCCATGTTTGATCCTGACCTTGCCTTCATTCTTGCCTGCCTTGACTACGCGCACGCCGTCGACCTTCTTCACAGAATAATCTATGAGCTTTTTCAGGTCATTCTCCCTCTGAGTTTTCGTGTCAGCCAGTATTACTATATACAGATTAAGTCCGTTTTTCTTATAGGCGCAGGCCAAGGAACAGTCATACTGGGTCCAGTACCCGGTCTTGCCGGCGTAAACTCCAGAACCGGAGTCTGTCAGCAGATCCATGTGAGTCTTGAAGGTGCGTGCCTTATTTTTATTCGTGGCTTTCATCTTATAGACTTTGGTGCCGGCTATCTTCTTGATGGTGCTGTTGGACAAAGCCACCCTTGTTATCTGTATGAAGTCGCCCGCCGTAGTGTAGTGGCTGCTGCTTTTCATACCGTTGGGGTTGGCAAAATGCGTATGGGTGCAGCCGATGTTCTTAGCGGTTTTGTTCATGAGGGCTACAAAATCATTCATATTGCCGGAGACAGCCTCGCCGAGGGCGTAAGCAGCGTCATTGCCGGACAACATAAGCATACCGTAGAGCAGTTGTTCTACAGTGACCTTCTCTCCGGGCTCCAGACTCATAGTAGTCTCTCCTATAGCTGCCACTTTAGCCGAAACGGTGACTTCCTTATCCAAAGGAAGATTCTGCACCGCCAGCAATGCCGTTACCAGCTTGGTTATGCTGTAGGGAGAATACCTGGTTCCGGCGTTTTTCGAATAAACCACCTCGCCGGTATTCTCGCAATAAACCATCGCACCGCCGGCCGTTATGCTCGGCTTAGTTACCTTTGTAACAGCAAAAGCCTGACTCGACAGACCGCTCATGGCTATGACTATCAAAGCCGACATCAATATGACCGTTAATTTTTTAATGCTGCACTTATACACTTTCTCTCATATCCCCCTCATCAACTTACTTTCTCTCGAAGAAATGGTCTGCCAGGGAGTATCCACTGTCGAAGTAACTGCCCTTTTCTCCCGATCTTTCGTTGAATTTTCTAGTTGTGTCTTTGGCTTGCTCTTTGGTGCTGTCGTATATAACAAAAGGTACAGGTGGCGTTGAGTGAGTCCTGATGGCTATAGGCGTCCTGTGGTCAGGCACTTCCAGCACTCTGAAGTCCTCGCCGTCTGCTCTCAGGGCCTCGACTATAGGCTTCATTATCTTCTTATCGATATCCTCCAGGCAGGTTATTTTCCCGTTCATATCTCCCTGGTGTGAACATTCGTCAGGTCCTTCCAGATGAACATAGACGAAGTCCTTGCCATCTCTGAATTCTCTGATGGCTGCTTCCGCCTTTCCCTCATAGTTGGTCTTGATAGTACCTGTAGCGCCATCTACATCTACGGAATTTAATCCCGCGCAGATAGCAATGCCCTTGATCAGATCCACAGCACTTATGGCTGTGCCCGTAATATGATATTTGTCATAGAATGATGACAGCTGCGGTTTCTTGCCCTGTCCCCATATCCAGATGGAATTGGCCGGGTTGAGTTCCTTAGCCACTCTCGCCTTATTAACAGGATGATCCTTCAAAATGTCGTAACTTTTCCTCATCATGTCTGTTATGAATTCTGAGCCATCTCCCTTGGGAAGATGGTCTCCGACTCTCTGTCCAAGTATGTCGTGAGGTGGAGTCAGCTCATAGTCTGTGCTGCCATTATGCACGATCATACAATGCCTGTAGCTTACGCCGGTGTAAAACTTGATCTTGTCGTCTGCGAAGGCTTCATTTACCGCCTGCAGAAGCTGATCCGCCTCTTCGGTAGTTATCTCTCCGGCGCTGTGGTCTTCAACGGTCAGGTCCTCATAGGCACCGCTGCCGCTGAGTGTCACAACATTGGTCCTGAAAGCCACATCTGTGTCGGACATATCTATGCCGATGCTGGCAGCCTCAAGTGGGGAACGTCCTGTCAGATAAATAGACGGGTCATAGCCCATTACTGAAAGGTTGGCGGCGTCACTACCCGGAGCTACTCCCGGCGGTATGGTCTTGACCATGCCTACTTCTCCCATGGAGGCCAGTTCATCAACAAAAGGCATATTGGCAGCCTCCAGCGGAGTTTTACCGCCAAGGGCCTCTATTTTCTCATCTCCGGCACCATCCGGAACTACGATCAGATATTTCATTTCTATTAGTCACCTCTTTATTTCTATTTCATAATATTCTACAATACTTTTGGTTGATAATCAACAAAGAGGATGCTAAATTGCATCCTCTCCGATATTTTTTTAAATGTGAGTAATTTAAAACTATTTGTTTTCTGCTTCGAATTTCTTCATGAAAGCGATCAGCGCATCTACACCATCTTCAGGCATAGCGTTGTAAATGCTGGCTCTCATTCCGCCTACACTACGATGTCCTGCAAGATTGATCATGCCCTGCTCCTTAGCTTCAGCAATGAACTTCTTATCAAGAGCTTCGTCTCCTGTTACGAAAGTAACATTCATGAGGGATCTGTCCTCTTTACGAACTGTTCCCTTGAACATACTGCTTGAATCAATGTAATCATAAAGCTTTCCGGCTTTTCTTACATCTCTCTCATGCATTTCCTTGATTCCGCCGATTTTCAGCAGATACTTGAAAACTTCGCCTGCTACATATATTGAGAAGCATGGTGGAGTGTTGTACATAGATCCCTTGTCAACATGGATCTTATAGTCCAGATAAACTGGGCATTTCTCATCAGCAAAGCCAACCAGATCGTCTCTGATGATGACGATGGTAACTCCTGCCGGAGCAACGTTCTTCTGAGCTCCTGCCCAGATGATTCCGTATTTGCTTACGTCGATCTCTTCTGAAAGGAAGCATGATGACATATCAGCAACCAGAGGAACATCTCCCGTGTCTGGAACATATGGATAATGAGTTCCGTAGATAGTGTTATTAGTGCAGATATATGCATAATCTGCATCAGTTCTGAACTGATCTTTCTTTACTTCCGGAATGTAGGAATAAGTATCCTCTTCCGAACTTGCTACCAGTTTGATATCACCAAACTTGGTGGCTTCCTTGTATGCTTTCTTAGCCCACTGACCTGTTACAATGTAATCAGCCTTCTTGGATTTTCTAAGAAGATTCAGTGGAACCATTGAAAACTGAGTGGTTCCGCCACCCTGAAGGAACAACACCTTGTAATTGTCAGGAATGTTGATCAGCTTTCTCAGGTTAGCTTCTGCATCATCGATGATCTGCTGGAATTCCTTAGAGCGATGGCTCATTTCCATTACAGACTCTCCGGTACCTTTGTAGTTACAAAGGTTTGCAGCTACATCCTCGATAACTTCCAAAGGAAGCATGGAAGGACCAGCTGAAAAGTTATAGACTCTATCGTATTTACTCATTTTTTCGCCCCCATTACTTTAATTCTTACGAGTAAAAATATTATATCATCTTAATTCTTGAAAGTAAAGCCTATCGGTGATATACTTTCTATACGATTCGTTTACATTGAAGTATGTAAGGAGGTACGTCAATAATGTATAATATTGCAACTTTGAACAAGATATCACCGGTAGGTCTGGCTCACCTGTCAGACAAGTACACCGTAGTAGATGATGTGGATTCAGCTACAGGCATTCTGGTAAGAAGCCAGGACATGAAAGAGATGGATTTCTCCAAGAGTCTTATGACAATTGCCAGAGCAGGAGCCGGCGTCAACAATATCCCTCTGGACAGATGCGCAGATCAGGGTATCGTCGTATTCAACACTCCTGGTGCTAATGCCAATGCGGTCAAGGAACTTGTACTGGCAGGTATGCTTATGTCAGCAAGGAATGTACCAGCTGCCATCAAATGGGCAGCCACTCTCGAGGGTGAAGATGATGCGGCAAAGAAGGTAGAAAAAGGTAAAGGCCAGTTTGCCGGATCAGAAATCGCAGGAAAAACTCTTGGCGTATTCGGACTTGGAGCTATAGGCGTTCTGGTTGCTAACGCAGCTGCTGAACTGGGAATGAATGTTATAGGTTATGATGCTTTCTTTAATACTAAGTCAGCTCACAATCTTTGCTCTTGTGTCAAGGTAGTAGAAGATCCTAAGGATATGCTTCCTCTTTGCGATTACGTCACTATCCACGTTCCAGCAATGGACGCTACTAAAGGAATGTTCAATAAGGACCTCTTCGCTCAGATGAAGGACGGAGTTACACTGCTGAACTATTCTCGTGACAAACTTGTCAATGAAGCTGATCTGCTTGCTGCTCTCGACAGCGGAAAGATCGGCAAATACACCACAGATTTCGTTACAGATGGCATCATGTGCAAGGAAGGCGTCACATATACTCCTCATCTTGGAGCTTCAACTAAGGAAGCTGAAGACAACTGCGCTACAATGGCAGTTGCAGAGATCATGGATTACATCGAGAACGGAAACGTAGTCAATTCCGTAAACTTCCCTAAGGCTGATCTTGGCCCTATCGGAGAGACCAGAGTATGCGTAATGACTAAGGGCGTTGAAAACCCTGTTGACGCTGTTGTAAAGGGCCTGGGAGTTACGGTCAAGGCTGTAGCCGGCGGTGCCAAAGGCGACTTCGGTTATGTCCTCGTAGCAACAGACGATAAGCTTTCATCAGTTCCTAAGATGGACGGAACCATTAAAGTAAGAGTCATCCAGGACTAATACCTCGAACTGAAAACAATCGAGTAGGGGCTAGCAAGTAGCCCCTCTCACACCACCGTACATGCCGTTCGGCATACGGCGGTTCAATTCATATAATAATCTAAACAACTTA
>NZ_SNXO01000002.1 GCF_004362975.1 Aminicella lysinilytica | reverse complement strand
CTTCGAACGACAACTTGCTTAGTTTATCATCTATGCCCCTTCATGTCAACCCTCATTTACAACCTTTTTTTAAAAACTTTTTCCTTCCTATTATAGGAATAATTATCGCACTATTTATCATAATATCTATTGAACTATTAGCCTGGCTATGATATGATTGTCACCAGTAGAGTAAATATTGTGCGTCAAGTGTCATAAGATGGGATGTTGCTTATGAACGAAGGGTATAACAACCGCGGTGCAATGTTGCGTCCACTACTACACCTGTTAAAGGTAGTCAGGCGCGTACATCAGATCATCTGATATGTCTAATTGTAGGGAGATATTTCGCAGGACTTCTTTCACGCTTCGGTGTAGTTAAAGTTATTACTACACTTATATAGTGAAGGGAGTTTTTTTAATGTCGAAAAATAATAAGACTGTTACACTCGTAACGCTGGCTTTCATGATTGCGCTGGAGATAATCCTCACGAGGTTTTTATCTGTAGACGTAGCCGGAATCGCCAGGATAGGCTTTGGCTTCATACCTGTCGCCATGGTAGCCATCATGTATGGGCCTTGGTTTGCCGGCGGTGCCTATGCCCTGGGAGATATATTGGGTATGCTTATATTCCCTAAGGGAGCATACTTCCCCGGCTTCACCCTTACGGCTTGCCTGACGGGCATCATCTTCGGATTGATTTTGTACAAAAAAGAGATCACTTGGAAAAGGTCTCTGCTGGCCGCAGTGATCGTAGTCGTAACCATGAATCTTTTCCTGGATACGTACTGGCTGCATATACTTATGGGCCAGGGGTTCCTGGCAATGTTACCGCTCAGGGTCGTCAAGTGCTGCTTCGAGATACCTGTTCAGGCAATACTCATTCCACTCGTGTGGAATAAAGTCTTCAAGCGCATACCTATGGCCCGTAACGCGGCCGCTGGTAACGCCAAAGTGGCTTAGTCGATACATTAGTCGTATAAATAAAAAGAGACCGTAAAACTCAAACAGGCCCTTGCCTGATGAGTGTTGCCGGTCTCTTATTATTTAGTCTATGACTTCATACATGTCCGTGGCTGCTTCCTTTCTAACAGAATCTGCTACATTGAGCACTTTTACTGTTACAGAGCTGTTGCCGAATTCTATATGGATCACATCTCCGATGTTCACCTCTGTTCCCGCCTTGGCCACTTTATCGTTTACGAATACTCTCTCCTGGTCACAGGCTTCCTTAGCTATAGTCCTGCGTTTGATGAGCCGCGAATTCTTCAAATATTTGTCTACTCTCATTTTCCCTCCGCCTAAAACAAAAGGACAGCCGAAGCTGTCCTTAAAGTCGTAGTTATTATTTGTTTACTGCATCCTTAAGAGCTTTTCCTGCTTTAAATACAGGAGCCTTAGAAGCAGCGATCTTGATAATTTCATCCGGCTTTCTAGGGTTTCTTCCCTGTCTAGCTTTTCTCTCTCTTGTCTCAAAAGTACCGAATCCGATCAACTGTACTTTCTCACCTTTTACCAATGCTCCCTGTACTGTAGCCAGGAATGCGTTGATAGCCACCTCTGCATCCTTCTTTGTGAAGTTGGTTTTCTCTGCTACTGCAGCAACTAGTTCAGCCTTATTCATTATAAAATCCTCCTTAAACATTAATGACTCACGAAATTTATTTCAGCTTAGCTTCTTCCCAAATTTCGTTCATTTCCTCAAGGGTCATAGACTCAATGTCCGCTCCCCTCGCAATAGCTCTCTCCTCGATAAATCCGAATCTGTCAATGAATTTATCAGTAGAGCCCTTCAATGCCTCCTCCGGGTTCACACCCAGTAGTCTGGAAACATTTACTACAGAAAATAGTAAATCGCCCAGTTCTTCTTCAGCAGATCTCAGATCACCCATACCCAAGGCTGTCCTGAGTTCCTCATACTCTTCCTCGATCTTCGGCAATGCTTCTTCAGCACTGTCCCAATCGAATCCGACCTGCGAAGCTCGTTTCTGCACTTTAGCACTTCTGATAAGTGCAGGCAGAGCTTTAGGTACGTCAGCGAGTCTCTCTACTTTCAAAGATTCACCGTGCTCTTCACGCTTTATATTTTCCCATTTTTCAAGGACTTTGTCAATAGTTTTTGGGCTTTCTGAGTCGAAAATATGGGGATGACGACGTATCATTTTCTCACATTCCTCATTTATTATGTCTGTTATGGTAAATTCACCCATATTTTCCCCGATAATACCATTTAACACCACTTGAAGCATTACGTCACCCAGTTCCTCACGAAGGTTATCAACGTCGCCTTTGTCCACGGCATCCACCGCTTCATATGCCTCTTCTATCATGCAGGTGCGTAGAGACTCGTGAGTCTGGACTTTGTCCCATGGGCATTTCTGCCGCAAAACTCTCACTATATCGATGAGTCTTTTGCAGGCGTCAGTATCATTGTCCGCCGGCTGATATAATTCTTCATATTCCTTATTCATGTATAAACTTCCTTGCTATTTTAGCCAGCTTGGTTCCGCCAGGCATGGTTTCCAGTTCGTCTACGGTTATAGCCTTGACTGCGAAAATCAGTACAGCGTAGATGACCATAGCCGCCAGTATGGCTATGACTGTGCAAAGTCCGCTTATGCCTACGGCGCTGTGTGCGCCGGTGTTTAGTAGTGCAAAGAGTCCTTTGTAGATGCCGAAGGCGCAGCCTGCCATTACAATAGCCGCAGCGGCAGGTCTTCCGTAGGTCAGTTTCATGTCGTACTTGATTCCTGTGTACTTCTTGACGCTGAGTCCGTTGAGGACCATAGCGATGAAATATGCGAACATAGTTCCAAGGGCTGCTCCCTTAATGTTCAATGCAGGTATACCTACCAATACGTATGTAATAACGACTTTACCTACGCATCCGATAGCCAGATTTCTTACAGGTATCATCTGCTTGCCTATTGACTGGAGCACACTTGTAGATGTCTGCATAACTGCCAGGAAAATAACGCTTATAGCCATTATCATCAATGTTGGCGCTGCGTCGTGACAACCCTGTGGCTGTGCGAAATACAAAAGTTTAAGTATAGGCTCTGCCAGGACAAATATACCGAAGGCGCATGGGAAGGCCATTATCATTGTCGTTCTGTATCCCAGGGCTATGGTATCGTTTACCTTATCCATTTCCTTCAGTTTGAAATGAGCAGATATGGCAGGCACCAGACTAACGGCTACAGCCTGGGTGAATATCTGCGGGAAAGCTATCAACGCATTGCAGAAACCACTCAGCAATCCATATAGATAATTAGATTCGGCCAATGACCATCCGGTGCTCTGAAGTACTCTCATTATGATACTTGTATCTATCAGTGTCATTATCGGCATGATCTCGCAGCCAATGATTATTGGAATAGCAATGATCACGATCTTCTTGGCAATTTTCTTGCTGGATTCTACTGCCTGATCATGAACCTCTATTTTATGATTTATCGATTTCTTATTCATAAGATAGATGAGGAAAATAATCAGAAGTCCGGCTATGGAACCAGCCGACGCACCAAAGGAAGCCCCCGCTGCAGCCTTGATAAGACTCGTTTTGTACAATGAGTATGCCAGATATAATCCTACACCGCACCTTACAAGCTGCTCAGTGATTTCAGATATGGCAGTAGGATTCATATTCTGCCTACCATTGAAATAGCCTCTGAACGCCGAAAATACAGGAACAAAAAGCAACGCCGGCGATATGGCCCTTACGGCCGGACCTGCGTCCTTATTTCCGAATAATTCTGCGATCCAATTGCCTCCAAAGAAACATATAGCAAAGGAAATCAGACCCACAGCAAACAGCAGAACTGTGGCCACTCTGAATGTCTTATGAGCATTTTTATACTGCTTGACCGCTATGCTTTCTGAAACCAGCCTGGATATAGCCACCGGAATTCCTGCCGTAGCCAGAACCACCAGGGCACCATAAATGGAATAGGCAACTCCATAATACGACATTCCTGTAGCGCCTATCCAATCTGTAAGCGGAATGCGGAACACCGCACCCAGCACCTTTATCATTATTCCGGCCCCGGCCAGAACAGCCGCGCCCTTAATAAACTTATTCCCCTTATTTGCCATCTATTACTCCCCTATTATAATATTTCGATTATCCCCTTACTATAACTGACTCAAAATCCCTTTAGTCGCCTTCTCTGTCTCAAATATCGCTTTTTCAGTATCGATTGTAACATATTCTCCGTCTTTGTAAAGAACTTTTCCATCGACCATGGTAAGTACTATATCGCTGCCCGATGCCGAATAAACTACATTATTCACCATATTATGTACCGGGTGCATGTGCGGCACGGCCGTATCAAGGACTATAAGGTCTGCCTTGTTACCTGTCTTCAGGGCACCGCAGTCCTTGCGGCCCTGAGAAACAGCGCCGCCCCTGGTTGCAGCCCGCAATGCCTCTACCGGTGTAATCACCGTCGGATCCCCGGCCTTTATCTTGCCTATGAGGGCAAGGGTCTTTATCTCTTCTATAAAGTTCAGGCTGTTGTTGCTGGCCACGCTATCTGTGCCGATAGCCAGGTTTATGCCCTTCTTCAGTATTTCTCCGCTGTTGGCTATACCGCTGGCCAGTTTCAGATTGCTGACTGGATTCGTTGCGACTGTTACGCCCTTTTCCTTCAGAATATCGTAATCGTCGCCCTCTATCCATACACAATGTGCTGCTGTAGTCGATGTATCGAATATGCCGCAGTCCGCAAGGAATTCCACAGGCGTCTTGCCGCCGTGACGACCCTTGCACTCCTCGTGCTCTGTCTTTGTTTCAGAAACGTGGACCTGCATGTTCAGGCCAGCCTCCTTGGTATATTCCGCCAGAGCCCTGGCTGTCTTCTCATCATTGGTATATTCAGCGTGGAGACTGGTGTCCATGATTATTCTGCCGTCTGCCGCTCCATTGAGAGCCTTCACGGCCGCCTTCATTTCCTTTACAGATTCCATTGAGTCGAAATCTTCACCCGCCGGGTTGACTATAGACCTGGAAATGTTATTTTTGGCGCCGCTGTCTGCTACGGCCCGGGCCATATCATCAACAAAATAATACATGTCCGATGTTGACACTATGCCAAAGCTCAGTGATTCAGCCATGCATAACAACGTGCCCCAGTATACGGCGTTGCCAGTGAGCTTTGCCTCAAAAGGAAATATCCTCGTTCCAAGCCAGTCCTGCAGGGCCAGGTTTTCGCCGTAGCCCCGCATGAGAGCCATAGGCGAATGGGCGTGGGCATTGTAAAATCCGCTCATAAGCAGTTTGCCCTTTCCGTCATATTCGTCTCCATAGTCGCCGGACGGCTTCACATCCCCGATATATTCGATTCTGTCGCCATTAGTAGCAACGAATTTATTCTCACCGACTTCAAGATTTTCATCTAATATAGTTATATTTTTAAACAGCATCTTCAGTCTCCTTTCACCAGACTCAGTAATTTCAGCGAGTCTTTCAGTTTGTTGTTTTGATCCATAGGAATTCTGATATATGGCTCCACCCCGCCGTGAACGAAGGCGCGCCCCTTGAAAACTTCATTTATGTTCACTATGCCGAGAGGCGTCAGCTGACTTTTCTCGGCAAAAGTAAATATTATCGTCTTGCCCTGCTCGTAAATGCGTTTGACTGATAACAACTCAGCCAGACCGCGGATCCTGGATACCTTGATCAGATTGAGAGTTTCTCTCGGCACATCGCCGAAGCGATCTATGAGTTCGTCTATGATCTCTTCATCGTCTTCATCGCTTCTCACTGAGGCGATTTTCTTATACATCTGCAGCTTCAGGGTCTCGTTCTCTATATACCAGTCCGGTATGTTGGCCGCTACTGCAAGTTCCACTGAAGTTTCTTCCGAAGTTTCATTTACGATCTCGCCCTTGAGTTTCCTCACTGCGTCATCTACCAGCTTGCAATATAGTTCATAACCTATGTTCATCATGTAGCCGCTCTGCTGACTTCCCAGCAGATTGCCTGCGCCCCTTATTTCCAGGTCACGCATGGCTACCTTGAAGCCGGCGCCGAATTCTGTGAATTCCCTTATAGCCTTCAGCCGCTTCTCTGCTACCTCTGTCAGCACCTTGTCTTTCTGATACATAAGGTAGGCGTATGCCATACGATTGGATCTGCCCACGCGCCCTCTCAGCTGATAAAGCTGAGCCAGGCCGTATCGGTCTGCATCCACTACGATCAAAGTGTTGGCGTTAGGTATGTCTATGCCGGACTCTATTATGGTAGTAGCCAGCAGAACATTAGTCTTGCCATTAACAAAATCCACCATGACGTCTTCCAGTGTCTGCTCGTTCATGCGGCCGTGGCCTATGGCGATCTTTGCCTCCGGAACCAGCCGTTCAATTTTCTCACCTATGCGGCCAATACCTTTGATCCTTCTGGTCACGACGAATACCTGCCCGCCGCGGTCCAGTTCTCTGGTTATAACGTCTCTCATAAGCATGTCATCCTGCTCTAGTACATAAGTCTGGACCGGATATCTTTCCTCCGGCGGCTCTTCTATGAGACTCATGTCCTTGATGCCTGTAAGGGACATATTCAGAGTCCTCGGAATAGGCGTTGCTGACAGAGTCAGAACGTCTACATTCTTCTTCAGTTGTTTGATAGCTTCCTTATGGGCAACGCCGAAACGATGTTCTTCATCTATGACAAGAAGCCCCAGATCCTTGAATTTCACATCCTTGGACAGAAGCCGGTGTGTTCCTATGATCAGATCGATATTTTCCTTGCCCAGTTCTTCAACTATCTTCTTCTGCTGAGTTTCATTTCTGAATCTTGATAACATTTCGACCTTAAATGGAAAATGCTCGAATCTGTCTTTCAATGTGTAATAATGTTGATTTGCCAATATAGTAGTCGGTACCAGTATGGCCGCCTGCTTGCCTTCTGCCAGGCATTTGAACACTGCTCTGGCAGCCACTTCCGTCTTACCGAAGCCAACATCTCCGCAAAGGAGCCTGTCCATGGCTACAGGTTTTTCCATGTCAGCCTTGATCTCACTTATTGAACGCAGCTGATCGTCAGTTTCCACATAAGGAAATCCGTCTTCAAATTCGCGCTGCCAGACAGTGTCCTGCCCGAAAGCATAGCCCTGTTCTACCTCTCGCTCAGCATATAACTTTACAAGTTCATCGGTCATTTCAGCAATGGCAGCCTTGGCTCTGGCCTTGGTCACCTTCCAGTCGTTCCCTGAAAGCTTATTGATCTTAGGTGCTGTTCCCTCTGAGCCTATGTATTTCTGAATTATATCAAACTGTTCCACAGGCACATAGAGAAAATCATTTCCGGCATACTTGATTTTCAGATAATCTTTCTTCTCTCCCTGTATATCAAGTTGCTGAATTCCTACGAATTTTCCAATGCCGTGGTTTTCATGAACTACATAGTCTCCTTTTTTCAGATCCGAGAAGCTTTCTATCTGCTGGCCGCGGGTCTTGCTCTTTTTCTTTTTCCGGCCCTGTTTCTGATCGCCGAATATATCATTGTCGCTGATATAACAAAACTTAAGCTCCTGAAATTCCATTCCTGCAGACAATGTGCCCGTCATGAATTTCACCTTAGAAAGAACGCCGGCCCTGTCTACGAATTCAATGAGATTCTTGCGTCGTTCTTCGCTGCTGGCAACTATGACTATTTCATAGTTCTTTTTTGCGAAGGATTTCAATTCAGACTCCAGCAGATCCATACGTCCGTTAAATGCTACCATCTGGCTGCTCTGATAATTATGCAGTTCGCTCATGCGTTCTACACCTTTGACTGCCTTAGGGAAAGGCGTTATCATATAGACCGGCTCGTGATCAAAGGCTTTCATAAAGTCTTCTCTACCGGAAAGGAGCGCCGTATCCTTAGGAGTGATCTGGCCTCTTTCCAGCATTATTTTAAAATCTGCCTTGATTTCCCTGCTACGTGAATCAAGGAATTCATATATCCTGTCAGGATCGTCTATGAAAACATTTCCAGCCTTCATATAATCCCATAGATACTCTGTAGAATCATAGAAATAATGGAGATAGTTTTCCAGCAACTGTATATTAGTGGCGTTGTCCACATATTCGCAGAGTTCGTCTCTGCGCTTTTCCAGATTATCTACGGCTTCTCTATATTCTTCGCCCTTCTTGGCAAGGCGTGCCGCCTGGGCTGTATATTCCTTGTATATATTTTCTGAGGCCGCTCTGAAAACTTCTCTGTCGGCAAATACCTGCTCGGCAGGTCCTACCTCTACGCTTTTTAGATTTTCTGAAGAACGCTGAGTATCTATATCGAATTCTCTGATAGAATCGACTTCTGTATCGAATAGTTCTATTCTGTATGGATCATTTCCATCTGGAGTGAAGACATCAATTATTCCTCCGCGAATACTGAATTCGCCTCTGCCCTCGACCATAGACATGGCTTCATAACCCATTTCCACCAGGGTTTCTTTCACATGTTTCAGGTCTATATTCTCTCCCAGTGTAAAAGTAAGTTTCTTCGATTCAAATACTCTGTGAGGTATAGCCTTCTTCACTGCGGCGGAAACCGGAGCCACTACTATACATTCAGGATCCGTGCACAAGGCCTTCAGTCCACTTAACCTTTCCAGCAAAGTATCATGATTCTTAGCCTCATAACGCAAGAATACCTGATCTTCCGCAGGCATTGTCACAACTGTTTTATTCGTAAAAAAAGAAAGATCATCGGCAAGCCTTCTCGCTCTTGGCTCTGTAGCAACGATGATCAGGTTCTGTCCCTCTTCTTTTTTAATGATGTCAGATATTATCAGCGCAGAACGGCTTTCCGATATGCCCGAAATACCTATTATACCGGTTTTACTCATGCTTATCCTCAGATTTTTTACTGTTATATAAGTTCATGGCTTTGTCAGTGCCATCAGATATTATGGTTTCGCAGGCTTTCACTGCGTTTGTCACAGCTTCCTCAAGAAGAGGTACTTCCCCTTTAGTAAATCCACCTGTAACAAAGTCTGCCAGGTTTCCCATATGGTCGCTGCCTGTGCCTATTCTTATTCTAGGGAATCTGTCAGACTGTATCTGGAAAATAATTGATTTCATTCCATTATGTGTCCCTGCGCTCCCGAATTTACGTATGCGAATAGTCCCCACATCTATATCGAAGTCATCGTATATAACTATGAGGTTTTCCGGTTCCAGCTTGTAGAAATTCATTATCTCTCTTACTGATTCACCGCTTAGATTCATATATGTCTGAGGCTTGACGAGCAGGACCCTTTCAGAACCGATCCTGCCCTCGCCTGTCAGCGCCTTGAATTTCAATTTGCTGACTTTAATATCATTTTCTTCCGCCAGTCTGTCAATGGTAATAAACCCTAGATTATGCCTGGTGTTTTCGTACTTTTTCCCCGGATTGCCGAGGCCTACGATAACATACATTTGTTCACCTTTATTTAGTCGAATAATTTACTGATAGATCCGTTAGTGAATACTCTGATCATAGCTTCTGCGAACAGCGGAGCTACGGAAAGGAATGTCATCTTGTCCAGTTTCTTTTCCTCAGCAAGAGGTACAGTATTCAACAGAACCATCTCTTTAATAACGGAATCTCTGATTCTTTCCGTTGCAGGTCCGGATAGGATCGCATGAGTCGCACAGGCATATACATCCTTTGCTCCCAGATCTTTGATAGCATTGGCTGCATTTGTTATGGTTCCTGCTGTATCTATCATATCATCAAGGATAATGCAGTTCTTGCCGTCAATATTTCCTATAATATTCATTATCTCGCTCTTATTAGGTTCAGGGCGCCTCTTATCTACTATAGCTATTGGGCAGTCAAGATATTCTGCCATATTCCTGGCTCTTGTAACACTGCCATGGTCCGGAGATACTATGACCACATCCTCAAGGTTCTTCTCCTTGAAATACTTGGCTAATATAGGCATTCCCACCAGATGATCCACCGGAATATCGAAATATCCCTGTATCTGATTAGCATGAAGATCCATAGTCAGAACTCTGTCAGCACCGGCTGCCACCAGTAGATTAGCTACCAGTTTGGCGGTAATAGGATCCCTTGCCTTAGCCTTCCTGTCCTGTCTGGCATACCCATAATAAGGTATTACAGCATTGATCCTGCCTGCAGATGCTCTCTTCATGGCATCTATCATGATCAGAAGTTCCATAAGATTGTCGTTTACCGGACCACAGGTGGGCTGGATGATATACACATCTACTCCTCTAACTGATTCCCACAAGCTTACAGAAATTTCCCCATCGCTGAATTTGGTTACCGTTGCCTTGCCAAGGGGCTTACCCATAATTGAAGTGATTTCTTCTGCAAGCTTCGGATGTGCATTTCCCGCAAATACCTTATAATCCGAAAAAGCGCCATTTTTCATAGTTTGTACCTCCTAAAACTATTTATCTTTTTTGTTGTAAAGACCTCTGGCAGCAGCCCATCCCTCAATGTTCCTCTGTTTGGATCTCGCTATACAAAGCGCATCCTCAGGTACATTCTTAGTGACGGTACTACCCGCTGCTATATATGCTCCATCTTCTACGTTCACCGGTGAAACCAGATTGGTATTACATCCTATGAACGCGCCGTTACCAACGGTTGATCTGTATTTATTAGTGCCGTCGTAGTTTACGAAAACCACGCCGCAACCGATGTTGACATTTTTCCCTACATCAGCATCGCCTATATATGTCAGGTGGGCAGTCTTGGATCCGTCGCCAAAGTTTGAATTCTTGACTTCTACAAAATCTCCTACCTTACATGCTTCTCCTATGTGTGAGCCCGGCCTCAGGTATGCAAAAGGCCCAACTTTCGTGTCCTTTCCTACGGAGCTTTCTATTATTACCGAACTCTGTATCTCGACTCCATCACCTATTTCAGAGTCCTGTATTCTGGTATTCTGGAATATGTGGCAACCTTCGCCGATGACAGTTGCACCCTCAAGAGTGACGCATGGGCCTATTACAGTGCCTGCACCTATTTTCACCTGAGGATCTATATAAGCGGAGTTGATGTCGACAAATTCCACACCATTTTTCAGATGATCGATGGCGATACTTCTGCGCTCATTTTCCTTTTTCATATATTCATCGTAATCCATAGCCTACTCCATTATCATTTTGCCGACCTTATAGATATCCCCTGCACCCATGGTGATGACCAGGTCGCCCTTTGTGGCGTTATTCCTGACATAGTCAGCGATATCTTCAAAGTCCTTCATATACATAACCTTCTTGGTTGGATGTTCTTTCCTGATGGCATCAGCCAACTTGTCCGATGATATCTCGTATATGTCCTTTTCCCTGGCTGCATAGATATCAGCAAGTATGAGCACATCTGCCTTTTCAAAGGCATCAGCGAACTGGTCGAACAGGGCCAGAGTCCTGGTGTATGTATGCGGCTGGAATACGCACCACAGTTCATGGTGAGGTATATTCTCGGCAGCGCTGAGAGTAGCCTTGATTTCCGTTGGATGATGAGCATAGTCGTCTACTACCTTGACGCCTTTGTCAGTAACACCGATAATGTCGAATCGTCTTTCAGTGCCTTTGTAAGATTTCAGTGTAGAGGCGATCACGTCCTCGTCGACGCCCAGTTCATGGCAGCAAGCATAGGCCGCGCTGGCATTCAATATGTTATGTTCACCAGGTATCTGCAGCTTCACCTCTCCCAGATCTTTTCCATCGTGATTCATATGGAAGGAAGGCATTCCTTCTCCATCGAATTTTATATCTGTAATATAGTATGTACAGTCTTTATTATATCCATAAGTCACCACATTTGACATGCCGTTTATTACCTGGTCAACGAATGGATTAGCATCGTAAGCGATGATCTTTCCGTCTTCAGGTACGGATTTGGCAAACTTGTCAAAGGACTTGACAATGTGCTCAATGTCTTTGAAATAGTCAAGGTGGTCTGAATCTATATTCAATATTACTTCTATTTTAGGTCCGAGTTGAAGAAAACTGTCTCTGTATTCGCAGGCTTCTGTGACAAAGTAATCGCTATGACCGACTTTCACATTGCCACCTATTTCCTGAAGTTCTCCTCCGACGAGTATAGTAGGCTTCAGAGCAGCGTGCTCCAAAATCAAAGAAACCATAGAGGTAGTCGTCGTCTTGCCGTGAGTCCCGCTAATAGCAATGCTTGTCTTGAACTCATCCATCAATGTGCCCAATACTTCAGCTCTTCCTGCAAGAGGAATGTTCAGTTCTTTCGCCCTGACTATCTCAGGATTTTCCTCTGCAATGGCTGCCGAATATACGATCAGGTCGGCATTCTCAACGTTTTCTGCCCTATGGCCAATAAATATCTCTGCGCCGTTTTCTCGCAGTCTCTCCGTCACTTCCGATTCTTTCATGTCTGAACCTGTGACCTTGTAACCTCTGGAAATAAGTATCTCCGCTATAGCAGAAAGCCCTATCCCTCCGATTCCAATGCAATGAACGTTTTTATATCTAGATAGATCTATCATTTTTCACTCTCCCATAATTGAATTAGTCGCATAACCAAGTTATGCGATTCCATATGTATGATTATTATAGCATAAAAGAGGCCAAAAATGCTGGACAAATCTTAAAAAGTGCAATAATATTATTTTAGTAATGGAGGCATTTTTATGAAAAGGACAGAACGAATAGGCATAATAGTTAAGACACTCACGGATTCACCGGGCAAATTGTACCCCCTGCATTATTTCTGCGAGTTGTTTGATGTGGCGAAGTCAAGCATAAGCGAGGACCTGAGTCTGGCGGACTCATCCATAAGGTCTACAGGCACGGGCTATATCGAGACAATCTCAGGCGCAAAGGGTGGCGTTCGATTCATGTCATCCATTACGGCCGAGGCTGTGGAAGCCCTGCAGGCTGAGTTTTGTGAGAGGCTCCGCGACAGCAGCCGCATCCTTGGCGGTGGATTTCTGTACACATCAGATCTCATGTTCGACACGGCCCTTGTCTCAAAGCTGGCATCGATTTTTGCGCGAAAATTCCGCGACAGCGGCGCCGACTATGTAGCTACTGTGGAAACAAAGGGCATTCCCCTGGCCACTATGGTGGCCCATCAGCTGGATCTGCCGCTGGTGATCATTCGCAGGGAAGCTAAAGTGTCAGAAGGTTCGACCGTAAGTATCAATTACTTTTCCGGGTCTTACGACAGGGTCCAGAAGATGTCCATATCCAAGAGAGCTGTAGTGCCGGGTTCCAAGGCCCTGGTCATAGATGATTTCATGCGGGGCGGCGGCAGCACCAAGGGTATATCAGATATCCTTGCAGAGTTTGATGTTTCTGTTGTTGGAGTTGGCATCGCCATAGTCAGCCTGGAACCTGAAAAAAAGAGACTCACCGACTATACTGCCGTTTTATATTTGGGCGATGTAGACGAAGAGAACCACACGATACAGGTTTTCCCTAACGAACATATTTTCTAATAGTCAGACATTTTTGAATTTTATATTGCATGGCCAAATAATTAGAGGTATAATATTAGTGCTATTTATAATATTTTAAGCCAGAAAGGTGGTCAGACTATGAATATAACTGATGTGAGAATTCGCAAAGTTGGAGACGACGGGAAAATGAAGGCAGTTGTCTCGGTTACATTCGATGATGAATTCGTAGTTCACGATATCAAGATAATCGAAGGACAGAATGGATTGTTTATCGCAATGCCGAGCAGGAAGATGGGAGAAGGCGATTTCAGAGACATCGCGCATCCTCTGACATCTGAAACAAGGAATCGGATCAAGGAGGCAATTTTCGCCGAGTACGATAAGGTACTTGCAGAAAAAGAAAAAGAGGCTGTAGAAGCCCCTGCTGAAGTTTAATTTAGACATGTGAGCCGCTGCTGTGCAGCGGCTTTTTTAATGGGCACAACTACGAGGCCTACGTTGGGTCCTCGGGGCAGACAGCCATATAGTCTCACTCGTCAAGAACAGAATGTGCGGCAAACTCGTTGAAACCCTCTAAGGTGACTGATAATAATTCGTAACAGTCACCTTTCAAGGACGTTCACCTTGACATATCATACAAGCATGATATGTCTGCGATTCACGCCCTTGGGTTTCAACTCAGACAGTGCCGCACATTTGTCTGTTCTTGTCACTCGTCTGCGACTATGGCTGTAACTGTCCCTGCGGAATCACTCAGGCCTCGTGTTGTGCCTCCCAGGCGAATGCAAAGCCAAAACCAAGGACTCTTTCAACTCCGCCTGACTGCCCTTCCGCCATGCGATTCCGCAGGAGCAAGTGCAACCATAGTCGCAAGCGAACAAGAGGAACAGTTTAATATGGTCGCTATGTTTGACGGCGAAATAAATGGTGACAGAGGAGGAATAATGTACTAGTACAGTTATTCCGATAGTGTCACCATTTGAAGACTTCGCAGAAGGCTTTAAACATTTCGCCTAGTTCGCGACATATTCTGTTCTTCGTGAGAGAGACTATATGATTGCCTACACACGAGGACCAGCAGGAGCGGAAGTGGTGGTCAGGCTGGCGGTTTCTACTCTGATTATATTCGTATTCCCTGACACATTCAGAGGCAATCCCGCGCTAAGGACCACCCGGTCCTCATCGTTCAGAACACCGGCACGTATAGCCTTGCTGATACAGTGAGAGAAAAGTTCCTCAACCTCACCCCTTTGTTCAGCCCTGAGTGGTCTGACGCCCCAGGTAAGCGCCAGTTGATGATATACCTTCAGATACGGCGTTGCGCCGATAATGGTAATATCCGGCCTGAACTTTGCCATTCGCCTGGCCGTGTAACCCGACTTAGTTACAGCCATTATGGCCGCCGCATCGATATCCCTTGCCAGCGTACAGGCCGCATGGCCAACTGCATTAGTCAAATCGTCAGAATCCATCTCATGCCAGACAGTATCCTTGTTTGCGATTCTCGGCTTGTCGTCCTCCGCCTGCTCGGCGATTTTAGCCATGGCCGTGACCGCCTCCACAGGATACTGACCAGCAGCCGTCTCACCGGAAAGCATCACAGCGCTGGTACCGTCGAAGACAGCATTTGCCACATCGTTAGTCTCTGCCCTTGTAGGCACAGGGCTGGAGATCATAGACTCCAGCATCTGCGTAGCCGTGATGACAGTTTTACCAGACTGGACACAGCGCCTGATAAATTTCTTTTGTATTCCAGGCAGTTTTTCAAAGGCCAGCTCTACGCCCATGTCGCCTCTGGCTATCATTATTCCGTCAGCCAGAGACAAAATCTCCTCAAAGTTTTCTACGCCCTGGGTGCTTTCTATCTTGGCTATTATCCTGATCTGCTCGCCACCGTTATCGCACAAAAACTCCCTCATATTGCGTACGTCGTCACCTGTTCTTACGAAAGACGCGGCCACGTAGTCAACATCGTTTTCAATGCCGAACAAAAGATCCGATTTGTCTTTTTCTGACATAAACTCCATTCCCAGATTTACATTGGGAAGGTTGACGCCCTTGTTGTCGCTGAGGACACCTCCGTGTATTACCTTGCAATTTACATCTGTATCTGTCGTATCTATGACTTCAAGCATGACTTTTCCATCGTTTATAAGGACCTTTTTCCCCTTGGACACTTCCCTTGGCATAGCCTCATAGGTCACGGAAACGATTTTCTCAGTTCCTTCGACATCTCTCGTCGTAATAGTAAAATACTCGCCATCCTTCAACAGCACCTTACCGCCCTGGAAAGACCTGATCCTTATCTCAGGACCTTTTGTGTCCAAAAGCACTGCCGCAGGCAGGCCAAGACTATCCCTGACGCGCCTGAACCGCTCGATGTTTTCTCTGTGCTCCTGATGACTGCCATGAGAAAAATTCAGTCTGGCCACGTTCATGCCTGCCTTCAGCAGTTTCTCCATGGTGGCCTCGTCTCTGGACGCCGGCCCTATGGTACATATGATTTTGGTTTTACGCATAAAGCACCCCTTTGTTCCTACTAAATCCTATATCTTTTTGTGATTATTATACAACATTTGTCAAGGTTGTACAGCATATGAAGTTGTACAAAAACAAAACAAGTATTCGGTTGATACTTCACAATTAAAGTGTTATCATTGAAAAAGCAATTTCGATAAATAATTAACATATAAACACAGGAGGGAAAACAATGGAACTGGATCCAAAAGTAAAAGAAAGACTCAGGAGTGACAAAGGCGCAAGCCTGATTATGTCAGCTGATGAAGCAGCAGCAATGGTCAAGGACGGCATGGTCCTAGGCGTAAGCGGATTTACGGCATCAGGATATCCTAAGGCTGTTCCACACGCATTGGCCGAGAGAGGAAAGCGCGGGGAGAAATTCAAAGTCGATGTTTATTCAGGGGCTTCTCTTGGATCGGAAATCGATACAGAAATGACTGAAGCAGGCATTCTCGGCAAACGTATGCCGTACATGACGGATAAAACCTTCAGGAAGGCTGTCAACACCGGCGCATGCGATTATGTGGACATGCACCTTTCTCAATCTGCCCAGTATGTGAACTACGGAGTTATGCCGAAAATCGACATGGCTATCGTTGAGGCTCTTGCCATCAATGAGGATGGAAGCATCGTTCCAACTACATCAGTTGGCAACACGCCGTCATTCATTAGGCAGGCAGATAAAGTCATCGTTGAATTGAACACTTTGCAACCGTTATCACTGGAAGGTATGCATGACTGCATTATCCTTGATAACCCGCCTAACAGAAAGCCGATCAACATCACCAAACCTAACGACAGAATCGGCAAACCATATATGGAATGTGGCTGGGACAAGATCGCAGGTATCGTAATAACGGATATCCAGGACGGTCTGCGCCCTCTTGGAGCCATCAGCGAAGATTCGCAGAAAATCGCTGACAACATCATCGAATTCCTCAACGGAGAAGTTAAAGCCGGTCGTCTGACTGACACTCTTCTGCCGATACAGTCAGGAGTCGGAAGTGTAGCCAATGCAGTTCTCTACGGTCTGCTGGAATCAGACTTCCACGATATGACATGCTTTACAGAAGTAGTACAGGACTCCATGCTTGAGCTTATCAAGGCCGGCAAAGTCAACTGTGCTTCAACTACAGCAATCACCCCTTCTCCTGAGATGAAGGAGAAGTTCGATAAAGAATGCGAACTGTACAAAGGTAAGCTCGTATTCAGACCGGAAGATATCAGTAACAATCCTGAGCTCATAAGGCGTCTTGGCGTCATTTCCATGAACACGGCTCTGGAATGCGATATCTACGGTAATGTAAATTCAACTCATGTTAATGGCAGCGGTATGATGAACGGTATCGGCGGCTCCGGAGATTTCTCCAGAAATGCAGCTATCACTATCTTCTCTACTGTATCTACAGCTAAGCACGGTGATATTTCATCCATCGTTCCTTTCTGTTCTCACATAGACCATACTGAGCATGATGTAATGGTCATCGTTACAGAGCAGGGCTTCGCTGATCTGCGTGGCTGCACACCTAAGGAAAGAGCAGTGAAAATCATTCAGAACTGCGCTCATCCAGATTACAGAGACAAGCTTATGGATTACTTCGAAAGAGCATGCAAGGAAAGCGCTCTTCAGACACCTCATCTACTTGACGAAGCCTTCTCATGGCATATCAAGGCTATGAAGACAGGTAGTATGAAATAATTCATCCATTGGTTTAACCTGAGGGTTCCTTTAAACGGGAGCCCTCTTTTTAATGGCCGTTTTAGGCGTGATACTTGGTACCACGGCCATTGCCCACTATTGAAACTATACCCTCCTCTGAAAGGGCTTTCAATAATTCGGTAGTCTTGGATTTCCCGAACTCTACAGAGTCAGTTATCTCGCTTATTGACTTGGACCTCACCTTACTAAGAGCGCTGTACACTGCTGCCTCATCCTTCGTTAGGTTGGCTTTAGGCCCTATTACGGGCAAAGTAACTTTGATTACGTTATCACTGGTTTCAAAGACCGGCTTTCTCATGCTATTCTCATAAGCCTGCATGATCCTGAATACACCTGTTCCAAAGAGCTCAACCAAACCCAGACGAAAAAAGACATTTCCAATAACAGGATTCCTGAGCAGTGATATCCTGCCTGACAAATACTCATCATTGGTAATGCCATAAGGAAGGCCGCCAGGTGACACTATTTCTATCCTATCGTCAAACATGGATACACGTATGTAAGTTTTCATGTCCCAGGTTCTGTGTATCAGTGCGTTGGCTATAGCTTCCCTGAAGCTTTCCTCCGGGATAAGTTCTACTTTATTTCTCGTCATACCGGAGATTTCTTCATACTGATAATAATCACGGAACAGTTCAACTGCGCTATCGTAAGCGGTTATTATCGACATATTGCCGAAGGTCTTTCTTTTATTTATTATGCTTATGTTCTCGCCGAATTTAGCCACGTCTATAACGGGGAAATCGTTGACATCTGCTAATATCGCAGCAGCATTATTGTATCCGCTGTCATTGGAATATAAATTCAGCGTTCTTAAAACGTCAAGGTCGAATTTCTCTATTCCCGTATGTTCTCTAAGTCTTTGCTCAAGAGTATTGAAGCGCAAATGTTCTTTACCTGATGGTAATTCTTCAAAATTTATGTTTTTGCCTTCTAGAACCATTCTGGTGAATTCATTATTATCTACTTCTATGGTCGCAGTATCATTTCTCTTATATGCCTTTGCCTTATAGAGATATGGCTTGCTTGCACCTCTTCTCACTTCCAAAGACACGGTCTTATCCGTCCTGTTTATGCTAATGGTATAATCCGGGTGTGGCGTAATGCCATCATTCACTTTATTCTCTATAGACAAAGCAAATCCATCAGGATCAGAGATACCTGATACGCTACCGTCGTCAGCAATTCCAAATATGATTGTTCCCCCATCATAATTAGCAAAAGCACTTACTGTCTTCAAAAACGTGTTAGTCATAGTTTGTTTAAACTCCAGAGATTTACTTTCCTTCATGATATGCGTCCCCCATCTTCAAGTTATATGATGATATTATAATATATTTCAGTCGTAAATTCAAGCGTATTTTTTTACGATTTAATTCTTAATCGTCTCGTTTCACCCTCGCGCCTTCTTAAGGTTCAAGTCCTACCCTATTTTAAGCGAAAAAAATCACACCTTTTCAGGTGTGCTTATTTTCGTTTGGTTGCGGGGAGAGGACGCAGCCACTTCGCTTCGCTTGTGTCTTACGTTCTGCGGCTCCCCCTTCGGTCGCCTTGAACCGCTCGGTATTCGACGATTCGCTGAATCGTCTCATTTCACCCTCGCGCCTTCTTAAGGTTCAAGTCCTACCCTATTTTAAGCGAAAAAAATCACACCTTTTCAGGTGTGCTTATTTTCGTTTGGTTGCGGGGAGAGGACTTGAACCTCTGACCTCCGGGTATAAACGGCCGTTGAATTTACTGGGTTTCAGCGGTTATTTTGTTGAAAAGTCGCCATTGTCGCCACTCATCTGACCTCAATTGTTGTCAAGTAATTTACACCTAGTGGCGACATTTTGGCGACATTTTAAACTAGAGTTTTATATTTAGCCTGGCAGGCTTTACCCCACTGGCCATCATATGGCTTAAGTTTGTAGTGCTTCTCGAAAGCTGTTACAGCTGACTCCATCTGGGAGCCGTATCCACCGTCAATAGCACCTTTGTAATAGCCAAGTTTCTTAAGGTACTTTTCAAGATTCGTTACCTTCCACCCAGAATCACCATACTTGAAGTAGCCTCGTACCGGCAGAACTACCTTGGTAGTATGCTTCGTCTTTGCGCCTGATCCGACGCCCATGCCTGCTTTGAATTTCTTCCACTCAGATTCATGGGTGACAAAAAACAGAGGACAAAGCTTACCGTTGACGTCGAAGTGGCGGATGATGTGTGAATCATTGATTCCATATTTCTTAGCCAACTTTTCTCCCAGGGCATACGCATTGTCTAGGGTGCCTTTTGAGTGCTTACCATTTGTACAACACATTTCTATAGAAATGCTGTTGCTGTTAGTGCATTTACCCCAGCGCGAGTGCCCTTTGCTCGCGTAGGCGCTACCTTGGTCAAGCAGCCCTCTGGAGCCTACGGACCATGCCACGTAATCGTCCGGAACGCTTTGGATAATGCCGGCCGCATCTACAAAGTAATGCGCAGAGGCTCCTACGTAATTGTTCTTAAAGTAATTTGCATTGGCTTTGGCTGTATCCGTCCTGTTACCTGTGTAGTGAAACACAATGTACCTGATTGACGATTTACTTCGCCGGTTCCCATAATTTGACCTACGGGATCTAATTTTTTTAATTGACATCGCTGTCACCTGCCTCCGCATCTATGGCCTCCTCATTTTCTACCGCAGCTGCGCTGGTCGCATTATTAATATCAGCAGCTGCTGTCTCGGAGGGAAATCCCTTGGAATCATCGCCAGAATTATAGCTATTTTTCGATTCAATGAATTGTGTAAAAGCTTCGTACATGCCTGTGGATGCCAAGCCTGTCACTGCTCCATAGACGACGGATGTCAATTCTATGTTGGCATTTGACCAACATCCTAGTAACGCGCCAGAGACCGCAAGGATCAGCGGAATCCATTTGTTGTTAGTGGGTAAAACGTGCTTTACTATGTAACCAATAACCAAGCATGCCGCTAGCACGATTGGTATAAACATCTGACTGATAAAAGTAAAATCCATAATAGTTCCTTTCTGCCTGCGTCAGCAGGGCTTTTAAAAAAATAAACGCCTAAGCGTCTGTTTGATCTTTATTTTTTCAACACGATGATGTTGCCATTTTCGTCAATAACTGGTATTTGCTTAATCAGCTCATACATCAATTCCTCCTTGTGATTTCCTCCGTTAGCCTTGTATCGTTCGTGGATGTAATCTGCATTGCACCTGTCTATCAGGTTTATCTCTTTGAACTTAGACAGATATGTAAGTGCCTGATAGATACGGTCATGAAGTAAAACTATGTCGTCCTCCTTCAAATTCTTCATCTCTTCGACCAGGTCGCTTAAAATGCTGCTGATACTCTCAAGGTTCTTCCGGATCTCCTCGATGTCATATTCGAGCTTAGCCATTCGGCCACTTTTACGATCATGCCGATCTATGAAGTATCTTACCAGTCCCGTTACAGCACCTGTTACGGAAGTCGATGTTATTACTGTGATTATCATCTGCTGTGTTGGATCCATTGTTGTGCCTTTCTTTATAAGCTATTTTACAAAAATCAGATATGATTTTCCCCTCACTAGTTTGTATAAAATACATTTAATTTTTTCCCACTGAATTGTGAAAAAAAATCAAGCGTGTTGTCCCCATCCCTTTGAAAAAAGAGCGAAGTATTTGATTGATAATATATGCCACTTGCGTAACTAACGCCCGAAGATCCATAAAATCCAAGTTTATTTATTGGAGACTTCGCAATATAAATTTCTGTCAATTCGCTCATTAAAATATATACTTTATCCGCTGTTATTCCAATATCTACCGAGAACGATGTTGCTCCTGATGGGATTACTGGAAGAGTGATCTCTTTGTATAACACATTAGAGGCACCCCCCCGACCATATTGAATATCATATTAAACCTCCTTGCTTACTGTTCCGTCAGCGTTTACCTTGTAGCCGTCAAGGGCGAGTATTTCGTCCACATCATCCTTTAGTTGCTTGTATCTGCTGATTGCAAATATCGTGTTGTAATTCATTTTTCCAGCTTCAAGCCTCATTGCTATGTATCCTGCCATTGTTAACTCCTTTCTATTTTAATAATAGATATAAATTCTTTTCTGAAAACCATCTCACTAGCCCAGTTGAGTCGAAACTAACTGTCATTTCTGTACCATTGAAATAAATGCTTTCATTCATCATAGCGGTAACATTTCCTGTTCCTGTATATACGCCCAGTATGTATGCTTTTTTTAAGTCATCAACATTGGATGCAACAAGCAAAGTATAGTATTGTTTCTGTCCTGATTGAGACGTATTCACTGGATCAGATACCATGCTGCCTATAGTTGCTGGGTCTATTTCCAAATCCACTGTAAATGATTTTGCATAACTTGTAATAACCGGTAGTTTTATAACCTTTAGATTAGAGGTACCCCCCCCGAACATGTTAAATATTGCCATAATTTTTCCTTTCTGTTATTCTCCAACAATATAGTATTCGTAATTTCCAGCCAGCCTTTTATTCGCATCATCAATTATGAGATTACCGTTCGATATGACCGGAGCGTTCCAGTAAATATCATGAAATGTTCTGTTGTCAGTTGTATCAAATGCCGCATATATATTGCTTCCAACTTTAAATGGGTATGTGAATCGAATATCATATCTGCCTCCTATTCCGTCATGAGGAAGTCGACTGCTTCCTGGGTGCTCTCCAATGATTCGTGCAGTTCCCTGTTTGTCGGAGTCGGGTCGGTCGCTTCCTGGACTTCATAGCGATACTCTTCAGGCACGTTTGCAAGTGTACTGGTGCCGGCCGTTACCTTTGCTATCCAATCATCAACAGTTGCCTTCCGTTCTGCCGCCGCCTGCTCTGCTGCCTGTCTCGCCGCTTCTGCAGCTGCGGCACGTTTGTTTGCTGCTGCCTTGTCTACTGCATCCTGGTCTTTTACGATCTTGGTGTAAGCGGTCTTGGTGACCTCTTCGGCTCCTTCTGGGATCGTGTCGCTTATACCGTAGCTGATTACGGTGTCGTCCGATATTTGTTTATAATATTTCATTTTCTCCTCCTTATATTGCGTCAAAAGCAGATTCTGATACTCCGTAATTAACTGTGAGTAATGAGCTACCATTGTAATTAAAGTCACTACTCCATCCGCTAGGTTTGGATAAGGCATCTGTATATATTTCGCAAATAGTTCCAGTAGTGACAATCGTATCCGGTAATGTCTCAGTATCCTTACTTATCCAAAGTTTTGTATACCCTGTGTTATCTGTAAAATAAATTTTTCTTGAAGAGATTGATTTAGCAAAAATTTTCAATTTTATAATAGTATAATTTCTCGGGTATATCTGCAAATAATTCTTAGGATTTAATGTACCACATTTTATCGTAAAATTTTTCAATTTGGAGTACATACAATTATAATCGTCAGATGATAATATAATATCTTTTTTTATATCATTATCTCCGAAATCGGCGATTACGTCTGACGGATATCCCTCTGAATCAAAGTTATTAAACAAGATGCTACCGTCTGCATTGCTGCCACCGCCGGTGTTTATCATATTTTGTATCATATTTTCTCCTTATTTTATAACCATAACATTGACAGCCACAGCTGCAGTCGGAATGGTTGTGCATTTGAACGTTATCGTGTTGTCGCCCTGGGCGGATCCGAAGATCCCGGCCGCAGTAAAGATATCTTTTGTTGCTGGATCGTATGATACAATCGCCGATGATGCCGTCGTGTCAGTTGTCATTCCGGCGCATGCGACGGTAACTGTAAGGGCCGTTGTGTCCCAGCTTGCTACTGGTATGTTGATGACAGTGCTGGTGATGTTCTTGAAACCGCTGATAAGGGAATCAGTTTGCGCCTTAGTATACGCGTCGATGCCACCGGCAGCCATGATAGCCGCTATAGCGTTATCTTTTGCGTTTGTGATTTCTAGCTCTCCGGCTGTTACCGCCGTATTAACGTCTGCCTCGGCCTTAGTTGCTATTTCTGGGATGCCAGTCATGGCATCAGTGACAAGCTGCAGGGCTGTGCTGGATGTGATCACACGGAAATCCACGAGCGAATCAAAATTGATTCCGTTGAGCTTAACGCCCCAGAGTTTCATCTGGTTAACCTGGCCGGAATCAATGTCTCCGGATGTGATTGTCGGCTCTAAGTACTGGCTAGCATCCGGCGTGCCTTTGACGGCCTTCAGGTCTATATGTTCTTTTGTCCAAGTTACCTCATTGCCGGAGGTGTCGGTTGTTGTCTCTTCTGTCGTGTAGTACTCGGCCACAACAAGGTCATACCTGTAATAGCCGATCGTTCCAGAATCAAGTTCCACTTCCGTGTATCCTTCCGAACTTCTTGTTTTTGCGAGCCTGCCCTGCATGAGCAAACTGCCGGCTTTGATTCTGACCTTATTTGTACCATTCATCTCAGCCGTGAGCTGCTGTGCCGTTGGCAAAACTATCTCCGATGTACCTAAGATCATTCTGTTTATTTCGGCGTCGTCTGTAGCAAAATTGTGAGCTGCGCCGGTGCATCCTGTTATGATCTGCATTATTTACCTCCTATTTCATAGTCGCTTGTTACAATTCCCTTTTCAATGGTCAGATTGTTGTTCGTCACCTCAGCTACTATAGATATTCCTGTCATGGCATCAGTGCCGCCAACGGTGTCTCCGATGTTAGCGCTAAGATCATCTATTGTGATGGCTCGCATTGAATCAGATTCAAGTTCTGCAAAAAAATCAAGGCCCGTTTTGCACAGGCTTTCGTAGTGGTCTTTTTTCAGTTCGTATGTGTTCAACGCATCAAAAGGTGGTGCCTTCACGTCTTTGCGGCCGCTATAGTATTTGTTGGCCGCCCATGTCGGCGGAGTGGTCTTGGTCATCACGTGATAGGTGTTAGTTTTGTCAAAGGTCGGTATTACTGTTTTATTGTCTTTCCGGTAATGCGGCCTTTTTGTGAAACTCGGAATCTTGCCGTTCTTTTCGTCATCATCCTTTTTACAAGTGACGTAGTATGCGTCTGATCGGTCGAGACAATCAACTATTTCTGTTACTTTTGTCTTTTTGCCATTCACAGTTTTGTATGTGATCTTTTTATAAACCTTTCTGTAGTAGGATCCGAAATTTGTATTCCAGTCTGAAGGCTTCGATGTCATGCGCACGTACTTATCTTTGCTGGTAGATGCGTATGACTTGTACTCAACTGATGAGCCATTGTTGAACTTGTAATAGTACTCGCCGTAATTATAAGCCCAGTCAAAAGGCTGAGCAGTGATTTTGATTACATTGCTCATGTCCAGGACTGTTTCGCCCGTCACGGCCGAATAAGTGTAAGTACCTGTGTATTGATCATAGGATGGTGTGTAGTAAGATGCGTAATTTGTATCCCAATCTGACGGCTTCGATGTTGTAAGCGTCATGGAGTCGCTCTCAACACCTTCGAAATTCTTGTAGCTGATTTCCACAGTGCCATCTGAGTCTTCCTCAGTGTCCTTGTAATAATAGTCGTCATAATTCTTATCCCAGTCACCTGGCATAGAAGATACAGCCTTGTATTTGTCAACTGGAGAATCATCACAATCCTTACACTCGGCTATTTCGTCTTGACCAGTAAGAACCTGCATTGATTTGTCCAGGATATAATCTGATGCCTCATAAGGTGTATCCGTAGTCTTGTAGGCCTGAACGGTGCCGCCAGAATCGGTGAACATATGGATCACTCTGAAGTTTCCAACGTCGTCCTTGGATGTCAATACCAAGTGATTTACCAGGTCATAATCCTGCTTGATTTGAAACCCTGTTTGCTCAACTCCTGAGTATTTTAAATAATCGGTGAAGTCCTGCTTAAGAATAGGAATTATATGTATTATATGGTCTGACTGCCACTCTATTGCGATGGTCATGTCGATAGATGCCGCAGCACCTATAATGGCCTCGTAAATCGTCGCACCGGCGTCAATCTCGTATGCGTCAACATAAGTGTCTATTGATGCCTCTACATCCGGAGAATCGGCCTGAAAGAACGTCACGCCCTCTTCATCTAAAAGCATCTGTATGATGTCTGTTATGGACCCCTGGAGTAATCTGGTCGCTCCGGTTATTTCGCAGACATAGGAATCAAGCAGCCCTCTGAAAGATCTGCCTGTGTATTTAATAGTGCCAGATTCTGAATCTACATCTATTGCACCTATCTTTCCACCGATCTCTGTCCCAAGTATGTACCACCACCCTTTTGGGGGAATGGCATAGTCGTTGGCCGTGACTTCGAAGTCCTTTTCATCGGCGAGATCTAAAGAAGCTTTGTATGTGTCCATCATCCCTATATCGTTTCTGTTCTCATCGGTATAGTAGATGCCCTCATAGTCTATTCCGTATGCCATCTTGGTTCGCTCCTCTCTTCAAGGACTTCAAGCTGCCAAAGGAATGTTCCATCATATACAACAGCATTCCGGCCTGACTCGATTCTTTTGAATATGTAGAACCCTGAGTCACGCGTGCCAAACATATTGACGATCGTGCCATCCGCCAAAGTCATGATGGCCGTTTTCTTCGTCGAGTCAATCACCAAATATGCCCCGTCCGGAACATCCGCAGTTATGTGATAGACATTGTCTCCAATTTTAAGATAAGGTGATTCTGCCGGTCCCTGAATGCTAAGCTTGAACTCACTTGGGTTTACGGCCGGGTTTACCAAAATCAACTGTGATGCTGCCTCATTGGTGTAGTCATACGGATATGGATAGCATGGTTCATATTGCTTGTCGAACTCTGAGGCTTCAACCTTGATTTCATTGCCGTATGAGTTCTTTTTCAATACTCGGTACCATGCCTGGCGTTCGCTAACAAAAGTCACCTCTTTTTTTATAACAGCACTGCCATACTGCCAGCTGGTATTTTCTGCGGACGTGATATATCCGTAGCAGTACCAGTTGCCTACTTTAAGAGTGCCAATGGCACCGTCGTATATGTCAGCTTCAATAATGCTGTTAAGTGCGTCGATGGCCTTGTCCCGTTCATCCTTGGTGCTTCCCATGATTACAAGGTTCAATGTTTTTTCAGCGATCTCTTTGTAGAAACCCTTCACAGCGGATCCGGTTCCTTTATCCTTGGAGGTGTATGACCATTTATAATCGAACAGAGGCTCTACGTTCATGTAGTACGGGTAATCAGTCAGACAGATGCTATTCCCTCTGTTGTTAGTGTATGTTACTTTGATTACTCCTGTCCTGCTCATATTGCTCCCACAGCTCCTTTTCTAACTATCTTTCCAAGCTTTCTCTTGTCAAGTTCCACTGCCATGCCTTCTATCCCGGATAAGACTGCATCTGCCAGCTTATCATAATCAATTATGACTGTTGATGATTGATTAGCCTCACGGATGTAGTTCTGCAGCTTGTCAATAGGCACGACTGCTTCAGGTCCAACGGAATCTCCTACGCCGATTACTGACGGTGAATTGAAGATGCCGCCACCCTTGTACCAATCGACCGACAAATGCGGAACGGTCATGTTCTTCAATGAGAACTTTCCTGACAACTTGAAATGTGGAAGCTTGATTTTCGGTAGCTCCCACTTAAACTTAAACAGATCTTTTATTTTATCTACAATGGCTCTTATTTTGGCCAATAGTCCGCTTGCTGCACTTTTGATCCCATCCCATATGGATTTGATCATATTGGCGCCCATTGCTTTCAATTTTCCAAAAGCGTATTTTGCAAGTCTCCCTATCAATTCTCCAGCTAATACAATAAGCTGTGCCGCCAACAGACTTACAAGTCTTAGCAGCGATTTAATGAAAGACCAAACTGTATCCAGTATCTTCCCACTGTTTCCGCTGAACCAGCCAGAAATCTTATCCGCTAGTGATGATACATCTGCCTGAAGCAGTGTCTCGAACAATGAATTCATCTGAGTGGTCAATGTTGAAAGTGCTACCTGAACGAAAGAACCCAACATGCCTGGTATCTGTACAATGATATTCCCAAGCATCGGAATCAAGTTATTGAAAATGAATGTTGAAGCAGTCTCACCAAGAGCCTGAAGTGATGGTCCTATGTCTGCTCCAGTTGCGAGATTGCCCAGGAGATTCTGCGCCGCTGCTTTCATGGCACTGAATGAACCTGTAAATGTCGTGGCGGCTTCTCTGGCCGTTGTGCCCGTAATACCAAGATCGCCCTGAATCGCATGGATCGCGCTATAAACGTCATTTAGATTAGTGATGTCGTACTTCTGGCCGGTCAATTTCGTTGCATCGGTCAATAGTCTCTGCATCTCTGTTTTTGTTCCGCCATATCCAAGCTTCAGGTTGTCCAGCATCGTGTAGTTCTGCTTTGCAAAACCCTGATAAGCGTTCTGTATGTCCTGCATGTTAGTGCCCATCTTATTAGAGTTATCGGACATATCCTGCATTGCCATGTCGGCCGAGTTGGCCGCCTTCTTGGTGTTTCCGCTTACGGACTGCAATAATGAGGCCGCAAAGCTTGTTGTCTGTTCCATATAAGCGTTTGCCGAAAGGCCTGTTGTCTTATATGCGTTTGCCGCATTTTTCTTAACAACATCAGCAGATTTTCCAAATAAGGTTTCAATGCCTCCTATTGACTGCTGTAGTGCGCTGCCTTCTTGGATGGCTGCCTTGAATACCGCGGCAACAGCTGTACCGATGCCAGCGGCTAATAATGCACTTTTGATTTTGCCGCCTATTGCTGTCCCCGTAGATGTGCCGGCAGAGTTAGCTTCACCACTCAATACGTTGGTCAGACTTCCCTTTATGCCCTTTGCTGATGGTATGATCTGCACATAAGCAGCTGCTAATTCTGTAGCCATATCTATCCTTTCTGTGCGATTAATTCTGCACGTCTTTTTTCGAACTCTTCAGAGCTCTCAAAACCTTCAACTTCTATAGGCTTTTCCTGCTGAGTGAGTTTTTCAAAAATTGATTCCGGTTTCCTCGCGTTCTTTTTCCCATGTGCCCAGATCCACAAGTTTAGTTCATCTGCTATCATTGCCAGTAAAGCGGAGTTGAGCGAGGTCTTATTACCTCGCAACGCCTTTTGCACTCTGGAATCTACACTTAGCCCAGCTGTTAAGGTCGATACCAGACGAACCGGCATTTCCTTATAGTTAAAAAGCCCATATGTTTCCGCAAGGTCGCATATGAGCTCATCTTCATAGTGTGCAATTATGTGGGCTAAGGCCGCTATTTTTTTAGGTCTTCACCTTCGCTGGCAACGTCGAAAATTTCCTGTATAGCCGCAAAAATTTCAGAGGCTTTCGCGACTCCGTTTTCATTTCTGCAGTGGTCATATAGTTTTTTCTTCTGTTCCTCTCCAAGTAAACGGTTTATAGTATCCGTTAGAACTCTGAGATTTCCATTGTCCAGTTCCGCTAAATCCTCAAGCAATTCAATGTCATCCATGGCATCGCCCTCAATGACAAACTCGAATCCGTTTTGTGTTTTTCCTGCTATCTTTTTTTCTTCGGCCATTTTCCACTCCTTACTCTATGTACTCATAGTGTGTATTGCCATCTGCATCAGGATGGGCTGATATAGTCAGTGGATAGCCTATTGGCTCGTTGTCAACGTAGACTATATCACCAATCTCTGTGATCTGCCCCTTAGGAATGACCGTCCTTTTAAGTTTGTCACCGTGAAGGATCATGTCGATTATCCAGGCCTGCTCCGGAAGTTCTCCTGAATTGGCCTTGATCGTTATCGCTCCGGATTCGCCTACTATAACGTTAGCATCACCATAAATCGACTTAGGTACATCGCTGTTGAGCGACTCGATCAATGTGTACTGAAAGGTGTCATCTTTCCCTGTCTGCGGATTAGCAACGACATCTCCGCCCCAAGCCTTAATGCTCTCAGTTTCAGGCGAGTTGCTATTTGTAACGCCATCCTCACTTACATAGCCAAGATTCTTGAATCCTGTAGCAAGGTCTGTATGCGCGTCTGTAGGTAGCACTACAGTAGTAGCTGCATATGATATTGCTCCTCCTACCTTAGGCTTCCCAACGCTTACATTCGCTGTATTTGTTGCCATATTATTTCCTCCTAATAATGTGTCAGGTCGTAGACGGCCTGATACCTGTACTTTCTCGTTGATGTGTCCGTGTAGTTGTAGTCACTGTTTCTATCTGACCTGGTGATTTCGGCCAAGGTAATGATATTATCCATGGCAGATTTCACTTCTTCATTCAAAGTCGCAGCATCCGCCAATGTATCAGCATGTGATTTTAGCATTATCACTGCCGTGTTGATATGATCGGCTCCGCCTGAGCCGCCCTTTTCTACAACCACATATTTTGGTGGTTTATCATCCGGTGTTTCCATATATACTGGTACATCCAACTGGACTGCCAGATAATCTTTTACAATTCTCTCTATCATTTTAATGCCTTTATTAAAGTATCATGCTTCAGGTTACTGCGACGTGCGTGCACGGTATCTGGCTTAACAACGGCCTTCGCTCTGTTCTTCCCAACTGAGACATTTACAGAGTATTCATCAGACAGTTCTCCACATCCACTTTTCGTGGCTTCGGCGTGCTCTCTAAGTATTCCCTGCATTTCATTTGACTGCAGCAGTGCCTTGATACCTGCATGGTTCAATTCAATTTTGACATTACTCATAACGTTCCACCTGTATTTTCTGATTCCAATCTAAAGGTATAAGTTCGTCCTGGCCACATATAGGGATACCTACTGTACGCCATCTTTCACCAAAGAATTCAACTACTACATCAGTCCAGATGTGAGTATCACCCTTTGGAATAGCTAATTCATATATGGCTTTCCTGCTGGACAAATCATTTTCACTCACGATGTCGGAAGACGAAACCGGAGCTATAAGTACGTTATTTACTGTAACAGGCTTCTGTGTGTACGTTGGCCTATTGAATGCGTCCGTTCCAGTCCGTGTCTTCTCATACAGTGTTATCGCTATTCCCTTGATCATAGTCAAAGTCAATCACCCCATATTTCTGCCTTCTCAGGCCAAGCCTGGCAAGCTCCGAGTTCTTAATAAAAAGCCCTCCGCCAGGTACCAGATATGTCCCAGAAACAGAATAGCCGAGCGCAGACTCTGAGGTCTGCGTCATCGGCTCTGAATCTGTTGAAGTCATAAGCGTTCTTGCAACCACATCCACTGTGACAGATCTGGCCACATTTGCCAAGGCGGAATCGTTCTGTACAAGTGTGTCGAGATTCTTTCCCACCTTATTTGCTTCTACTCTGAGGCTATCGGATATAACCGGGAGCAGTGCCCCGGCGCGATCCTGCTCATCCGCTGAGAGCGGCCGCCAAAGCTCTGTCACATCATTTATAGTTGCAAAGTCTGCCATGTCCTACTCCTTATCGTCTTCGCCGGCGCCCTCTTCAGTGCCGCCCTCTTCATTTCCGGTTTCGGTACCCTCTTCAGTGCCAGCATCCTCTTCAGCGTCGGCTTCCGTTCCTTTTCTCTTTTTTGCCTTAATGGCTTTCCAGTCTCCACCGTTGATCTCGCACTCAGTTTCTATGACTGCGCCGGTCTTTGTGTTCTTAAACTTCATCTTGCGCCTCCTATGCGGTTATGATCCTTGCGAACGATGCAGCATCCATGATAGCCCATCCAAGGTAAACTTCCGCTCTCAGGTATACCTGATTAGATCCTTTGAGGTCGTTTCCTGAGTTATCAGGATCGCCATAAGGAATGACCTCAAGCGGAATCTCCTTAGCATATCCCCACTTGAACATGTTAGCGAAGTCTCCTACGATAGCACGGTCATGGCTGGACAATGCTGAGATAGTGGAATTCTTGTCTGATGGAATTCCGTTAACTGCTGATGGATTTGCGCCCCATGAAAGTTCTGGGAACTGCTTAACTCCATTGGTCTTCAGGGCTGCAAGTGCGGCCGCGAAGACTGGAGACATTCCAATTCCGGTTACATCGCCGTCTGAACCTTCTACCAGAGCTACTGCAGCTTCTACATTGGTGTCCGGGTCAGCGGAGTCATAAGTTACGGTCTGCGTAATAGCTGTGTCGAAATTGTTGTTACCAACAACAACAGATGCTGTTCCAGTTCTCGGATTAACTCCGTGCAATGCCGCAAGGTCGATACCTCTCGCAACCTTGGCCGCAAATCCGTCATTGAATGCCTGGAGGATGCTGATCTGCTCTTCGTCCTCTGCATCCATGAATTCGTCTGACACTCTTGCGCCATACTCGAATTTTATAGGAATGATCGTAACAGGGTCGATTGTTACGCCCCCTTCAGACTTCTTGCCGTTCTCTGCAACGATGTCGATGTCCTTGTCCATACTGAACGTGAACTCCTTGGTCCCGTTGAATGAGACCGGTGTCTGCAGCCCCAGCTTAGTGAGCGTTGATTTTCCTTTTACCTTGTTCACAAGGTCTGTGACCAACGTTGGGTCGAAAAGTGTTCCTTTTGATAGTGTTGCCATTATTCTTCTCCCTTCATATTCTGCAGCATTCCTTTAAGTGCTGCGTTCTTACTTCCTTTCTCCGTTGGTTCTGTCTCAGGATGAGCCAGAGGCGGAGGTGTGCCTTTTTCATTACCCATGAGTTTTACCAGGCTTTCTGCGTCCTTCTTGATTGCCTCTTCATCTTCACCTGATAATCTTGACGCGAGCTGATACTGAAGCCCTACTTCGTTAGCGATTCTAGCTTTTACTGAAGCTATCTCGTACTTTTTCACTTTGTCAGTGAGCTCTGTAATTGTCGCCTCATTTTTCTTTGACGCTTCAGCTGCTTCTTCTATGGCCTTTGTCTGCTCACCAAGCTGGTCGTTCAGCTTCTTCTGCTGTTCCTGCCATTCCTCTGTTCCGGCATACTTCTTGGTGACCTCATCCGTGATAGTCTTTTTCTCGCGATCAAGCCTATCCTTGATGGCCTTGTCAAAGTCCTCCTGCGTCGTTATTGGTGTGAAACTCATAATGTAATTCCTTTCTCCCACTTTCCCGGTGGTGTCGGTAATTTATGTACTAAAAAAGCACCCATCGTGGTGCTTTTAATAGCCTATTTTCTGTTTGGACGTTTCTTTGTATTCTTTTGCTGCCCAATATGCGAGTGCCACGCTGTCCATGAGCGAGACGTCTGCATCCTTATCAAGTGATTTATATCCGAAGCCGCCATTGCTGCCTATCGCTCTTTTTTCACAATTAGATACAACTCTGGCCAGCGACGGCTGATTTTTATGGACAATGCTTCCGGAGAAAATCCCCTGCTCAAACTGCGCATTAGCCGTTATGATGTTGACCACCTTCGGCAGTACCGGCTTAGGCAGTCTGTTGTCTTTCATTTCGTCTGCCAGCATCTGCTGGCCATTAGCGCCGTCGATTATAACTTTGTTCCATGCGGCCCTCTTCAGGAATTTGATTATCCAGTCATTGCCTGCCTTAGTCGGCCTGCAATCTATGGTTTCTACAAATACTTTTCCTGCGGCCGTCTTTACGGCTATGGACATGGCTACGTTCGCGCCGTTGTGTCCATACTTGATACCGATGAACAGTTTGCCTGTCAGTTTCGGTAAAACAACTACCTCCAAAGCGTTCCATTCCTTCTCGCTTATTGCTGATTTCTGATTATATTTTATCCAAAGTCCAAGGCGCTGGATGTTGAAGTCGATTTCGTCAGTTCCGATCTCATCGGCTATGGCTCTCTCTGTTAAAGTGTAGCCTAAGGATGGATTAGTCTCATACCATATGTCTCTATCATTGACATCTGACATTTCCTCTACGCCCCACTCGGCATATCCGGCATTAGTATTCATACCAGCGAGGGTGTCTCTTCTGAACTTAGTGAATACTGTCCCGGAGCTGGTTGGTGTAGGAGGAGTTCCGCAAAATATGGTTTGTGGGTTTTTAGAATCGGTTACGGTGTATTTTAAGGCTGATTCCTGGTCGTCTTGATATTCCTGTGCCTCATCGATTACAAGCAGGTCAAATCCTTCTCCAATGCCACCTTTAGCCGTCCTGGTCCTGAACTCTATTCGTCCACCGTTGTCGAGAATAATGTGTTCTTTTCCATAGGCTTTGTAAGTTGATACTACGTTGAATGTATATATCGATTCCAAAAAACCAAGAATCCGCTCCCAGGCCTTATGCGTTGTGCTAGTCCTGTGGGCGGTGTGTAATATCTGTTCGCCATCTGATAATCCTTCGAGTTCTCTCATGGCTAAAATTTCATTCTTGCCATCTCGCCTTGATACACAATATCCATAACGTGTATGGACCCATAGCCCATCTTCATTGGTAGCAAGTATGTCATAATTAAGTAACTTCTGCCATGGCATAGTCACTCTACCTGTCTTTTCGTATAGTTCTATTGCATGATCGCCTTTAGACTCCGTATATGGCAATGTGTGTGATTGTGTCGGCGTCTGGCGGCCTTTCCTGTCACCAGCCATATGTATTCCTTTCTGCTACAGTGCTCCTACGGTCTTGCATGCCTCTATGATCTTAGGCAGCTGTATGGCTATCCAGTCAACCATTTCTTCATTCTTGGCCCATGCGTCTATCTCTGATGAACTGGCACTCAGGCCGCTCTCGCTGAGAAACGCATGAACTATTTCGTGTCTTATAGTCTGCTTCCTGTATGTGTCTCTTTCCGCATCAGATTCCAAGTCTATGTAATCAGTTTCTGACATATCCGCGTAAACTATTTTGTGGCTTTCTTCAGAATGATATCCAGCCAGTTGTCTCTTTTTCATTATTTCGTCTTCCGAAATTTTATGCTCTTCGACAGTATATTCTGTGCCAAGTATGTTTACTTTCATTCCGCTCCTTTTTTGCAATACAAAAAGCACTCGCCATGAGTGCTTTAAGGTAAAATAAGACTCCGACCTTCTGGCCGGAGAATTTTTCTATATCATTTTTTCAATATCAATGTCTATTCCTAAATTCTTTAAATCAGCATCCGTAATGCTCAATTCTGATTTCAATGTGTCGAGCACTTCATAATAAGCCTCCCGTCTTCCAAGCTTGAATTCATTCTTGCTATCTTGCTTACTATCGTTAAGAGCACTCTCAGCATTTTCAAGGATTCGGCTAATTATATATGTAATTGTATTATCACTTATTGATTTTTTCATAGATCTCCTCGCTTTCTAAGTTCCTTTTCTCTTCTCTTTATATTATCCTCAAAAGTGCTTATCTCATGTTTCCAATGTTTCAATAGTCCGGTTTTATATTCTTCGTTCAATGTATCCCAATCTTGGTTTTTCGAATAAGGATTTTTAATATATACTTCATGCTCCTTAATTCGTTTTTTGTAATTTATAATTGATTTTTTAATTGAACTGGTTTTTTGTTTCTGTATGTCTGGCTCTATAATATCTTTCTGTGATTGTTTAATCAACAGAGTACGGCTATCTGTATCAATTATACCATTATTGTTTTTATTTTCAATATTTTGGGGAATATTATTAATAATCTTATCCTCCAGACCAACCTTCTTCATTCGCTCCAGCTCATCAATGCTTTTCTGCGAAAGAAAGCCTTTAGTATGCACGTCCTGGACACCCTTGGCGCTATGATGAGTGACTATGCACTTACATCTGTTGTGTCTGCGGAATATGTCTTCAGGTGCTCCTTCCGGATATGAATATGTACCGGCCAATGCATGGCACCAGTCACAGCATTTGCTCATTTCGACTCTTTCTATTGTCTCCTGCAGGCCAGAATCAGATCTGAATTTAGCGTTGGCTTCTACGAAATCATCATACATGTGCTGTGATGTGTTGCTTATAGGCTCACCAAGGAGTTCTTTAATTGCTTCGTCCAGTGTCATCGTTAACCTCTTCATTAACCAAATTCATTAGCTTATTCATGATAGAATCAATGACATCTGCCGGATACTCGCTATTGACAGGTTTGAGTCCAATGCCGGCCTTTTCGTCTTCAGCGGCCAGCTCCTGGGATGCTGCATCATTGATCATCTTATGCACATCGCGCATCATTGGATCTACGATGCGACTTAGTATATTCCAATATAGCTTTCCGTCCGGGAGATCCTCTTCAGTGATGTTTTCTATAAATGTCTCGGAGATGAGCTCTCCTAATCGTCTGGCATACTTCGAAACATCACTTTGGTCAGCCTTTTTGTTCTTTAATTTCTTCTCAAACGACTTTATTTCGATATCAGATTCTGTTTTACGCTTAAATGTTTTTTGTATCTTGGCCAGAAGTTCCGGTACCATATCCTGTTTCATCGTTTTCTCCTTTTATTCCTGTAAGCGTGTGCATGTTCTCAGCACCAAAGTAACCCGGAATTGCCTGGTTGATTTTGACGGCTGCGTCGCCTATGCCTGACATCTGCGATGCGTCAGGTTCGAATATAGGCTCCCATGTAGGCTTTGACAGGTACAACTGTCTACGCTGATACGGATATTTGTCGCGCAGGCAGGCGGCCAAGAACCCAACATTGAGGAATCCGGATCCGAAATTACGCTGTGCTTTGCGTGCCTTTAGTCTCAGGTTTTCGTGTGATGCCTTGATTGCCTCTGCGCTTGACGGGTTCTCCGTTGCGAATCCAAGATCATCCATGGTCAGCCCAGTTTCTCCGGCGAATGACGCCACATAGCTCTTATAATGTGACAGATGTGGCTCCATGCTCTGTTGTGCGAACTGTCCAGGCGCCGGCTTATCTCCATCCTCATCCTTTGTGAAAGTCAACATAGCGCTTATTGTCGCACGCCATGAATCCATAGGTTCAGCGTTTTGCGACATTCCAACTACATATTTCTGTGGGAAGCTGTAAAATTCAGCTGAAATATCTGCTCTGGTCAGACAATGCCTTGCCTTATTCTGTATGTTCATGCATGCTCGTGATATACGCGAGTGGCCAAAAGGTCTTTTGGCGTCTGGCCTGTATATGATAGGTACCAGCAATGGGTACCCTGTATCATTCTTTATATTCTGCACAGTATTATTGGTTTTATCGTAGATCTGTGTATAGTCCGGCGTAAAATAGGCCTCTATTTCCGCTCTCTGGGTGTCACTGTTCCTCTTCAGGACTGCATATCCCTCGTATAGCAGACCCGTTATAGGATCTATCTCACCAGTAGCATTGCCTCCGTCTATTACCTGCAGCCGCGGAAAACCCGTTTCATCTGCAGATATGTAAACAAAGCAACATGACGTGATCAGCGACGAAAGAACTGCGCTGTCAAAGAACGTGTCTGGGTTGTTCATGTCAAAGATGTGATTCAGGTCGAAATTGTCGTTCGTGAATTTGTCGAAAACGAGCCTGTCGGCCAATGCATCTACTGCAGTCTCACACCATCCTAGTGTGGAATTGTATTGATTTCTCAGTTGTAACGGAATCATTGGGCCCGGATCCGGAGCGGCGCTTTTCATCTCGTAATATCTATAACGTAGCTGCGTCCTGCTTCTCTTGGATTCCATTTTTCTTCTGAGATATTCGATTCCTTTCAGCTCTGCCATTACGGCCTCTCTTTCTTTTTCTATCGTGTGTTTTTTTGTACAGTGCAGGGGTGAACGACATCAGGCATGGTCGGAGGGGAGGTATGCCCCTCAAATTTCTTTTATTTTTTGCCTGCTGGTCTATATTCCGCCCAATCACGTGACTGAGGTAACAGTCTATTACTTAATACCTGAGGTTTTGCCTCTGTCTGTACCGTCTTGACTATCTTGTCTGACTTCTGCCTGTTGCAAGTCCAGTGTGCAAGCTGCAGATTATCTATGTCAGATGGATGTCCTCCACGTGCGACCGGGATGATATGATCAACTGTCGGTGCAAGCGGATTTGGAAACTTAAGTGTCTTATCTACCAGCTTACCGCAGATGCCGCAGACGGTCTGGGTGGCTAGTATCTTGCGCTTATTCTTAGCGTATGCGCGACGCATGGGGCCCTCATGGTCTGCTCTCAATCTCTTGTTCTTACCACCTGCAGCATAACTGCCGACGGGTGGAGCTTCATAGGTCTCATCTCTGTACTGTCTGACATGGTTCTTACCTTCATCCAGCGCCGCTTTCAGTTCCGGCTCAAGGCTCTTATACTTTCTGAAGGTCGAGTAACCCAGCGAAAGATTACCTGCTATATCTGCCTCCGTAACTCCTCGCTCAGCCCAGGTTCTTATCTCCGACAAGTATGGCTTTATGTTCGATTCATATTTGCTTTTCATTGTGTCAAGTCTTCCAGCCTTGTCTTGTCTTATGAGTAAACAAAACAGCACCTGTAATCAGGTGCCGCCTTGCAGTTAATTTAAATTATGAGGAGATTGATTAGAACATGTGTCCGTTGTCTTTTATGCCTAATATCATATTACCACAGAATTTTGGTGAATTGTGTTACACTTTCTCTTCCCAGTAATTTTGTATCTTACGAGTGATGGCGCTCCGGCTATATCCTTTTCGCTGGCCAATCTCTTCCTGGCTGAGCCCGTCAGCATAATACAGACGCAGTATGTCCCTCATCTCTGATGATTCAATGTCGTCAAGATAGTTTTCAAGGTCTGCTATCTTCTTATAGATTGTATTTGTCTTCGTGTCGATACGTTTTGCCAAGGCTTCACATTTGGCCAGAGAATAACCATACATGACTCTCGTATGCTTATGACCGGTCCTATAATCTCCGTATGTATCTCCAACCTCTTCAGCCGGAGTCTGGGCATATTGCCTGCGCAGAGTATCAAGTTCCTGCTTCATTGCTCGCAACTGCTCTAGTTCATCTCTGATCATGCGTGTCCTCCTCATAGAAATCAATACCAAGCTGAGACTCACTATAGTTTATGAATCTCTTATAACTCTCTTCGTGCCTCTTCAATTTTCCCTTGTAATACTTCTTGATTCTAGGTTCATCGTCTATGGAAATCATGGAATACTCCAGATGCTGCAGCCCTGTTATAGGATGCTCATACCTTCTGACTGTGTCCTGGTCTATGTAGTATCCCTTCCATGGACAAGGATCGTCCCATAAATTGCTCTCATCTACCTCTTCAATCCGTGGGATTGGAATTATAAGATTGCGGCTATGGCTACACCTGGTACCCCACGGAGAATCTTCTTCTCTGAAAAGTGATGTCGAATGCTTGATCAAGTACTCACCCAGCTTATGATAGTCAGGGTCATCATCAAGCGGTCTTGGAAGTACATGGCCACATCCCCACTTTTCCCTTACGAGACAAAGCGGCGCGTTGGTTATCATGTGATGGTGAAGGCGCTGGCCACCATACTCGGTTACTATGACCCACTTGAATTCCTTGTTGAGTTTCTTCATGGCATACCTCATCCTTGATATGAATCTTTGGAGGATAGCTTTAGCCTCTTCAGGTGATGGCTCTGTCTGATAGGTCAACGTGTCATGCATATCACTAGCACTGAAATTGGCGTTGATAAGTCTTGTTAATTTCTTCCCTGCCATACGGTCGTTATTCTTCTGTACCTTTTCACTTGTGATCTTTCTCTTAGCCGCTCTGTTATTCTCATGTCGACCACTCGGTACCTTGACCGTGACATCTATTACCTTGCCTGCTACACAGATCTCTCTGACAACCTTCATGATTTCCGCCTATCTTTAATACTCTAATCAAGCTGTAAACGGACGCTTTCAGTCCGTTTAGCTTTTTCCTACATATATAACTCTACAGTTCCATGTTATTAAGTACATCTCTGAGCTTTACCAGCTCATCATGTGTCATACCTGGACGCTTCTTAGGTACTCCATCCGGCGCAAACGTCCTTATCTCATAGATAGGCGGCTTATCATACCATTTGGCCAGTACAAGCTGTTTGGTGTATCCGTCAGCTGACGTTCCTATGGTTCCAACCTCATCTATAATTTCAAATGCCATTTCCTTTTTCATGTTAAATATCTCCTTCTGCTCTGTTATTTGCCTTTTCGACATCAAATCCTTCAGGGTATCTATTCTTAAGCTTTTCAATATTCATTTCCATTATTTCTCCTAAGTCATAATTACATGCATGACATATCAATGCTATATACCAGCATATGTCACCTAGTTCCTTTCGGAATTTAATATCGTCCATGTGGGACTCATGAAATATATACTTCTTAACCAGATCATTTAGTTCTCCGACTTCGCCTGACAATCCGAGACATCCCATTATTACTTCTGATATGTTATTGGTCATGTTGCCGTTGAGCTTTATCATAAGACGACTTCTTACTTCACCGTCATTTGTTCTCATTGCCTGTTCCTGATATTCTTTAGTAGTTAACATTTTTATTCTCCTATTCTTCGTAATACTCTTTTCAGTGTTTCTGCTAAATCTCTGATAGCCATCGCTAACATGCCAAAGCCGAGAGGTATCTTCATTACGGGATACAGCTCATAATATGTCATGCCCTTTTCTGCGATATTCTTTGTGAATATATAGGCCATATAGCAGCCCGGAATCCGAATCATAATAAATCCAACCATAATCAGTGTTTATAAAATGTTCCTTCATTTTTCCCACCTAAACTTTTCATGCCATATCTTACCTTCATCCAATGGCTGAAATTCTGCCTTGCATTCATCTGCAAGCCCTTTGTACCTGTACTGAGGTCTCATGTCTATGCCTGCACTGCAAAAGCATTTATCCTCGAAATCATCTGCTTCCAGTTGCCTGCACCTACTACATTGGTATGCTTTCATTCCGCACCATCCTTCTGATTGCCGTTAGGTACAGCCACAAATGCGTTTTCAACCTCGATTACTGTTTTATCTTCAAAGTCCTCAATTTCCCCTTTACTAATTTTGCCTTTCATGGTGACGAATGTCAGATCCTTCAATTCACTTTCATAGATCACATGCATATCCAGCGATTCTGCGATATGCAGTTCCAGCTTCGCGCCTTCGGAATTTTCATATCCTTCAAGCATGAATATGGCGTCGCACTGGATCAGTGCTATGATGTCAGTCATCATATAGGACTTATACGGCAGTCCATTAGGCAAAAGGTTCATTGGATTGACTGCAATGAATCCATTCTTTGTTATGCGACGTTCTGCTGCATCAAAGGTGGCCTTGGCTTTTTCGTAGTCAAGGCCTGTTATAGGACCGCTAATATATATTTTGTTCTTGATTTCCATAATTACCTCACAACTCCAACTGTCCATGCTGTATCTTAGTTTCGAGTTCTCCATAAGTTATTCCTAATATTTTTGCTATCTCTGATTTGTCTGCCAGAGTTAGTTTTCTTTCTTTCTTGGCAATCATGTACCAGTAGACCGCATACAGACCGGCAAGCTCCTGGGCCATCTTCTCATCTAATACGGTTATGATCAGACTTCCAAACTGGCTCAATGGGTGGTCTTTGGATTCTCCATCATAATCTACTGTGAGGTATTCGTTCTGTATCTTATATACCAGGCCGCTAACGGCCTTGCTTCTGTATATCATTGCCGGCCTCCTTGGAGTTCAGGAACTCTGCAGTTTTGTATGCTTCTTTATAGCTGTCATAGACACCATGAATTTCTCTGTTACCGCCATGATCAGTAGCGTCTTTATTCATTAGCCTTATGACTTCATAGTTTACTGTTCCTCCAACATAGTTGGATGATACTTTCCATACGCTTTTCATTATTCGTCCTTTCTTATGGCCTTGCTCATGCTATCGAGTATCGCCTTTATAAACTTATCCATTTTTGCTCCTGTTTCAGGATCTACAGATTTAATCTGTTCCAAGGAATCAATGCATGCTTTAAAGTCTTCCTGAAGCTGAGCTGCTTTGATTTTCAGAGTTACAAGTTCTTCGTTTCCGGATGCGTCTATCACTTTCTGCAATCTCTGTATTTCAAGTTTCGATTCTTTCAATGATTCAAGCATTTCTTTTGAACTATCATCAGCATTCTTTTCTGCTTCAGATCTGCCTGCTTCCATCCATTTTTCTTTGTCTGAATCGTCTTTATCCATAAGGTCCTGCTTTGCCTTTTTTAGTTCATCCTTCATGTTCTGTATTTCTTCATTCAGTTTTTCGGATTTATCAGGCTTGCTTTTCAGTTTATCAAGTTCTGCTTTCAGATGGGCTATCTCCAGGTTTTCTGTTTCCAGTCTCTCATTTTCTGTTTTTACTCTATCAAGTTCTGCTCTGAATTCCTTTGTTGTCATATCTGGCGCATTTGGGTTTGCGGCCACTTCTTCTGCTGCTTCTTCAGGAGCAGATAAAAGCATCCATACCTTTGAAATTCCAATATCCGTCAACGTTGACGGATTTGAAAAGAAACTGTTTTCATCAATAGTTTTTTCGCTAAGTTTCATCATTCTGTTTGCTTTTCTCAGTCCAAATGTGAGATTCTTGGTGCACCAGTCTTCCCACTGGCCATGTTCAAGTCTGTTCTTGACTACCTTTAGTTTTGCACCAGCTTCTGATGCCATTTGCAGGCCCATGTATCCGATTTTGTTCATGGACTCGTAAAGAGCATTGGCCTGAGCAGCCAGCTCTTCATTAGTGCTTTCTTTTACAGGCGTGTATTCTACGTCTATCGCTTTATTGTCTTCCATAACTTTCCTTTCTGCTTTATGCTGCATTCTTATCCTTTATTTTTGGTATATTATATCCATCTTTGATTGTTTCATTGATGAACCGCTTAATCAGGCTTCTTATTTCTTTAGTAGGTACTGCATGCTCTTTTCCGTAACATTCTCTGTATGACCAATCATCATTGAGGGTGAATGTAAAATACGGTTTGTCAGGTTCCTCAGATTTCCTTATAAACATGGTCAGTTCTTTGCGCCGGCTATGGTATTCCGTATAATGCCCATTGCTGTATACACAATGGTTCAGCGTAGTTCCTTCTTTTGCAAAATCTCTTATGCTCCTAGGCATTATGATCAAGTATTTTCCATAACTTTTTTCGAACTTTTTGTGGTATCTTTCATATACTGCATTGAGCAGCCGTTCAAGGTGCCTGTTCTTACTTATTTTTGCTTCAGCCATAACTTTGTTATGCGCATTCTCTATATTGCCAGGTAAAATATATTTCTTTCTTTCTTGGCCGGATTTTGGAGGATTATCTTTTACCAGCCTGTAATCAAGATAATAGTCAATCAGCAGGCCGCTTTCTTTTTTTGTTTCCTTTATTTGCCTGGCAAGGTAATTTATCATCTTGGTGAATGACATATAATTCATCATTTGATTGAATCCTTCCATGTTGTCGCTGTAGAAATGCTCATATGAATCTGAGATGAATCTTATTTTCTCAAACATTTCATCGTTTACCCAGCAGTCAGCAAGCTTCATGATTTGTATTTCCCTGTAAGATGGATCCCATTTTCGAAACGATTGTTTGTATTCATTGCTGATCCCAAATGCTCTTTCAAATGTGTCTCCATTATATTGATTAAAATACAATGTCTCACTTGCTAATTTGTACAGGCCATGTTTCAAAAGTTTAAGCGCTACGTCAGGTAGAGCAGAGTCTATAATTCCAAAGAAGTTGGCTTCTTTGCCATCTATAAGATTCAGTATTTCTGTGAGTGGCTGCAGCTCTTTTACTTCTTCCATATTGTCTTTAACAACCAGCATGTTGCCATTAGGCCTATATCTGGAATCACACCAGGACATATTCATCGGAAGGTATTTGTATTTATATGTTTTGTTATCGCTACTTACTTCAAAATAGTTCAGCTTAATTTTATAGTAGTACCTCCAGCCTCTGGTATGCTCTATTGACCGTTTAACATTACCTTCAATGATCAGCGGCCCTTCTTCCGATTTCTGGCAGTAAACCACTCTTTGTTTGTGGCTTACGCTATCGCACGTTGCGAATCTGGTACTGGCCAGCAGGATCCACTTTCCGCACTTGGGGCATACTATCGTTTGTTTGTGTCTAACATTTTCGGCTGTAAATCTTGCTCTGCAATTCATGCAAAGTATTTTGCTTCTTGCAGTTTTCGTTTTGCCTGTGATGATACCATTTCCGGGAAGTAGGTCATCTATAGCCTTTGTAACAGCTTTAGGAATGTTGCCTATCAAATCATAATGTCTGCATGTTCTTTTCCATTTATTTTCCCTGTAAATATTTTTTCTGTCGTATCTGATATTGCTGAGATAGTCCGGCAACCAATACCCAGGTGAATTATAATCTTTCAGATTCAGATATTCATTTATTGCTGCATCGGTTTTATCATTGTAATTATAGTTGCATCTGGTTGAGTAATAGAATTCTGAGCCAAATGCGAATGGATCCCTGGTACACCAGTTATATTCGTCTCCTTCAAGAGCAAGCGTGATATAATTTCGATTCTCTCGGTCTATGAATGTCCTTGATAATAATGTTTCTTTTTCATACATATCAATGGCTAAAATCTTACCGCATTTCTCATCATCAAAAATTTTTCCTGCAACTTTGAATCCTTTTTTAAATGGAAATTCAGATGGATCTATAACCATTTCTGTAAGCCTTTTTTTAATCAGCATATCAGCCTCCTACAGAAACTGGCTCATGTCGAGCGCGTTGTCTTCATCAGTAAAACCATAATACTTCTTGATCAGGTCTTCTGCCTGATCAGGTGTGATAACAGCCGAGTTTCCATCCTTATGCTCACTAGCAAATTTATCGAACTCTTGTTTAAGGTCAGACAGTTTTTTATCTTCCTGCATGATTTTTTTATAATCGCTATCGTTCTTTGCCATGTCCTTGACCTGACTAAAGAGCATATTTACAAATGCATTGTTTATTGTATTTCTTTCAGACTCCAGTTTTTCTATTGCTTCATTTTTTAACATTGATTTTTCCTCCATCTTTATGCTATAATCAATGTGCGAAGGGCAATTCGCACATTCTACATCGGCATCCGGTTTATCCGGATGTTTTTTTATCTCTTTAAACACTTACCATTACCGCATGGCCATAGTCCTCTGCATCTCGAATGTACATTCATCTGGCATCCTATGCAGTTTATGCGCTGTTTGATATACTTAAGTAGTTTCATCTGTCTTCTTCCTTTCTATGATCTTCCTGCATTCATTTACATATCTATGTGCTTCTGTAGGTCTTTCAGGCGCATGATACATGTGGTGATTTTTGATATAGAACCTGCATGTCCATGATGATTGTGGGTCCGGATCATACAATGTGCACTCATGGCAGCACCTGATGCATACAGGCCGGCGATTCATCAACGGGCACTGTCTTGTCTCTCTTGGGTTTATGTTTCCGCATTTCGGACATTTATACATTTTCCTCACCTCACTCAGGTGTTATCTCGTCAAGGTAGTTTCGGCCAATCATAGACATCCATTCTCTGACGGCCTGCTCCTCTGTAAGGCCCTTTTCCATCTTAGTATCGAGCCATTGTCTCTCAAAGTGTCTTTTCCATCTAAGGTTTTCGGTCTTTGCCCAGGGAGTTATGTTTGCCTGGAGCTCTGCATGTTTGTCGTGACATACGTCTATCTGAAACCCTTCTCTTATGGAAATCTGACGATTGGCCCCTGGGAACACCTCATGGCGCTCTGCATAGGGCTGACCAGTATAGATGCATATCCTATCGGCTTTATCTTTGTAGCCGTTATATAATAGCCTTCTAGCCATCAATACCGACCTCAACAGTTTTCTTCTGCCTGAACTTGACTACGCCCCTAGTTGTCTTGCTTATGCTGAGGATCCTGTCTGAGAGTTCTATCTTCACGAATTCCAGTTCCTCATCGATTATCTTGTCGGCCAGAATGCATACTAGTTTATATGTGTCATCGTCTATCGGAGTAAATCCGGTATCTTGACTGGATGCATGACAGATTTCGTCGATTCTCTGAATCACTACTTTATGTTGCTTTTCTTTGGCCGCCTGGTCACATTCGCACATCTCCGTGGCCTTCTGGTCTGCTTCCTCTTTGGTTTCCGCGTCTATGTTCTGCAGCTGACCGCAGTACTTACACTCACCCTGTATCATTGCCATTTTTGACCTCCTACATGAGTACACGACCGATTGCTATCATGTTGGCCAGATTGCTGTTTGCGGTCGTGTCTATCTTTCTTTTGCTCCCGTCGCTAAAGCAAATCGTTACTGATTCTCTAATGCAATCGTAGCCAGGTACCTGCATGACATTGTATTCGAGTGCATCTATGTTATTGCGACTGTCAGATATAAGCGCCTTCTGGAGGTTGACCAGAAATATGCGCTTATTATCAATCATTAGTGCTGTTTTATTGTCCATAATTCTCCTTAATTTTTTGCATAATAGTAATATTTAAGGCTTACAGTCCATATGGATCGACAAGGCCAGTTATAAATCCAGCTACGACTATGACGGCTATTATTACAGCTGTTGCCTGCATCCATGTCGGCGGATGCCACACATATCTCTTCTTCTTATTCATTACTACCTCCCTATGAATTTATGCTATAATCATATCGATTTGATACTCCTATCGTATTGGATCTCCAGTTTCGGCTTTGTCCAGGAAGAACTGTTCTACATTGATACGTGGTATCTTCCAGTTGATTCCACATTTGGTTGCCTTGATCTGTCCACTTATGCACAGATTTCGAATAACATCAGTTCCAGTGTTGGTGTATTCGGCAGCCTCCTCTGGAGTCATTATAAATTTCTCATTTAGTTTCAAATTGTTTTTCATAATTACTCCTTATCTTCGTCCCAGAAGAATTCCACTTTGTAGCCCTTGTACTCAATACATTCAACGTCGGTTATTTCTGCGACTAAGTCTTCATTATCATCGGTGACAACGATTGCTTTTATTTCCTTATTGTTTATTTTCATTACTACACCCCCCTTCAACTAGGCCTCTTCATTGGGCCCTAGATTTATCAAATTTAATCGGATTCGCTTGGCAAAAAAATAAAATCAAGTGGCATATTGTAGATTTCACTTAAAGCTCTTGCTTGTTTGATTTGGGGCTCGGTTTTACCTTTTTCCCAGTTTACGATTGTCTGCTTTCCAACGTGTAATCTATCTGCTACTTGACTTTGAGTCAGTCCGGCATTTACTCTTGCCGCTGCCAGTGTGATTTGTATATCTTTCATTTTTGCACCTCCCTTTTCGAAGATTATAAATCAAATTTAATTTGATGTCAATACTGAAATCAAAATTAATTTTACTTTGAGTTGCTTTTTGTCCATTAAAATTATATAATTAGCAAACAGGAGGTATTGAAATGGATGATAATTTACAAAATAAGATTTTTTCTTATAATCTTAATAAACTATTAAGCATGCATGAAGTAAGCCAAGCAGAGGCAGCTAAGGCGATTGGCGTTTCTCCGCAAACTTTTAATACATGGAGCAAGGGCATTGCAATACCAAGAATGGGAAGCATACAAAAACTTGCAGATTATTTTAATGTGAATAAATCAGATTTAATTGATTGCAAGAATGAATTAAACCAATCAATAGTACCTCATAACGAAGTAATATTGATGAGTTCTTATAGAAAACTAAATAGCGAAGGCCAGCAACGAGTAATTGAATATACCGATGATTTACTATCCTCAGGCAAGTATTCTGATACTGAAGACCCGTTTGCAGAGGTAAGGCGAGAAGTAGCAAACATAAAGATTCCTAAGGCCGAGTAATAGGCGCCGTTAAATTAAAACCGCTGGGTGATCAGGCTATAATATAGATCTCGCAGCCACCATGATAATTGATATTGTAAATAATTAAATGTTCATCTTTTTTGAATATGGCATAAACTCTGTTGTACTTATAAATCTAAAAGTTGTGTAAACCATTGCATGTCCTTTCCGGCGCCAAGGTTAATTAAACAATATTTATATGCCATACGACAACGATAATAACGCATTCTGCGTTTATAAAAAGTTTTTCCTGTTAATTAAGGAGGTTTATATGGAACTCAAAGAAAGTTTGCCGGCATTTGTCGAGCGAATAAAAAAAACGAAAGACGCTATCACTAACGAGGAAATGACTAAAACATCTATGATAATGCCATTTTTCCAGATGCTTGGTTACGACATCTTTAATCCTCTAGAGTTTATCCCGGAATTCACCGCTGACGTGGGAACTAAAAAGGGCGAAAAAGTTGACTATGCTATTGTTATTGACGAAAGTCCTTTGATTCTCATCGAGTGTAAATCATGCAATGAGAATTTAGATAATCATAGTTCTCAACTGTTCAGGTATTTCGGGACAACATTGGCTGCTAAGTTTGGGATCCTGACTAATGGTATTGAATATAGATTCTTTACTGACTTGGATAACGAGAATCGTATGGATGAAACACCATTTTTAGTCGTAAATCTTCTTGATATGAAAGATAGGGACATTCAGGAGCTGAAGAAGTTTACTCGTGATACGCTTGATGTCGATATGATAGTCGATTCGGCTGAAGAATTGAAATACAATAAAATTATCAAGGATTGGTTTGCCAAGGAATTGGATTCTCCTTCCCCTGAATTCATAAAGTATGTTTTAGGGAATGTTTATGAAGGTACTAGAAATCAAAAGGTAATTGAGCGTTTCACCCCTACCATCAAAAAAGCGCTGCAGCAGTTTATAAATGATACCTTGAATAGCAAGATAACAAGCGCCTTGAATTCAGAAAATGTTGCTAATGCTGCTCAGGAAACTGCGGATGATCCAGACAATGCAGAGCCGGAAAGTAAAATTAATACCACCGATGAAGAATTGGAAGCATTTTGGGCTGTTAAGTCAATATTGTATGGAACAATTGATACCAGCAGGTTGGCTTACAGGGATACCGAATCATATTTTGGAATACTCGTAGATGATAATAATCGAAAATGGGTTTGCAGAGTTATTGTAGAGAGCAATAGCAAGCACATACTAATATCAGATGCAAATAAAAACCCTGTAAGATATGACATCGATACAGTAGATGACATTTACAATTATGCTAAGGAAATCAAGGAATCTTGCAAAAAGTATATTGAGGAATAATAAGGAGGTTTGATCATGGCCAGAAAAACTAATTGCACTGTGCATGGTAAAGATATGTACCGTCTCAGGGCCCAAATAGGCCGTGATCTAAACGGTACGCCTATTAATAAAAATTTCTATGGTGACTCTAAGAGAGACGCCGAGAAGAAAAGAGACAAGTATATAGCCGAACACGAGAATACTCAAGCTGACATCAATGAGACTCTAGGGCGCCTGGCTGAATATTACACATACCAGGTCCTTAGAGTTGACAATCTGGCTCCCAGTACAATTGAACTATATGAGCAGCAGTACCGTGAGAAACTTAAAGATGCTGAGATGACTATTAAACCTATAAAGAATATTACCGTGGCTATGCTGCAGAAATTCTTTAATGATTTGTCTATCGGCAAGCGTGATGGAAAGGATCTGAATGTCAGCAAGTCGTCTATTAAGGCATTATCTAAATATATGAAGAAGCTTTTTTCTTATCTCTATGCGGCCGGATACTGCCAGAACCTTATGCTATATGTAGTCATTCCTAAACTTGAAGCAGCTGACCCCTCTTCAGAAATCGAGAGCAATATTGAAGTCTTTTCTGACAATGAGGTAAAGGCAATACTTGAGGCACCTAACAGGAAACACTTTCTGTTTCTTATGGCGCTTTCTACGGGTCTACGTATAGGGGAACTCCTAGCGCTAGAATACGACGATCTCAGGGACGATTGTGTCGTGGTAAGCAAACAGCTCAATTCTCATTATAAAATCTTGGAGGACGGAAGCAGGGAGCTGGAGACAACCATAAAAAAGGTGAAGTCCTCTTCAAGCAACAGATCAGTTCCATTGCCTGCCAGCGTGCTTAGAGAATTAGAAGAATACCGGAACTGGCACCAGACTGAAATGATGCAGAACGGATACAGAACCACTTACCTGTTTACATCGGATACCGGCAAAATCATATATGCATCTAATGTGCGCCGGGCATGGATGCGGCATCTGAAAAGTTGTGGAATCGAATATCGCAAATTCCACTCATGCAGGGCTACTTACTGTACAATGCTCTGCAGACAGGGAATACCTCTAGAAACTGCTTATAAACTAATGGGCCATTCAGACATCAATGTCACAGCCCAGTTCTATCGATATGTTGGTACCTCCGAAATGAAAGAAGCCGCTCAATCCATTGATGAAAAGTTTATCATCTAAAACCTAGTGGCGACAAAGTGGCGACATACATCAAAAACTAAAAAAATGCCAGTGGCTAGAATCGTTCTAACTACTGGCATTGCTTATTTCTTGGTTGCGGGGAGAGGACTTGAACCTCTGACCTCCGGGTTATGAGCCCGACGAGCTACCAACTGCTCTACCCCGCGATATTGAATTGTCTGGCATGACTACCAATCCGATCGCAGATAATGATTGGTGCCGGCGACCGGGGTCGAACCGGTACGGGTATCACTACCCACGGGATTTTAAGTCCCGGGCGTCTGCCAATTCCGCCACGCCGGCTTAAAAATTGGCTCCGAGGGTGGGGCTCGAACCCACAGCCTATCGGTTAACAGCCGATTGCTCCACCATTGAGCTACCTCGGAATACTTGTTGTCGTGACTGACAACATTAACTATTATACAGTATCGACTTGGGGTTTGTCAACAGTAAAAATGCTAGTTCTTTAATATATTCAAGATATGCTTATCAACTACAGGTATAGTCCCATCAGCACCACTGCTACCACAGGCAAAGTTGCCATAGAGAGCAGCGTGGTAAAGGCCACGCCTTCAGCCATCAGATCAGCATTCTTCTTTTCCTTTGCGGCTACAGCCACTGTAGCCACCGCACATGGGAAAGCCGCGGCGAAAACCAATATAAGCTTCGCTTTGTTGGTCAATGGCAGCCAGTTTACTGCCAGCAGAGTCAATGCCGGTATGACCGCCACATTTACCACGGACGCTATTATGAGTTTTCCATTTGACAGAATGCCCTTCAGATCGCTGTTACCCAGCTGAACACCTACAACTATCATTGAAATTGGCACCGTCGCGTCGCCTATGGTATTAAAGAAATCCATAACTATTGACGGGAGCCTGATATCACCAATCAGAACCACAGCTCCAACAACTGCCGCCAGCATACACATATTGCACAGAGGCCTGAAAATCTCTTTAATGCTGCTTTTTTTCTTGTAGCCGTAGTTCATCTGGATCACTGCCAGGAAATACAGATAGAAAGTAAGCAGGCAGTTTTCTATGACCATGTAGAATAGGTACTCGTTGCCAAATATTGCCTTGGTTATTGGGAATCCCATGAAACCTGTGTTGACTCCGGTCATTATAACTATTAGAACCCCCTGATCCATTCTGGGGCGATACTTCAGCAGCTTAACTACAATAACTGCGAATCCCCAGGAAACCAGGAAGAAAACCACTGTTCCCAAGGCCACCTGAATTGTAGTCTTCAGGGTCTCCGAAGACAGGCTGTTGGAAGCCATAGAGCCGAAAATCATGCACGGCGTAGTGATCTCCAGCAGCAGGTTTACCAGATATTTGTTGGATTCGATTGGAAGTACGTCTTTCTTATTGGCCACATAACCTATAACAACCATGCAGAAAATGGCGAGAACTTTCAGAAATACTATTAACATCTGTCCACCTTTATCACGACAGACCAGGCATTTCAGCAGCCTTTTTCTCTTCCCTGTCTAAGGCGGCATTGGACATGACCAGATCAATTTTATTGCTATATTTTTCAGCCTTATCATCATTGCCAAGAGCCTTATATAGTTCCACAAGTTCCTTCATAGAGTCTACATTGCTCGGTGAGAACTGCAGGGCTTTCAGGAAGTGTTTCTCAGCCTCGTCAGCATCCTCCAGGCCTTTGTAAGCGCAACCTAAGTAGTACCACAGCGGCCACCAGGTATTGAAACGATCATCGGACTCATATGGGCTCAGTATGTCCACTCCCTGCTGGAATCTTCCGCTGAGGACATCGTTATAGCCCTCTTCGATCTTGCATGGCTCAACCAGTTTATCCAGGAACTGCCCTACCTCGTCACGCAGATCCGCTTCCTTGGACAGCTTCATGAAGTCATCCCAGGTCAGTTTTGCTTTTATATACAGCCCCAGATTAACGTATGCAAAACCGAGGAAGTAAAATCCCATGTCAAAACTCGGATCCTTAAGCGTAGTCTGCTCGAAGGCTTCCAATGACTCTGCTTTGAACCTGCCGATGTATTCCTCGCCTTCACCATTTTCATAGGCGTCTTTGCAGGCGCGGCCGTAACAGAAATAGGCGTTCTTTGCGTCAGGATCTATGAGCATGGCCGCCCTGAACAAAACGCAGGCCCCTTCATAATTGTCCGAGGCAGCCTCGTCTACACCCTCGCTTATGAGGGGCTTGGCAAACTCCGCCGAAAACGTGCGCTTGATGTACTCTATATAATTATCACGATATTTAAAATTGATATCACAGCCGATTATGCAGGCCATGTTTTTCGCTATTGTCAAAGTCGTAAGGCCTGTCATTTCCGTCTTCTTGATGGGAATAGGCACGTCTTTCAGTATGTCCGTTATACCTGCTTTCGCCAGGTAATTGTCCGACAGTTCATCGAACACATACTCATCTACCCTGGGAATCAGATACTCTCCGATCCTGTCGTTTAATCTCTCATTTTCACTCATTAAATATTCCAACCTTTTCTATTGAATCTTTTGACGGAATCCTCGTTCATAGTCTCCGCCATATCTCTTTCCAGAAGTTCTTTGGCTGCCAGTGAAATGCCGCTGAACCTTGCTTCCTGTCTCATGGAAAATTTGTATATTATCCTGTATAGGTCCTCTTTGCTGTGGTATGCGTGCTGATAATCCTTGGAATAGTAGAAGTCTGCCAGCCTCTCATAGAAGCCGAAAGGTGTAAGTTCCATGCGTTCTATCATGTATTCTGTAGCCCTGTCGAATCCGCCTCTGTTATGATAAAGTTCCAGTACGTTTTCTACCATTTTCAGTTTGACCAGATCCAATGACGACATGAAATCGTTAGAAATCAACTCGTAAGGAGCCTTGTTTCTGAATTTATAATGATACTCCCCGGCCTCCTGCCTGATTCTCGTTCCTTTAAGAAGCTTCAAAAATCCTAACTGAAGATTGTCGGCTCCGGCCCCATAAACTTTGTCAAAGGACCTGCCGAAGGATTTGTAATCTTCATAAGGCAATCCGGCTATAAGATCTACATGGACATGGATGTTCCCCATATCCATAAGTTTTCTCACATTATAAAGAATAGGATTGATATCCGTTTCTCTCTCAACTGCCTGCAGTGAATAAGGGTTGGCCGTCTGGACGCCGATCTCAAACTGAAATAAACCTTTGCGTGCTTTCGACAATATCCGGAAGGCATCGCTGTCAAGCATATCTCCGCAGATCTCGAAATGAAAATTGGTCTTGCCGTTATCTTTGTCTATGATGTACTTCCATATGTCATTGGCTCTCTGACGGTCGTAATTGAAGGTACGGTCGACGAATTTCACCTGCTTGACATCCTTGTACAAAAGGTAGCCTATGTCGCGTCTCACGCGTTCGAGAGGCAATCTTCTCACGGTTACCTCCAGTGATGATAAACAATATGAGCATCTGAAAGGACAGCCTCTCGATGATTCATAATATATTACCTTGTCCTGCTCGACTTCCAGAAAATTATACGGGAACGGCAGTTTATCCATTACCGGAAGAGTCGCAATAGGGTTTTCCACAATATTGCCCTTCAATCTGTAAGTCAGATTACTCACCAGTGAAGGATCTGTATTTCCCACAGCCAGACATTTACAGAACTGGAAGAAAGGATACTCCCCTTCACCTCTGATTATATAATCGACCCAGGGATTTTCTTTCATAAAATTAGTGCTGTCATAGGATACTTCCGGTCCGCCTAACATGAATTTCATATGGGGATCTGCCTTTTTCAAGTCGGTGCATAATTCTTTAATCTGCTCTATGTTCCATATATAGCATGAAACGCATACTAAATCATATCCGCCTCTCATTATCTCACCATAAACGTAGTCCTTCTCGTTGTTGATGGTAAACTCCTTAAGTTCCACATCAAGCTGGGATTCGGCTACTACGCTGTAGAGATATTTAAGAGCCAGATTCGAATGGACATATTTACTGTTCAATGTAGTCAGCAATATTTTCATTATAGCATCCTGAACCTTTCATCCTTCAACATTCCGCTGTCTTCCATAGCCCTCTTTAGTTTAGCCAGCATAACTTCCTTATCCTCAGGAAGATTGCCCTTCAGCGACAGATAGTTTGACGCATGATTACTCCTGAAGACGCAGGTTTTGCTTGGGTTCGCGTTTTCTAACAAAAGGTAAGTCTCTGCAATTACTTCCTCCGGGGACAAAAGCTCCAGCTGGCCTTTTTGTATCTGGTCGTATATAGGCGCCCTCGGGTCAAGCATCAGTGTCAGCAGCGCCACATATGACGCATTCATACGGCTGATCATTTTCCCGCTTTCAATGGCATGGTCACGCCAGCCAGCCTTGCCTGCCAGGCCTGAGATAAATGTCACTGAGGTCTGGATGCCGGAGGCTTCAACTTTCTGCACAGCCTCTATGAGTTCCTCGGGATCTACACCTTTATGTATAGCTTCAAGTACCTTAGGATCTCCCGATTCAGCCCCAAGGTAAATCATCTGAACACCTTTCTCGTGGAGTTCTTTCAATTCTTCCGGTGTCTTGTGGAGAACGTCCTTGGCATTGCCGTAGACGTTGACGCGCAGGCATTCCGGAAATAGTTCTCTGATTTTGTCTAATATCACTGCCAACTTGCTATTGGCCAGGCACAGAGCATCGCCATCGCAGAGGAATATCCTCTCGACTCTGCTGTAACTACGCCTGGCGTCTTCAAGGTCCTCTATGACTTCAGAGACATTCCTGACTCTGAAGCGCTTGTCCTTGAACATACTGCAAAATGTACACTTATTGTGTGAACATCCTATAGTTACCTGTAATAGCAGGCTGTAGGCCTCGCTTGGAGGTCTGTATATGTCTCCTTCGTATCTCATAAACTCTGATTCCTATACTCTTTATTACATGCGGTCAGGTGACTTGATCCCCAAGAGGGCCAGGCCGTTCTTGATACCGTTCTTAGCTGCCAGTGTCAAAGCCACTTTAGCTGTTTTCTCGTCTTCGTTTTCTGTAAGAATGTGCTCGTCGTGATAGAAGCGGTTATATGCCTGAGCTATATCGATCACGTGTCGAGTCACGATAGATGGCTCATATTTTTCTCCGGCTTCAACTACAACGCCAGGGAACGCATGGAGAAGCTTGATCAGTTCGAAAGCGCTGTCACTCTTCAAATAACTGTAATCGATATCCAGTTTCTCAGCCTTTGCCACTACATCCTTGCCAGCCTTACGTATAACGCTTGCGCAACGGGCGTGTGTGTACTGAACGTACGGACCTGTTTCACCGTCAAAGTTCAGGACCTTGTCCCACTTGAACACATAATCCTTGATTTTATTATTTGAAAGTTCCTGGAATACCACTGCTCCGATGCCGACTTCCTTAGCCACATCGTCGATAGTCTCAGGATCAGCACCAGGATTCTTCTCCTGGATTATTTCCTTGGTCTTTTCCACAGCCTTATTGAGTACATCTTCCAGGAATACGACTCTTCCGTGTCTTGTGGACATGGTGCCTTCTTCCAGACTGACAAGTCCGAATGGGACATGGACGCAATCCTTGACCCAATCATATCCCAGGAGCTGTACTACCTTCATCCACTGCTGGAAATACAGGTTCTGCTGAGATGCTACAACATAAATATTCTTGTAGAAATCGTAGTGTTCTTTCCTGTAAACTGCAGTAGCTATGTCACGGGTGCAGTAAAGCGTAGAACCGTCCGATTTGGTTATCAATGCCGGCGGCAGATCGAATTCCGAAAGATCTACGATCTGAGCGCCTTCTGACTTCTTAAGTATGCCCTTGTCCTTAAGCTCATCGATGAAGCACTGCATCTTATCTGAATAGAAACTCTCCCCATCGAAATCATCGAACTGTATATCCAGCATGTCATACACGCGTTTGAATTCCTTCAAAGATTCTTCTCTGAACCACTTCCAGAGTTCGACCTCTTCCTTCTCGCCGTGCTCCAGCTTAGTGAATGCCTCTCTGGCTTCATCATCCAACTCCGGATGGCTTTCCACCTCTACATGGAACTTAGTATAATATCCCAGAAGCGTTGTGATAGGTTCTCTTACCACATCTTCCTTGTTTCCCCAATGTCTGTAAGCGCAGATCATCTTACCAAACTGTGTACCGTAATCTCCTATATGATTAAGTCTCACTACCTTGAATCCAAGGGCGTCGTAAATCTTGTAAAGGGAATTACCGATTACTGTACTTCTGATATGTCCAATATGGAATGGCTTGGCTATGTTAGGCGATGAATACTCTACTATGACAGTCCTGTCATGTCCAAGATCCGTCTTTCCGAAGTTATCTTCATCAATGGCTTCTTCCATTACGCTCTCAGTATATTCTTCCTTGGAAATAAACATATTCACATAGGCTTTCACCTGTTCTACCTTTTCGAACAAAGGGTTGCCTGCGATGTCTTCCGCTATGCCCTTGGCTATAAGCGGCGGTGCCTTACGCATGATCTTAGCCAGCTTGAAGCATGGGAACGCATAATCTCCCATGGTGCTGTCCTGTGGTATTTCTATGGCTTCCTCAATTTCAGAAAGCTCCATATCCGGCAAATTTCCGGCAATTGCCTTCGCTATTTCTTCCTTATAATTTTTCATCTTTTTCTCCTATTCCGACTTGAGCTTGACGATGGTCACGCCATCGCCTCCTTCATTATAATTCCCAGCGCGAAATGACGCAACATGCTTATTTGTTTTAAAATATTTTCTCAGTCCTTCTTTCAGTATACCTTCTCCCCTTCCGTGGATTACGGTTACCTCCTTAAGTCCTGCTATATACGCATCATCCAGATACTTTCCTACATCCATTTTCGCGTCGTCCAGATTATCTCCTCTGACGTTTACTGAAGCGGAAACTGATTGTGTCTTGTATTTCATCATACTGCCATAACTTGTCTTCGCCTTGCGCTTGGCCTTGGCAGCTTCCTTACCGTCGTTTATCAGGACCAGATCATCCAGATTTACACTGGCCTTCATGATCCCCACCTGCACCGTAAGGTCTCCTTTATCATCTGGCAATGTCAGTATCTCTCCATTCTGATCCAGCGACAGAACCTTGACACGGTCTCCGACTGACAGTTCAGAAGCGCTGACAGGATTATTATTTACCTGCTTGATAATTCGCTCCGCATACTTGCCTTCGCTTTCTTTCAGCCTGCGCCTGCTTCTGTCGAATCCCTTGTTTCTGGCTCCCAGACTATCCATTTTCGAAAGGGCTTTCAGTTCCTTCTGGACCTGATCGGCCGTTTCTCTGGCATCTCTGAGCATATCTCTGGCCTCTTCCCTGGCATCAGCCATAAGCTTCGCCTTTTGTTTCTTAAAGTCCTCAGCCTGCCTCTGCAGTTCATCCTGCTGTTTCTCCATGGCCAGCTTCAATGCTGCAGCCTCCATACGCTCAGCCTCAGCCTTCTTTTTGTCCTCGTCAATGGCAGATATGACATCTTCAAATTCTATATCCCCACGCTCTATCAACTGGCCTGCCCTGTCGATTATATCATCTTCAAGGCCAAGCTTTCTGGATATTTCGAAGGCGTTGGATTTCCCCGGCAACCCTATAGACAATCTGTAGGTTGGGCTCAGGGTCTCAACATCGAATTCCATTGAAGCGTTTTCCACGCCGTCGGTGGACAAAGCGTACTTTTTGATTTCGGTGTAATGGGTCGTTGCCACGGTGGTGACGTGCTTGCACAAAAGTTTCTCCAGTATTGATATAGCCAGGGCGGCTCCTTCGGTAGGGTCTGTTCCGGCTCCCAGCTCGTCTAATAGCACCAGTGAGTCTTCGTCAGCTTTCTCAACTATTTCCACTATATTTTTCATATGTGAAGAAAATGTCGACAGGCTCTGCTCTATGCTCTGTTCATCTCCTATGTCAGCAAAGATATCCTTGTATATGGGTATCCTGCTTTCTGATGAGGCCGGTATGTGCAGGCCGCTCTGAGCCATCATAGACAAAAGTCCTATAGTCTTCAGAGTTACGGTCTTGCCTCCTGTATTCGGCCCTGTTACTACCAATGTCCTGTATTCTTTTCCTATGGCAACGTTTATGGGCACGACTTTCTTCACCTTCAGCAAAGGATGTCTGCCTTCTCTGATGATCAGGACTCCAGCCTCATCGATGATCGGCGCCTCGCCTTTCATCTTCTGGGACAGTTTACCTTTCGCCATAGCGAAATCCAGTTTGATGAGTATATCCTGATTATTTATCAGATCGTGATAGCACTCTCCGACCTGATCGGAAAGGTCCTGCAGTATCTTGGCAATTTCTGCCTGTTCTGCAAGCTCCAGTTCTCTGAGTTCATTGTTCATGTTCACAATGACCTGCGGCTCGATAAACAGCGTGGCTCCCGCCTTGGACTGGTCATGTACTATGCCCGGGAAATGTGCCCTATGCTCCTGTTTAACAGGGATCACGTATCTGCCGTCTCTCATAGTCACTATGGCATCCTGCAGATAAGTCCTGTTATTGGAACTGTTTACCATCTGACTCAGTCTGTTCCTGATTGTTTCATTCTGTCTGAGTATGCCTCGCCTGATGCTTCTCAGCTGCGATGATGCATTATCTGCAATCTCATCCTCTGAAAGTATGCATCGGTCTATTTCTTCTTCCAGCCTCGGATGGGGAACTATAAGTTCCGCAAGTGACATAAGCAACGGCATAGGAGGCACATCGTTTTTCAGGTAGCTGACCGTCCGTCCGGCTATTGCCAGATCGAAATGTATCTGCAACAATTGCTTGGGCGTCAGACACCCGCCCTTTCGGGCCAGACCTACGGCTGATCTGATATCATAAAGTCCTTCTGTAGGCAACGCTCCCTTATGCACAATAAGGTCAACCGCTTCTGTAGTTGACCTCAGCTCTTCTGTAATGTCCCTTATATCAGTTCCGGGCTTAAGGTCAGCTGCGATCTGCCTTGACATCTCACAGCCGGCCTGTTCCATCAAAAGTTCGATTATTTTATTGTATTCCAGTACTTCAATAGCCCTTTTGTTCATAAAGTTTCCTTGCCCGTTATCTGTTGTTTCTGTTCTTCTCCAATTCGCTCTTTAATTGCACATTTTCCATCTGAAGATCGAATATAGCGTTTTCATACTCACTGCATTTATCTTCCAGTTCTTTAAACTTGGCGTTCTCCTGCCTACCCTGTTCCTTAAGTTTATCCATGTTATCCTTGGACTGCATGAAGTTTTTCTTGGAATCTTCCCAGAGTTTGATGTAATGGGCCGAGTCTTTCTCCAGTTGTTCGTTGGCCGTCTTAAGACGTTCCATTTCATCCATCTGGTCGAAAAATTCTTCAGTAATATTAATAGCCGTAAGCACAGCGACACCAGTGGTACCGCCTTTTTCTGATACCTTAGCGATCAGATGCATTTTCTCATCTACATACTGTCCTATTTTCTCGATTTCTTCTCTCGATTTATCCCCGGTAATAGTATATATCTGACCGAAGATCTTTGCTTCAACTTTCTCGCCCATGATTTCACCTCAAACTTTCATTCCGGCAGCATCAGTCACGCAGTGTGGCGCCAAATTTTTCCTTCAGCATTTCTACTACGGAATTATGTGCTTCATCAGTTTCTTCGTCTGTAAGAGTCTTTTCATCGTCTCTATATGTAAGGCTGAAGGCAACGCTCTTCTTTCCCTGCTCTACCTGTTCGCCTCTATAGACATCGAAGAGTTTGATATCTCTCAGAATACCTATTCCCATAGCATTCACCTGAGCTTCTATCTCACCTATTTCAAGATCCTCGTCAACTATCAGAGCCATATCTCTCGATGTTGAAGGATATTTAGGCGGCTGGTGATACTGAACTTCTCTATCTGATAATTCATCTATCAGGTCGAAGAACAGTTCACAGCAATATGCCCTGGTATCGATGCCGAAATTCTCAGCAACATCCGGATGTACCTCGCCCATGATTCCCAGCTCGACTTCCTGACCGTTTGTGTCTGAAGTGACCACTCTGGCGCATCTGCCCGGATGATATACTCCGTATTCGGATTCAGCAACAAATTTCAGTTCTCTGATTCCAAGTCTGTCTAAAAGTGTGCATACCATTCCCTTAAGAGAGTAGAAATCTTCATTCTCTCCGTAACAGCCTATGGTAAGGTCATAGGATTCATCCGGCAGGCCCTTAGGGTCGATCAGATTCTTCATAAATGTCTTACCTATCTCATAAGCTCTGACACTTTCTATGTTTCTGGAGAAATTTCTTCCCAGAACTTCCAGCATTCCCGGCGTAAGTATAGTTCTCAGGGAAGCTGTATCCTCGCCCATAGGATTGATTATTTCCACGAAGTTCCTTTCCCAGGAGTCTTCGTCTATTCCACTCATATCAAGTATCTTTCCGTTGGAGAATGAGAAGGTCTGTATTTCGTTGGCACCCATACCACAAAGGGTCTGCCTTGCCAGTTCTCTCATATTCCAGTTTTTCGGGAATGCAGGCCTTGACTCACATTCCGGCAAAGTCATCGGCAGATTGTCATAGCCGTACATTCTGGCTACTTCCTCAACATAGTCGACTTCCTCCGGAAGATCCTGCCTTATGGTCGGCGGTGTGACATACATTTCATCGCCCTCGCCGGTGACTTCCATCTCAAGGCTTCTGAAATATCCTTCCATCTGTTCTCTTGGGATATCTGTGCCAAGGACCTTATTGATCCTGCTTACTCTGGCCATTACAGTAGGCGCCTTTTCCGGAGACGGATATACATCTACGGAGCCATTTAGTACCTTGCCGCAGCCAAGCATCTCTACAAGTTTGCAGACTCTGTCAGCAGCCGCTTCGCACAGGTTAGGATCTATGCCCTTCTCATATCTTCCTGAAGCTTCTGTTCTTAAACCAAGTCTCTTGGAAGTGGCTCTTACATTGGATCCAAGAAAATTAGCCGACTCGATAACAACTGTATTCGTGTCATCCTGTATTTCTGAATTGAGTCCGCCCATGACGCCTGCTATTGCTACAGGCTTTTCTGCATCATTGATCATAAGCATCTTATCATCAAGTTTACGTTCCACTTCATCAAGTGATGTGAAGGTATCTCCGGCTTTGGCCACATCCACTATAATATGATGGCCGGCAATGCTGTTGATATCGAAAGCATGCAGTGGCTGACCATATTCAAGCATAACGAAGTTGGTAATATCTACCATGTTATTGATTGGCCTCATGCCTGCTGCCATAAGCCTCTTCTGTAGCCACCACGGTGACTGTTCTATTTTAACATCTTTGATTATTCTGGCTGTATATCTCTTGCAGAATTCGGATCTGACTTCTACAGAAATATAGTCTGACGCTTCTTCATCTGTCTTCTGGCACTCTGTGTCAGGGTACCTGAGTTTTTCGCCAAAGGTTGCCGCCGCCTCTCTTGCCATGCCTATCATAGCCAGGCAATCCGGCCTGTTTGGGGTGATTTCAAAGTCGACTACATTGTCTTCCAGTTCCAAGACCTTATCAAAGTCCTCGCCTAAATGATCGTCCCAGTTGCCGGGGATCAGCCATATGCCATCCTTTGAAACAAAAGGCGCAACTTTATCATCAAATCCCAGCTCCTGCGGACCGCAAAGCATACCTTCACTTACTACGCCGCGCAGTTTCCCCTTTGTTATCTTAACTCCACCTTCAACCTTAGGCTGTCCATGGAGAGGCCCGGGTACACGGCTGTTGTGTACTGCCACGGGAACATACGCCCCGACATAAATATTGTCAGCGCCTGTTACTATCTGCAGAGGTTCATCTCCGCCCACATTAATGGCGCACACTACAAGTTTGTCTGCGTCAGGGTGTTTTTCTATCTTATCTATTCTTCCGAGTTTGACATTGGACATACCGGTGCCTATCTCGGTGCAGGTCTCAATATTAGAGCCTGACATTATCATCCTGTCGCAGAATTCCTGGACAGGAACATTTATATCTACATAGTCTTTCAACCATTCAACTGATACTAGCATCTATTAGACCTCCTATTTGAACTGATTGATGAATCTCATGTCGTTTTCGTATAAAAGCCTGATATCATCAATTCCATACTTCAGCATCGCTATTCTCTCTACGCCCATTCCAACGGCAAATCCGGTGTACTTTTCAGTGTCTATGCCGCCGGCCTTATGAACATGTGGATGTGTCATGCCGCATCCAAGGATTTCTATCCATCCGCTTCCCTTGCAGACAGGGCAACCTGTGCCGCCGCATTTGAAGCAGGATACGTCCATCTCAGCGCTTGGCTCCGTAAATGGGAAGTGATGAGGTCTGAACTTAGTTCTCGTTTTCGGTCCGAATAGTTTCTTGGCCATCAAATCAAGGGATCCCTTAAGATCTGCCATGGTTATTCCCTCGCCTATGACCATCATCTCAATCTGATGGAAGGTGTGAGAATGAGTGGCATCGGGAGTATCACATCTGTAACATCTTCCCGGTATCAGTATTTTATATGGAGTAGCCAGTTCTTTTTCTGCCCTTACCTCTGCTGAAGATGTGTGTGGCCTCAGAACTGTATTATCGTTGACATAGAATGTGTCTGTCATGTCTCTTGCCGGATGATCTTCCGGTGAATTGAGCGCATCGAAGGTATTATACACTGAATCTACATCAGGGCTCTCATACACTGAATAACCCATGGATTTGAATATATCCACGACTTCATTGATCGTCTGAGTTATAGGATGCTCTACTCCGTATATTACCGGACGTCCCGGTTCTGTTACATCTATTTTCTCTCTATTGAACTTTGCCTCTTTAGCCTGAGCTTTCAAGGCATCCATCTTAGATGACAAAAGGTCGCCTACTTCAGACTTTACCTTATTGGCGGACATGCCGAGTTCTTTCTTTTCTTCTGGCGAAAGCTTGCCCATACCTCTGAGTATCTCGGTAAGCTTACCCTTTTTGCCCAGAACCCTCACTCGAATTTCTTCTGTCTCCGCGATAGATGTGGCCTTGCTCAGCTGTTCCTTTGCCTCTGCTAAAACTTTTTCTAATTTTTCCTGCATTTCTTTACCTCTTCTATTTATTGCCTCATGGCTTCATACATAAGTATTCCTGCCGCAACTGAAGCATTAAGTGATTCCAGTTTTCCCTTCATTGGGATCATCACTCTGATATCAGCGTCATTGATGAGATCCGGACTGCACCCACCGCCCTCGTTTCCGATGACCAGCGCTATATCCTTCCTGATATCCTCATCATAGTAAAACTTGTCATTATTCAAACAGGTCACAGCCAGTCTCTTTCCTAGTCTGTCAACTGTCTCTCGTAGTTCCCTACCATCCTCGACGGAGACGATAGGGATCCTAAAGACTGATCCGGCCGCTGCTCTGACGACCTTAGGCGAGTAAACATCTGCTGTGCCTTTCACCGTAATGACCGCTCCATATCCGGCTCCCTCGGCCGTTCTTATAATCGTGCCGATGTTCCCCGGATCCTGTAGTCTGTCCAATACGATGAAATTGATTCCCCGCTTATTTACCTCTGCCAATGTTGCTACAGTAAACTTCTTCTTAGCCACTACGGCCAGGACACCCTGGCTGGTTTCAGTCTGAGCTATAGAATCAAAAAGCCCCGGCTCGATAATGTATGTGTCGACCCGGTCCGATCCATTGAATGTTGTTCCGTCTCGTATGAGGAGAGCACTGATATCTATTTCTTCGCTAAGGGCCTCGCCTATAAGGTTTTCCCCTTCGATAAGATACCTTTCCTCCTTATCTCTATATTTCTTACGAGTCAGTCTGACGCACTCCTTGATTATTCTGTTGTCTCTTGATTCAATATACTTTCCCATAATATTATTAAAAAGCCGGCTGTATTTACCGGCTTTTATTTAACTGCTTAGCTTACTTGTTGTTCAGGAATGTCGGAATGTCGAATTTAGAATCCGTCATGTCCTCATCTCTGGTTTCCTTGAATATTTCTTCCAAAGTCACTTCTGTGCCCTCAAGGCCATCCGGTGTTACGACCTTCTTGGATTTCAGAACATCTAGGTTCCCATAATCAATAGGATCCTTGTCTAATCCTTCTCCAAAGCCTGTGGCAATTACAGTGATCTCTATTTCATTATTCATTTCCTCTGAAACCGCTGCTCCGAATATCAGGATAGCTTCCTTATCGGCCTGCTCTTCAACAAGGCTTGCGATCTCATGTACTTCCAGCATTCCCAGATCATATCCGCCGGAGACATAAAGCAGTATCGCCTTGGCTCCAGTGATTCTGGTCTCAAGAAGAGGACTTTCAATAGCAGCCTGAACAGCTTCCTTGGCTCTGTCCTCGCCGGTACCGCGTCCAACTCCCATATGAGCTACGCCGCGATCCGTCATTACCGATCTCACATCTGCGAAGTCCACGTTTATCAAAGCGTAATCTGATATCAGATCAGATATGCCCTGGACGCCCTGTTTAAGTACGTCATCCGCCATACTGAAAGCATCCATTATGGATGTGTCCTTCTCGCAGTTCTGTATAAGCTTATCATTTGGCACTATTACCAGTGAATCTACATATTTCTTAAGGAAACCCAGCCCCAGATCTGCCTGATCAGCTCTCTTCTTGCCTTCAAAGGCAAAAGGTCTGGTCACGACGCCTACAGTAAGGATTCCCATATCCTTAGATGCCTTAGCAATTATCGGGGCAGCTCCGGTTCCGGTGCCTCCACCCATACCTGCCGTTATGAACACCATATCGGTGCCTTCCAGCAAGTCTGCTATTTCATCCAGAGTTTCTTCTGCGGATCGCTGTCCGATTTCCGGATTGCCTCCCGCGCCAAGTCCTCTGGTAAGTTTCTCACCTATCTGGACTTTAGTCTCAGCGTTACATCTGCTCAACGCCTGCTTGTCCGTATTTATCGCTATATAATCTACACCCTTCAGGTCTGCTTCCAGCATCCTGTTGATGGCATTACATCCACCGCCTCCAACTCCAATTACTTTTATTACAGCTGAATTCTCCTGTTCGTTCTCAAATTGCAACATGAACACTGCCTCCTTGAATCCAATATCATACTATGTCTTATTTTACCATATAATCTATACCTTTGCACCTGTTTTTTATCAACAAGCAGGTGAAAATGACATGTAGTTGTGATCACCTAAACTAATGGTGCCACGCTTGTAACCGCTTTTGAAAAGTTTGCTTATGACTTTCTGAAGATCACCGCTTTTTATAGCCTTCTGCATCTGCGCGGGGATGCCCTTGACTATAAGCGTGTCATATATGTATGCCTTAATAAAAATCCCAGAAACATCAATCTTTTTAAAGTAAAGATCGCCTTTGTTCATAGTTGAAAGCATTTTCAAAGTTCTTGTCAGAGTCTGTGCTTCCTCAGCCTTGACTTTTTCTCCAACCTTGATTTTGCTCAAGGTCAATCCCTTAATAATAGTTATCTTTGGATCTATCTCTGTCTTTCGCAGTACTTTTCCATCAACATCTATTACAATATACTGATCGCCATAGATCAGGGCTGCTACCTGCTTACGCTCCGTCACACTGATCTTCAATGTAGACGGCAACCCTATGCTGACCTTCACTGACGAAAAATACGGATTTCCCTCAAGTCTTGATTTTATAGATGAAATACCGGAATGAATGAAAATATTGCCTCCTTTAGTGGCATTCCCCATATTTATCACTTCCTGATCAGTGTAATAATCATTTCCGGTTACACTGATATGCTTCACATTGAAGACCGGTGAAAGCAAAAACGCCACCAACGCAATTATGACACAGAGAATTATCAGAAATCTAGCCATATAATGCTTCTTCTTCCTGACCTTCTTCTCCCTGGGTATTTCTTTGAATTCCATATCGTTATCCATTTATTTCATCCTTACAGATAGTCTGATATATCATGTTCGTAGCATCTTTAGGTGCGCACGCAAAGGCTGCATCACCCATTTTCTTTACAAACTCCGGATCATTCTTTAGTTTTGTTACTTCTTCCAACAAGAGTTCATCGGTCAGATCCTTTTCCTCTATGAGTACTGCTCCACCTCTGTCTGCCACAGATTTGGCATTGAAATACTGATGGTTTCCCGTTACATTAGGTGAAGGTATCAGTATGGACGCTCTACCGCACATACAGGTTTCTGCAACTGAAAGAGCTCCTGCGCGGCTTATGATCAAGTCTGAAGCCCCAAGATAATCTTCCATATCATTGATATACGACTCTATTCGGATGTTGGCCCCAAGCTCAATATTCTGCGCTTTCACGTCATCTAAGATTTCCTGATAGTACTGACTGCCCGTACCAAAAAGTAACGTCACATGATCCATACCGTTAACGGTCTTCATAAGCTGAAATACGACCTGATTTATCTTCTCTGCGCCCTGACTTCCACCAAATGAAAATATCACGAAATCATCTTCATCTAGTGCAAGTTTCTGTCTCGCTTCGCTCTTATCTACTCCAAGGAAACGTGATCTGACAGGATTGCCGGTCACTAGGTGTTTCTGCGGTTCTTTAAAATAATGTGATGCCTCAGGAAACCCCAGGAACACTTTGTTCACAAATTTCTCCAGAGTTCTGTTCGCAACACCCGGAAATGCGTTTTGCTCGTGTAGATAACACCGGGCGCCATACTTATGGCCTGCATATATGACAGGTACGCACACAAAGCCCCCGGTACCTATGACCACATCCGGCTTGAAGTTCTTCATGATCTTCATAGACTGCCTGATGCCCTTCATAGTACTGAAGCCTGTATCAAATATCTTGAATATATTGCTTCTGTCCAGCCACTTGGCGGAAACCAGTTCCATATCATAGCCGCTGCCCGGAACGATATCCTTCTCCAGGCCTATATCATTTCCCACATAGAGTATTTCCGATGAAGGATCTCTCTCTTTAATTTCATCTGCAATGGCAAGGGCAGGATAAATATGTCCTCCCGTGCCGCCGCCGGTCACTATTACTTTCATGCTCTTCCTCCGTACTCTCTCCTGAGGTCGTGGCGGCCTCTTGGTCTCTCCGTTTCCACAGCCTTAGCAGGTTTCTTGCTTTGCCTCGAGATATTAAGTAAAACTCCGCAGGCCCCCATCATGATCCAAAGGGCATTTCCTCCGTAACTGACAAATGGCAGGGCTATACCTGTTGGCGGCATAGATGATGTCACGACTGCAACATTCAGTACAAGCTGAATACCTATCATAAGCGTAATTCCTCCGGCCATTAACATACCGAACCTGTCCGGTGATCTCATAGTCACAAGGAAGCAACGCCATATAAGGATCGTAAATACCAATAGCAATATCAGTATTCCCACGAGCCCGAGTTCCTCGCCTATTATGGCGAGAATAAAGTCATTCTGAGGCTCAGGAAGGTAGAGATTTTTCTGTACGCTTTTGCCAAGACCAAGACCGAACAATCCACCTGTGCCCAGGGCCAATAAAGACTGAACCGCCTGGAAACCGTCTCCCTGGGGATCTTTGAATGGATCTATAAAGCTTGTGAGTCTTGTACCCCAGTAAGTGTCTGTCTTACTCAGGCCAAAGAGTCCTACTCCTCCTATAGCAAAAATGCTGATTATCCATTTCCACTTAAGGCCGGCCAGAAACATCATACCGAGTATGATGCCTACTACGGTAATAGCAGTCGAAAGATTCGGCTGTTTGATTATCATAATGCCAAAAACTGCAGCCAGTACAGCCATAGGCAGTATTCCTTCTTTGATCGACAATATTCTCTTAGGATCAGGGGCCAGATAAAATGCCACATATACTATAACGGCGATCTTAGCCACTTCGCCCGGCATAATGCTCAATGGGCCTATGACTATCCAGCGTGTCGCTCCGTTAACATTGGTTCCAAGTGGTGTAAATAAGAGTGCCAGCAGTATCAGGCTGAAAATCAGCAAAGGTACAGCCAGTTTCTTGAAAATATGATAGTCCACTATAGACATTATATACATGATCACGAAACCGCTTATAGCAAAGAATAATTGTTTCTTCAGATATCCATATGGCGATCCTGTATCGTTAAGGGAATTATAATAGCTTGCGCTGAACACCATGACTACGCCAAAAATCACCAAAGCCACCACCAGGATGACTACGGTGAAATCACAAGGCTTTATCTTTTTCAGAGTGTTCATTATCTTAGCCATTTATCTAACCAATCTGCCTACGCATTCTTTGAAATGATCTCCCCTTTGTTCGAAGTTATCATACATATCCCAACTGGCGCATGCAGGAGAAAGCAATACAGAATCGCCAGGTTCAGCTATTTCGTATGCTTTATTGACGCACTCGACCATGTCCTTGCAATATATGTAATTCTCAAATCCCAGCCTGTCGGCTGCTTCCTGTATCAGATGAGCATCGCGGCCCAGTAATATCATTTCCTTGACTCTGCCCGGGAATTCCTTGATGAATCCATCGAATTCCTGGCCTTTAGCGTCTCCGCCGGCAATAATGATTATATTCTTTTCCAGAGCCTTAAGGGCAGTGATAGATGCATCTGTATTGGTACCCTTGGAATCATTGTAGTACTTCACTCCATTGATTTCGCCACAATACTCAATTCTGTGTTCTACTCCGGCAAATGTTCTCAGAACTTCCGCAATAGTCTCACGGTCTATTCCTGCGAAATAACTTATTGCTGCTGCAGCCAAAGCGTTCTGAAGATTATGTACTCCTATGATCTTCAGTTCATCTACACCGCAGATGTCCACGATTTCCTTCTTTTCATCAGCAATGACTATCCTGCCGTCTTTAACGAAAGCACCGAAAGGAAGTTCTTCATTGCTGCTGAAAGGAACGACCTTTGCCTTACATGCCGATGAAAGTTTGAAACACTCCTTATCATCATAGTTTATTACAAGATATCCATCTTCTCTCTGATTAGCAAATATCTTAGCCTTAGCAGCGCCATAAGCCTGCATAGTGTGATGTCTGTTCAGATGATCAGGAGTCAGATTAAGTATGGCCGATACTGCCGGCTTGAAGTATCTGGTAGTTTCCAGCTGAAAACTGCTGGTCTCAGTTACCAGCCAGTCTGTGGCATCGGCATCTGCTGATGCGGAAATCACAGCTACCCCTATATTGCCTACTACGTAAGTTTTTCTTCCCGACTTCTTGAAAATTTCGCCAACCAGCGATGTAGTCGTCGTCTTTCCATTGGTTCCGGTTATGGCGATATAGTTGCCGCGTCCTATTCTATAAGCAATCTCAAGTTCGCCAATGATCTCAGCGCCCTTGGATTCAGCCTCCTGAATAAATGCCAGTTCAGGACTTACGCCCGGGCTCAGAATGAGCATGTCATAGACGCCTACATCCGGCGGTATAGTGTTCAGGAAGAAGGTCGCTCCACGACCTCTGAAATAAGTTATCAGGTTAGCATCGACATCATTTTCCTTTTTTGAGTCCTGTATAGACACCTCTGCACCCAGCTTAAGCATAGCCTGAGCTGCAGCGATACCGGATTTTCCGAATCCTACTACCAAGACCTTTTTATTCTTCATATTCTCAATGTTAGTTTTCATTTATCAACATCTCCATCCAAATCCCTACGGGATCATATTTTCATGATCAGCAGTCCTGCTACGCAACAAATTGCCGCAAAGACCCAGAACATTTTAACTACAGAAGTCTCTTTCATTCCACCCAATTCGAAATGGTGGTGGATAGGTGCCATGCGGAATAATCTCTTGCCTGTAGTTTTAAAACCAATAACCTGTATTATTACCGAAAGAGCCTCTACAACAAACACCAGCCCTACGAATGGTATCATAAGCTCCGCCTTTGTCAGGATGACTGCCGCCGCCAGGCCTCCGCCGAGAGCCATCGAACCCGTATCTCCCATAAACACCTGAGCTGGGAATTTGTTAAAGAACATAAATCCTATGCATGATCCGACAATAGCCAGGCAGTAAACTCCGCTTGGGAAAGCCGAAAATCCGTCGGCAATTAGGGCGAATCCAAAGGCGAATATAGCGGTCACGCCGGCACAAAGTCCGTCCAGACCGTCTGCAAGGTTGACGCTGTTGGCTACAGCTACGATAACAAAAGCTACAAAAGGTATGAACCACATGCCGAAGTCTACGTCTTTGTCTATGAACGGCACCCACACGTTAGTGCCCAGGTTAGTATATTTCACTACATAATATCCAAATCCAACGCCGAGTACTATCTGGAAGAGAAGTTTCTGCCAGGCTCTCAATCCAAGATTGTGTTTCTGTGTTACTTTGATAAAGTCATCAGCAAAGCCGATCAGCCCGTAAAGAGCCCCGAATATCAGAAGTATTCCCATGTCCCTTGTGAGAGACGTGCCTATCATAGATACCAGGCATATAGACGCATATATAGCTATGCCGCCCATAGTAGGCGTTCCCTCTTTCTTCTTGTGAGACTTTGGCCCCTCTTCCCTTATAAACTGCTGAAACTGTCTGTGTTTCAGAATTGGTATTTCAATAGATGTAAATACCGATGATGCCATAACGGCCAGTGCGATTATCACTATATACTGATATACTTGCATACTTTTCCCCTATCCATTAATAATTTTATCTGCAACTTCATCCATGTGTAAGGCATTAGATGCCTTTATCAAAACTATGTCTCCGGATTTCAGAAGTCCTGACAGTTTACCGTACAGTTCCTCCTTGGATCCAAACCACATAGCATTACCACCTTTTTCATCTGCGCCTGCGACGATTGCCTTAGCCTTGTCCTCTACTCCAATAAGCAGATCGACTCCGCTTTCAACTGCGAAGTCCCCCACTTTTCTGTGGTAAACTTCAGAGTCAACTCCCAATTCGTTCATTCCGCCCAAAATGGCTATATGTCTCTGACCTTCAGTATTCATGAGAGTATTGATCGCCGATTTCATTGATTCAGGAGCTGCATTATAAGTGTCGTCAATAACTTTTATTCCGCGGCTTTCCCTGAGGGCAAGCCTCTTGCCTGTAAGCTCCAGGTGACCCAAACCTGCTATAGCCTGATCCATAGTGATACCAACCTGCGAGCAGGCTGCTATGGCCAAAGCCGCGTTTATTGCATTATGAGCTCCCGGTACGCCGAGAAATATCTTCCTGCTGTCGCCATGGACAGTCAAAGTAAATTCTATACCTTTTTCGCCTAAATCGCAAACATTAGATACGGTATAATCATTATTTTTTTCTCCAACGCCGATTACCTTGTAATCTTCATGTATATCTTCCTTGTTTAAAAGGTCGCAGGACTCATTAATGACCAGCGCATTGTCCGGTCCGAAGTAGTCCGCTATTTCCATCTTCGCCTTCAGTATGTTTTCCCTGCTTCCCAGGTTTTCCAGATGCGATATGCCTACATTGGTTATTATTGCCACATCCGGTCTGGTAATAACTACAAGCCTGTGTATCTCGCCCGCATGATCCATGCCTTCTTCAAATACTGCAATGTCCATACTATCGTCTAAAGAGAAAATTGTCAATGGTACTCCCACATCATTGTTAAAATTAGCCATTGACCTGCCGGTCTTATACTTCTCACAACACATATAGTAGACCATGTCTCTGGTTGACGTTTTACCTACGCTTCCCGTAACAGCCAGCCTTTTCACATGGATCTTGTCAAGATAATACTTAGCCAGGGCCTGCATAGCCGCAAGCGTATCATCAACAAAAATCACATTGCAAGCTGTAAGGCCCGCAGTGGCATCTTTGTTCGATGTCAGGAAAGTCCTGCATCCCGCCTCGGCCGCCATGGGTATGAATTTATGTGCGTCATGATTCTCACCCTTCAGGGGTATGAACAAAGTCTTACACCCCACCCGGCGTGAATCAGTGCTGACATTATCTATTGTTGCCTGGCCATTCCCCCAAAGCAAACTCCCATTGGTTGCCTTTGTTATTTCATCTATGGTAATAGGATTCATCTACATGTTCCTTTCTATTTCTTGTAAAGGTAAACTGTGCCGCCCTTACTGATACGTTTCCCAGCCTTAGGATATTGGTCAACTACCTTGAAATCTGATTTCGACGCTGAGGACGGGCTTGCTTTATATTTAAGTCCATAGCCACCGAGTATTCCGACAGCATCACTGTAGCTCTTTCCGGTAACATTAGGCACATAAGCGTATGAAGCACTCTGAGACCTGGTCTCAGCCTTAGTGTATTTAGGAGTGATCTCCATATATGTTAATGCGTTCTGCAAAAAGTTTTTGGCAATAGGCGCTGCTACAGCACTTCCGTACTGGATACCTTTCGGACTGTCTACGACTACCAGCACAGCCAGTTTAGGATCATCTATAGGCGCAAGTCCTACGAATGATGAGTATGTATCACTGGTGTAGCTGCCGTTTACGACTTTATCAGCAGTACCTGTCTTTCCGCCTATTCTGTATCCGGTTATCTTGGCGTTTCCTCCGCCGCCTTTTTCAACAACGTATTCCATTATGTCTCTCATCTCTGATGCCGTCTTAGATGATATCACCTTGCGGACCTTGACAGTGTCATATGTCTTAACAGTTTTTTCATTTGAATCTGTAAGTTTTTCAACTATTCTCGGCTGCATCATCACTCCGCCGTTTCCTATAGAACAAACAGCAGTAAGAAGCTGTATAGGCGTTACCGCTATGCCCTGTCCATAGGACATAGTCGCCAGATCCACATTGGTCAGATTGCTCTTGCTCTTGATTATAGCCGAAGTTTCTCCCGGCAGATCCACATGGGTAATGCTGGTGATCCCAAACATTTCAAGATAATTATAATACTTATCCTTTCCGAGAGCCAGCGCCAGACGCACCTGCACAGGATTGCAGGAATTGCCTACTGCCTGTACCAGATTTTCCGCTCCATGACCCGCCAGATTCCAGCAATGAAGGGTTGTTCCGTCTACTGTTATGGAACCGCTGTCATAATACCTGGAAGATGGCGTAGTTACACCCTCCTCCAAGGCCGCTGATGTAGTTATCAGCTTAAAAGTGGATCCCGGTTCATAGGTATCGCTGATTATTGGATTCTTCCACATGGAACTTAGGTATTTACTCTGTCCATTGTCTGATAAACTGTTGAAGTATTTCTTTGCCGCAGACGAAACCGGTTCTGTAGCATTGTTGGGATCGTAGGATGGACTCGTGACCATTGCCTTGATATCACCGGTCTTAGGATCCATAACCAGACACATTATACGCTTAGCCTTAGTTTTTTTAAGGCCTGTGGCAACCGCCTTCTCCGCGTAGTGCTGAAGTACTTCGTCTACAGTCAACGTAACATTGTAACCGTCCTTAGCCTGATAGTATTTCTGACTGCCGTATGACAGAGTATCGCCATTCAGATCAGTTTCTTTGATCCATCTGCCGGCTACCCCGCTTAAGTACCCATCAAACTCTGCTTCTATTCCTGTGCGGCCTTCGTTATCATCGTTGACACTGCCCAGCAGCTGAGAAGCCGATGTTCCGAAAGGATAGTAGCGCTTGGTGTTTTCAGCTACCTCCAAACCCGTTATATCCAATTTCTTGATTTTATCTATAGTTGATTTATTCAGATACCTGGCCACCTTGACCAATGTAGTACTTGAAGTCATATCCTTCTCGACATCTGAAGATTTCACATCAAGTATCACGGCAAGTTTTTCACTCAACTCACTGATTTTAGAGGACGTATAGTTTTTCTTTATCTGCGCAGGCCTTACCCATATAGAATAACAGGTAGCACTGGCTGCCAGTTCCTGACCTTTGGTATCATAAATAGCACCCCTCTTAGCTTCCAGCGGTATGTCGCTCATCTGCTGATTAGTTGCCTTCTGACTGTAATCATCAGCCTTGACTACCTGTATCCACGCTGTACGCAATGCCAGTGCAACTATCAATGCAGCAATTATTATAAATGCGTATATTATTCTATTCTTATTTGTCTTATTGACTTTTGCCATTAGCTTCTCCATTAAAAATGCCAGACAGCTGATAATGTATTAAGTTGTCTGGCTACCCCTTATTAAATTATAATCTATATCGCTCCAATAATAAAGGCTTAATTATAAGCTTCTTTTCTAATGACCGTAGCAAGATTACTATTAGCCTTATCATTGTCAGTGATATATACACATTCGTCTGAAGTAGGATAAACCATACCTAACTTGTTCTTAGCCACAGACTCAATGTGATCTATGTTGTTTGCTGTCTTGATCTGAACGCTCAGAGTTTCAACCTCTCCCTGCAGGGCTTTATTCTTGTCTATCAGATTGTTGTTTTCTACACGAAGCTCGGCCGCATAAGCTGTAAGTACTACCATAGCTATGCAGATAACTCCTACCAGTATCAATGTCATCAGTATCCTTCTCTTGTCCTGTACATTCATATCTCTACCTCTAAATCTTCTCACACACCCGGAGCTTAGCACTCCTTGATCTCGGATTACCTTCCAGTTCTTCTTCACCCGGGATAATAGGTTTCCTCGATATTTTCCTTACATCTGCCACTTTACCGCATACACATACGGGAAATTCCGGTGGGCAGGTACATGGATCAGCTCTTCTGTTGAAAGTTTCTTTCACTATCCTGTCTTCCAGGGAATGGAATGAGATTATACATAGCCTGCCTCCTGTATTCAGCACATCGAAGAATTCATCGATGGCATCCTCAAGCTGTCCAAGCTCGTCGTTTACCTCTATTCGTAATGCCTGAAAAGTTCTCTTGGCCGGATGAGGGCCGTTCCTCCTTGCCTTGGCCGGTATGGCTGCTTTTATTACATCTACCAGTTCTGCTGTCGAAGTGATCGGTCCCTCCTTGCGCCTTTCTACTATGAACGACGCTATTCTGGCGGCCCATCTTTCTTCGCCATACTTGGAAATCACTCTCGTCAATTCCTTTTGATCGTATGTATTGACTACATCATATGCGGTAAATCTATCGTCCTGATTCATCCTCATGTCCAAGGGCGCATCCTGCATGTAGGAAAATCCCCTTTCGGCGTTATCCAGTTGGAATGATGAAACTCCCAGATCCAGCAGAGCCCCGTCTATTTTCGGGATCCCGCTCTCGGTTAGTACCGATTTAATATCCGAATAGTTACTTTGAACGAATAACTTATTGCATTTGAATTCTTTCAATCTTTCTTCTGCCGCTTCAAGGGCATCGGTATCTCTGTCTATTCCTATAAGTGTACCTTCCGGCGATAACTTCTCACAAATGTGAAATGAATGCCCTCCGCCACCTAGTGTACCATCGACGTATATTCCGTCAGGCTTTATATTGAGATTTTCGATGCACTCTGACAGCAGCACCGGTGTATGTTTAAATTCCATAACAGCACCTAGAAATTATATTCCTTAAGGGCATCTGCAAATTCATCAGAGCCCATGTTACCTTCATTTTCGGGTGTATCCCATACCTCCTTGCTCCATATCTCTATTTTCTTCATAGCTCCCATGGTTATAAGGTCTTTGGTTATTCTGGCATAGTCCTTAAGATCCTGAGGAATCACTATTCTGCCCTGCTTATCGAATTCACATTCGACAGCGTTAGCACAAAAATGTCTGATAAAAGCTCTTATCTTCGGATCCGATTCCGGAAGTTCTGCTATCTTTTCCATCTGCTGTTCCCAGTCACCCATAGAATAAATGTACAGGCACTGGTCAAGGCCTTTGGTAAGTACGCATCTTCCTCCCAGCTGATCGCGATGCTTAGAAGGCACGATCATTCTGTTCTTGGCATCTATTGAATTGTTATACTTGCCCATGAACATGTCTGTTCTCCTTCTAAACCACTACGTTACTTTACTGTTACTCCATTCTACACCACTTTCCACCACTTTTCAACAATTTATCGACAAATTCAGGTTTTTCTCACCACTATATGGTACTATATATTCAAAAAATCCATTAAAAAAACGTGCAAACCACATCATCTTGTGGTTTGCACGTCCATGCGCACTATATGTGAACTAATTACCTAGAATCTTTTCTTGTTACTGAATATAGGCTTTTCTTTCGCCTGCTTAGGATAGCGAGTTTTTCTCCTGCTCTTCTTTCCCGGTTCGAAGCCTCCGCGATACCTGCGACTGCCAATGCCACCTGCTATGAAGATGATCAGCAGCAACAGTACTGCAATGATTATCACGCCTATGCTTACTACGACGCCTACCATTTTATTAGGCTGTTTAAACAAGTTTACAGGGTTGAAACTAGTATCATAGTTAACTCTGCCATCAGCCTTTGCATAAGACGCTGTGCCCTGCTTCCTCAGGTAACTGGCTAATGAAGACCAGGCTTTCTGGTCATTACCGTTACTGCCTGCCAGGTTTACACTTGACTCGATACTTGTGTCGCCACCTAAAAGATTCTTTATCTGCTTAAATGTGTAAGCATCTGCAACTACGCTATAGGACTTGCTGTCGCTGATGCGTCCGTTTTCACCTTTTACCTTCATATCGTAAACCCTGTTAGTCGATATACGGTGTGGATTGTAGGAATAAGTCAGACCGCCAAAATACAGTTTAGAATCTGCCTTGGATTTTCCCGGCTTGGATCCCTTTTCTGCAAGTGTTTTTATCTGAGAACCTTTCAGCGAGAATTTCACTAACTGATAACCTGCCATGCCATCCTTTCCTGTGCCCTTTGACAGTACTGCGAAAGCATCTCCGGCAGTCACTTTGCCGCTACTGATAGTGTCGCTGACCGCCCCGCCTGAAACAGCACTTATGCTGCTGTTACTGTCAGAACTCAGATAAGCATCCGCTATGATATCTCCCAGCGGATTATCACCCTCTGTAGTCGCAAGACTGCTGACACTTGGAAAATCAAAGTCGCTGGTAGTCAGCCTCTGCCCATAAGTGAATCCATATTTGGAAAAATACCCGCTGTTATAGAGATTCTTCAATCTACTAGCTGTAGAAGAAACTGTATAATCATCAGTAATAGAACTGTTCAGCTTCTGAAGTTTATATGACTTATATTCATAAGAGCCGCTCTTCTTAGTGAAAACAACTGTACCTATGCTGCCTGAGCCCTCTCCTGTGCTTACTATCTCAGTGCCATTCTCTTCAACAGGTTCTGTAAGCGTTGCAGTACTGTTACCGCTGATTATGAGATCGATACCATCTACTCCGCTTGCTATTTTCTTCGCTGCTGACTGAGAAGTGTCCGAGCCGCCGTTTCCTGTATTGGCAAGGCAGACTATCATATCTACGTCTTCGCTTTTCTTGATTTCAGACACTACCTTGTTGGCAGATTCCACAGGATCATCCAAGGAGCATCCGTCTGCCGATGCACTGTCAAAGGAATCCTTGCCTATTATCCCGAATACTGCGACCTTGACGCCATAATTGTTCACAACTATGTAATCCTTAACTCCATACTTTTTGAAAGCGGCAGTAAGGTCCGAGTCACCGCTGATGTTTGCTGCCACCAGATTAGGCACCTGATCTCCGGAGTTCTTGGCTTTCTTCAGCATGGCCTCAAGGCCTGAAGCCCCATGGGATAATTCGGCGCTTCCCAGTGTAGTCGCATCATAACCTGTGGCACCCATGACGCGTAATTCTGCAGCTTCAGATTCAAATATAGTCTGATATGGATTCCCCATGGAGAAATTACCCCCATCGAACAAATATGATGCAGGATATTTATCCGCCTTAGCATCAGCATATGTCTTGATTTTCGCATAAGAATCAAACGAAGACTTCATGTCATCAGTAAATGAAATGCAGATAGAATTCTTGTCTCTCTGAGTGTAGGTATTGTTCTCATCGTAGTAGTAATCCGCAAGATAATCCATTGTCCTGTCCCCATAAACAGTACCTATGGTTGCGGAACCCTTAGTGTAATTCGTATAATCTCCATAGGCGAATACAAATGTCGGCATAGACATAGTAAATGCCAGCAAAATGGCTAATATAGTTATCCTGAATTTTGACATCTGCTTAAACCTCCAAAGTATACTTCCATGAACAGTGACAGGTATCGTCCGTTATATCCGGATAGCAGCTTATGGCCTCGCAGGAGAACCGATTGTCGATGGTCTTGCCAAAGAGCCCATACTCTATCTCACCGACACTCTTGCAGGGATGAAACTCCATTCCCTTCTTCTCCCGGGCATGCTGCACCCTGCATTCGAGTATTCTGTATGTCAATGTATTACCATCGATTATTATCTCATCCTTTGAGAAATTACAGTAAAACCTCAACTGCAAAGCCTTGGCCAGTCCTTCTATGCCTCCTTGATCAGGCAGTTTCAGAAACTCCTTGATTTTCTTGGCCTCGATCACAGTGAATTTTTCCCAGACCCTGCGGTCGTGTTCCATAGCCACGTCCATACCGTAGGTCTTTTCAAATTCCTGGAACCAAAGTCCATCATCAGCCAGCCAGTTTTTAGAATATATCTCAATAAGCTCAATTAGCTCTTCCTTGCTAAATTGCTTCAAATAATCATTTGTCATTTCTTTCATCATCAATTGTTTCTCCGTCCTGGGAAGTTTCTTGATGGCTGCTTCCCGCTTCATAGCCTCTTCTTTAGTCATATGTTCCTCATAATAGACTAATCTGACAGGTCCGCGGCCTCTGGTGTATTTAGCACCTCTGCCACAGTTATGAGTTTCTACACGCTTTTCCAGATCATTGGTCCACCCCGTATAGTAACTTCCGTCAGCACATTCTAATATGTATGTATAATTCACTTTCATCGCCTCATTATATCATAAAATCCATTATTTGACTATTTACATAACATTATATATAATAATCAATAAATAGTACATTAATTTTTCTTAAGAATAGGAGCAAAACATGAGATACAGACTACTTAGTAAAATCCTCGCCATATCATTAACTCTGGCTCTGGTATTCGCCACCGGTGTCCCATCTTTTGCTGCAGCCATCAAGAAACCTTCGATCAACGCCAGGGGGGCCATCGCCTACTGCGCCGAGACAGGGAAAGTTTTGTACTCTAAGCGGGCCAACACCAAGTACGACCCTCTCAGCACAACCAAACTGCTTACGGCGTACATCGTCATGAAGCGCGGCGTGGACCTGAACAAAACCGTCACTATAAGTTCCGAGACGGCCTCCACTCCGTGGATGAGCTGGTATCACCTGCGCAAAGGTGAAAAAATCAAGGTGAAATATCTTATGTATTTTGCTTTGCTGCCATCTGAGAATGACGCGGCCGCGGCCCTTGGACAGGCAGTCGCCGGCAACAAAAAATCCTTTGCAAAGATCATGAACAAGGAGACCAAGGCCCTCGGCTGTACTAACAGCCACTTCACCAATGCTCACGGCTGCATATATAAAACTCATAAGAGCACGGCTAAAGACATGATGCTCATAGCCAAAGCTGCCTTCAGGTACAGCTTCATCAGGAAGGTATGCGGCACCAGATCCTATACAATACCTAAGACTAATAAGTATCAAAAGCGCACGGTCTATATGACAAACAACTTTATTTACTATTTCAATAAATCCAGCTACAGCAAGTACAATGTCAAAGGCGGAAAGACCGGCACCTGGGACTATGGGAACGCCGCTTTGGTAGAAATGTCCAAGCAATCCGGGAAAACCATCTACACTGTGGTTTTCAAGGACAGCACCAAGTATAGATACACCGACACCAAGAAGCTTATCAACTACAGTAAGAAGGTTCTGGCGGCTCAAGCCAAGGAAGATCAGGATAAAGAAGATGCAACTACCGGTGATACAACCGGAGGCACTACCGGCGATACGGCAGGCGGAACTACAGGTGGTACAACCGGCGATACGACGACTACTACCGGCAACTGATAAACAACGAATGCATGTAAGGGGCTACTGCACAAAGATGCAGCGCCCCTTTTGATTGCACTCTAACGTACCTTATCCTTCTTTATAACCGGTGAGTTTATAGCCAGCTTCCTCAGTCACGGCGGCGAATTCCGCCTCGCTTACAGACTTCTCAGCCTTCACATGGGCCAGCCCATTCTCAAGATCTATGGTAGCCTCTACCCCGTCCATTTTGTTCAAAGCCTCTGTCATATGCTTCTGACACATCTGGCACATCATTCCTTCGATTTTAAATTCATAATTCATACTGTTATCCTCCTGTATTACTATATTTTCTCCGTCCGCTTCGTGGCGGTCGGTCTTAAACCTCTTAAGTCTCAAGGCATTTCCAACTACGCATACGCTTGACAGACTCATAGCTGCCGCTCCTATCATCGGCGAAAGCAATATGCCCAATGCCGGATATAAGACACCTGCCGCAACAGGTATGCATATGATATTGTAGAAGAACGCCCAGAACAGATTCTCCTTTATATTCTTCATAACGGCCCTAGAAAGTCTGATAGCAGTCACTGCATCCAGCAGGTCACTGCGCATGAGTACGGCGTCGGCGCTTTCTATGGCCACATCTGTACCCGCTCCTATGGCTATGCCCAGATCCGCTCTGGCCAGGGCCGGCGCATCGTTGACACCGTCTCCTATCATAGCCACCTTATGGCCTTCCGCCTGAAGAGCCGCCACCTGCTTCTCCTTGTCCTGAGGCAGAACTCCCGCAATGGCTTTAGTTATGCCCAGTCGCTTTCCGATGGCGTTGGCCGTCCGCTGGTTGTCTCCTGTGAGCATGACCACATCTATACCCAGCTTCCTGAAATCGTCAATGGCCTCTTTACTGGTGGCCTTTTCTGTATCTGCAACTGCGATCATGCCTATCACTTTATTGTCCTGAGCAAATATCAGCGGCGTCTTGCCCTCCCCTGCTAGGTCGTCTGCCTTCTGAAGGCTTTCATCGTCAGGGTCTACGCCTGCATCAGTCATCATGGCGGCATTGCCTGCGAAATACTGCAAGCCGCCTAAGACAGCCTTGATGCCTTTACCAAAGACAGCTTCAAAGCTTTCCACTTCTGCGGGGGCCATTTTTTGTTCCCGTGCGAAAGTGCACACTGCCTCAGCCAGGGGATGCTCGCTGCCCGTCTCCATGGCGGCGGCCATAGACAAAAGTCTGCTTTGGTCTATTCCGAATGTCAGCACATCGGTCACCTTCGGTCTGCCTTCGGTTATGGTGCCGGTCTTGTCCATGACCACAGTGTCTATGCTGTGGGCCGTTTCCAAAGCCTGGCCGGACTTGATGAGTATGCCGTTTTCCGCGCCTTTTCCTGTGCCGACCATTATTGCCACAGGCGTGGCAAGACCCAGGGCACATGGGCATGAGATGACCAGGACAGCAATGGCTGTCGACAGGGCGAAGCCCAATGTGGCGCCGGCTACGAGCCAGATCACGGCCGTTGCCAGGGCTATGAGCATGACCACAGGAACAAAAACTCCCGCTATCTTGTCTGCAAGTCTGGCTATAGGGGCTTTGCTGGCGCTGGCTTCGTCCACAAGTTTTATTATCTGATTAATGGTAGAATCACTGCCGACCTTGTCGCAGATCACCTTTATGAATCCGGTTTTGTTTATGGTGCCGGAAACCACTCTGCTTCCTGCGGACTTCTCCACAGGCATACTTTCACCGGTTATGGCCGATTCGTCCGTAGTGGTATTTCCCTTCTCAATTCTCCCATCTGCGGCGATTCTCTCTCCCGGCCTGACGACCAGAATATCTCCGACTCTCAGCTCATCAGCAGATATTGTAACTTCTACGCCATCCCGCTCCACGTTAGCTGTAGCAGGAGCCAACTCCATGAGTTTCTCAATAGCCTGGCTGGTCTTCCCCTTGGAACGTGATTCCAGATACTTTCCAACAGTTATGAGAGTAAGAATAGTTCCTGCAGATTCAAAGTAAACCTGAGAACTGTATTTATGTATCAGCTCCATATTGCCAATCTCGTAGCCTCTGGTCATCATAAATATAGAAAACGTTCCATATAAAATTGCTGCCAGTGTACCTACGGCAATGAGGCTGTCCATATTTGGGCCGCCACGCAAGAGGCTCGGTATGCCGTTTCTGAAATACTTGAAGTTCAGTGCTACGATAGGAATCAGGAGCAGCACCTGAACCAGAGCTATGGTCAGGGGACCGCCCATGATCCCATGACCCACCACCATATGGCCCATGGCCACTGCCATCAGCGGCAACCAGAATACTACAGACCATATGAGCCTGAGTTTCATATTGGCCGCGTCATCAAGAGCCGCGTCTGATGCTCCTCCGGTCCTGGCATTGCTGACCTGCCCGCCTCTTTGATCCGGCCCATCTACAGCCGCGCCATATCCGGCCTTTTCCACAGCCCGTACTATATCGGCATCACTTATTTTATTGTCATCGCGGTTCAGTCTCATGGTCCCCGTCAGAAGATTGACACTGACATCCTCAGCTCCGTCCAGTTTCTTAACGGCCTTTTCCACCCGCGAAGAGCAGGCAGCGCAGGACATTCCCGTTACGTTGAATTTTTCTTCTATCATTTCATCATCTTCGGAAGCAGTTCGCAGAGTTCTGCCACTGCCTCGTCATTCCCCTCTTTAATATCTTCTACTACGCATGACCGAATATGCTGCTTCAGCAAAGCCGTGTTGAAAGCCTTCATGGCCGACTCGGCGGCGCTGGCCTGGGTCATGATATCTACGCAGTATTTATCAGCCTCCACCATTTTCCTGATGCCTCTGATCTGGCCCTCTATCCTGTTAAGCCTCTTGATCAGGTCATCGTATTCTTTTCCTTCTCTATGCTTGGTCTTGCCGGTGCAGGCAGGACATGTATTCTTATCCATAGGTACGCCTCCTTTATGCTAGGGATTATATACCCCCTTGGGGTATATGTAAACCCCTTAGCACAAAGTTATCTTTGTCAGGCTTATGCCAGCCCATAATAAAAGAGCGCCCTGTACACGGCCGTACAGCTGGACGCTCCATTAATAAGCTATATTTTGTTCCTGACCGGACTCAGACCCGGAGGCCCCCTTCTACCAATACATTCTCAACAGGCCTGACGCCCATAAGACATTCGATGTTGGTTTTGCCCGTGACCTTTGTCTTGAAGCCGTACAACTCCCTGGCCACCGGATCACCACTTAAGGAAATCTCCGGCTCAGCCATGTATATTTCTATGTCCGAATCCAGAGGCGCTTCCTTCATGAATCTGATGTTGATAGAAGTCACTTCCTTTTCCGTAATGCCTGGGATCCTGTCCCATACCATATCCGGATAATTGGTGTTGGTCAGATGCCCGTTCATATCAGTTTCACTGTAGTAAACATGGTGGTCGCCGGCCTTGCGAAATTCCAGATCCTTAGGGAAATGGAACTTCTTAGGTATATCCAGATTCAGCGGCTCATCGGTCTCGTATCCTGATATATCTACCTCGCTGGACCTCCAGAGCCTTCCCGTTTCGTGATTGACTACGGCCCACTCGCTGTAGCCCTCCGCCACGACCTTACCTTCACGTCTTATGACATAACATCTCGGGAAAGTTGCACCCTTGTCAGGGCATCTCCAGGTACCCACCTCAATATGGTCGTACTGGTGGAGCTGGTCATAGATCTGGACCGACATTCTGGTCACTATGAAAGCTTTGCCTTCGAAGAACAGGTCGTAATATGACGGTTTCCTGTCCCTCATCTGATGATTGGCCGTTTCCTGCATATAACGTATGAGGATCGTCGGCCTTATATTATTGTTCTTGTCCGCATCGTGACAACCTATCTCGTATTTTTCTGTGTATTCCATTAGATTTTCTTCCTCTTGCAGTATTAATTTCTCATAAAATTATAACATGGTTTAGGTCAAAAATCTCTGTACGATTCTGTGGTTTTGTACAATTTTCTTCTATTGTTCGCCCCACTGGACTATCTTGTAATACTCCTTGGCCGTAACCAGATACACGAATGCGTATATGGCCGCGAAGGCCAGGAATGTCAGCGCAGAGCACTCCACGAACAGGCCTACATTGTTCAGACTGAACAGACTCAGCATCTGCCGAACCATATTGAAAGCGCCTGCCATATGACAGCCTGCCACAATGAGTGGTACGAAGAATACTGCCACTACCTGAGACCTTATGCTCTTGCGGACTTCGGCTTTGCCCATGCCCACCTTCTGCATAATCTCGAATTTTTCTTTGTCGTAATAGCCTTCTGATATCTGCTTATAATAGATTATCAAAGCTGCCGCGAAGGTGAACACCAACCCTAAGAAGATTCCCAGGAACAGGAAGCCGCCAGTGAATCCGCCTAACTGGTTTTTTATATCCGAACGCAGCCGTACCCTACCGCCTCCAACAGAAGAGCAGTTAGCATACTTCTGAGCCATTGCTTCTGTAGCACTATTGGAACTGTCAGTATCAAAGGTTGCAATATACGTCATACCATTATAGGCATCGCCTGCGGCCCTGACCATGGACTTTACCTTACTCAGATTGGATACCACTATGTTATATGTATTCACACCATTGATGTTCCCTGAAGCCATAAGGTTCTTCACGTACTTGACAGTCGTGTAACTCTCACCGCCATAAGTGAATGTGTCCGGAGTTTCAGTACCAGAGCTTATTACTTCATTTCCGCTTATGCCGGCCTTCTCCCCTGTAATCCGTTCGTACTCGTCAGCGGTAATAATATTCATAATGCTATAAGAATCGCCAAACTCGAAGGACGTATCCTTGAGTTTCAGCGCTATGGCAGCCGCTGTGAAATTAGTGGTGCCCTTCGCCTTCACGTCGGACCTAGCCGCAACGGCCTTAAGACCCGACAATGTGGAATCCAGATATGCCGGTTCCATTTTGTTCATATCAGGCTCATCTATGAAAACCTGGCTTACAGTCACGTCCTTCGGCGTCATCTGATCGATTACATCGTTGATTCCTGCTGACATGCAGACCGTAGTAGATACCATTACCAGTACCATAGTCGACAGTATGCAGATGTTCGCCATGCCTACAGCGTTTTGTTTCATCCTGTACAGCATACCCGACACGGCCGTGAAATGTCCCGGCTTGTAATAGTAATTTTTGTTCCTGCGCAAAGCCTTCAGTACGACTATGCTCACAGTCGTGAACAGAAGGTACGTGCCGATGATGACCAGCACCACAGCCACAAAGAACAGCGCGATGGCTTGCAGCGGGTTGTCTATGGTTATGGCTATGATATAGCCGGCCGCCAGGCATATTACGCCGATGACTGACATTACTATTTTAGTCTTAGGTTCCTGTTCGCCTACGCTTGAACCGTGGAGAAGCTCTATTGGCTTGGCCAGGTGTATCTTCATCTGATTTCTCAGAAGGACCAGCAGGAACAGCGCACCGAAAAATATGGCGGTAAAAACTACGCCTATCCAGGAAATGTTGAAGACTATAGGAACGGATACTCCCATTATCTTGCATAGTATCATGTGGACAAGTTTGCTGAACAGTACGCCGATCAACAGGCCTGCAACTATGGAAAATAAGGAGGTGATGAGATTCTCCGTAAAGAGGATCTTACCTATGTGCTTTTTTTCCATTCCCAGTATGTTGTACAGGCCTATCTCCTTATTGCGTCGCTTCATGAGGAAGCTGTTTATGTAAAATATGAAAATGATAGAAAATATCCCTATTATCACACAGCCCAGTACCATTATGAAGGAGATATACTCCGCTCCCGCCAGACTGGCGAGGCCTTTGTTAAATGCCAGATAACACATGATATAAAACATCATGATTATGCCAACCGATGCCAGAACGTAAGGCAGATAGAACTTTCTGTTCTGCTTGATATTGTTCCAGGCCAGCTTAAGTGTAAATCCCTTACCCATTGCAAACACCCCCGCTTGCAAGAATAGTCAAAGTGTCCGAAATCTTTGCGAACATTTCCTCGTTGGTCATCTTCGCCTTATATATCTGATGGAATACTTCTCCATCCTTGATAAACAAAACTCTCTTGGCATGGCTTGCAGCCTTGGTGCTGTGGGTTACCATGAGTATTGTCTGACCCTCGTCGTTTATTTCATTGAATAGATCCATGAGGCTGTCTGCGGCGTTAGAATCCAAGGCCCCTGTCGGCTCGTCTGCAAGAATAAGCTCCGGCTTGGTTATGAGAGCTCTTGCTACGGCCGCCCTTTGTTTCTGTCCGCCTGATACCTCGTATGGGAATTTCTCCAGCAGATCGTTTATCCCCAGTTTATCTGCTATAGGTTTGATTGAGGATTCCATAAGGCTCATATCTTTGCCTGCCAGTACCAGTGGCAGATAAATATTGTCTCTCAGTGAGAATGTGTCCAATAGATTGAAGTCCTGGAATACGAATCCCAGATTATCTCTTCTGAAAGCTGAAATTTCCTTTTCCCTTATCTGAGTGATGTTCCTTCCGTTAAGGAGGACCTCGCCGCTCGTAGGTTTATCAAGAGACGCCAGTATATTCAGCAGCGTCGTCTTTCCTGAACCGGATTCTCCCATGATTGCCACGTATTCACCCTCTTCAACAGAGAATGTCACATTCTGCAACGCCTGTACCTGATTGCCACCGAACCTGGTAGTGTAGATTTTCTTTAAATTCTTAACTTCTAATAACGACATTAATAACTCCTTTCCTTATCTCAAATGCCCTTCTTGTTATTATATTAGCAAAAAAAATAAGGCAGTGCATATACATTGCCTTACAATCCATCACTCAAAACTTACATTTTTGTAAGCCAGGTCAAGCTTTAGCTTTGTTCCTACGCCTACCTCTGACTCGGCCGTAATACTATGACCAAGTCTTTTGGCTATGACCGAGCAAAGGTAAAGGCCTATGCCTGTGGATTTCTGGTCGTTACGACCGTTATACCCGGTGAAGCCCCGATCGAATATACGCGGCAGATCCTCGTCCTTGATGCCTATGCCGGTGTCCTGGATCACCAGAGCACTGCCTTCCATATATATGGATATGCCGCCAGAATCTGTGTACTTCAAGGCGTTGGAAACCAGCTGTCCTATGATGAATGACAGCCACTTGGCATCGGTGATCACCGTCACATCTGTCGGTTCATAGCTTAACTTGAGCTTTTTCTTTACAAATACTACAGAGTACTTCTTAATTACATCCTTTATTATCAGGTCCAGCTCCTGTTGCGTAAACAGATAGTCCGTCTGCTCGCTGCCCAGTCTCAGATACTGCAGCACCATCTCAACATATTCCTGGATCTTCATGAGTTCCAGCTTCATGTCAGCCTTTTCTTCTGAGTCGCTGCTCTGTACAAGCAGATCCAAGGCCGCTATAGGCGTCTTGATCTGATGTACCCACATAGTATAGTAATCTGTCATATCAGTCCTGGCTATATCAAGTTTGGACGCAGCATCTTTAGATGCATTCATGAGTTTGTCCGTTATAGCCTGATACTCCGACTCTATATCGTCCGCCGCCTGGGGATACTGATATGATCCATAAGGCACGCTTCCCTCAATATGTTTCAGCTTATCTACCTTCTCGCAATACCTGTAGCAGTCGTAAGCCAGAAAAACTGCGCCGAAAAAGGCGCACAAAGTAATGGCATATAAGCATCCTGCCGCCGGCATGTCATACAACTTAGCCACCAGTATGAAAATCATCAGGAATACTACAAATCCTACTATTGACTTGGCTTTACTCTTAAGATACCGTCCAAACATCACTCCACCACATATCCCATGCCTTTCTTGGTCTTGATGAAATCCGCAAGGCCGCTGGCTTCCAACTTCTTTCTGAGCCTTGCCACATTGACTGTAAGCGTATTCTCATCTACGAAACTCTCTGTCTCCCAGAGCTTGATCATAATGTCATCTCTGCTGACTACCTTACCCTTATTGCTCATGAGAATTTCCAGTATCTTATACTCGTTCTTGGTAAGATCGATTTTCTCACCGTTATAAGACAAACTGGCATCGTTAAGATTCAATACGGCTCCCTGATGTTCCAAAACTCCTATCTCTGACTGACCTCCGAAATCGTAGGTACGTCTTAAGAGTGCCTGCACCTTAGCAGTAAGCACCGTCAGATCAAAAGGTTTGGCGATGAAATCGTCAGCTCCCATATTCATGGCCATAACTATATTCATATTGTCAGCTGTAGATGAAATAAATATTATAGGTACCTTGGAAACTTCTCTAATCTGTGTGCACCAATGGTATCCATTATAAAAGGGCAGAGAAATATCGAGAAGGACCATGTCCGGCTCATAATCGGCGAAATCAGTCATGACGGAATTGAAATCCGTCACGACCATTGCCCGAAAGCCCCATGCTTCCAACTGTTTCTTTATCTGCCCCGAAATGATCTTATCATCTTCGACAATTAAAATCTTATGCATTTATATAAGCCCTTTTTCCTGTAAAAATTCCTTAGCTACATCGGCAGGCTCTCTACCCTTTACATCGACTTCATAGTTGAGTTTCATCATTACCTTGTCTGTAAGGTATGGACTCAGACTATTTACGACCTTCTTGAGTTCAGGATATTTCTTCAGTATCTCTCCTCTTATACACGGTACGGCATAGTATGGAGGGAACAGCTGATCCATATCCTTCAGAACTACCAAGTTATACTTGAGCAACAATCCATCTGTAGCGAAGGCATCTACCACTTCAACCTCTTTATTCTTAAGAGCAGTATACCGCGGCGAGCCGTCTAAGGCAACAACTTTCTTGAAGTTTGCTCCATACTTGGATTTCAGAGCCGGCATACAGTCGCCTCTGTTCTGGAATTCCAGAGTACACCCTAATCTGAGCTGATTATCATAATTCATCAGATCCGATATGGACTTGATGTTGTACTTCTTGGATGTGTCTTTTCTTACGGCCAGTGTGTAAGTATTGTTGAAATTACACTGGTTCAACAGTTTGATATTGTATTTGCTATCCATCTCAGACTTACAGCTGTTATATACCTTATTCATATCAGTCGCAGCCGAATGTTTCAGCAGATCGCAATATATGGTGCCTGTGTAGTCCACATACATATCTATTTCGCCCTTCTTCAGAGCTTCATAGCAGACCTGCGTACCGCCCAGGTTTTCCTTGCGTACGACATTTATATCTGTCTGTTTTTCTATGACATCCGAGTACAGGTTACAAAGTATAAGCTGTTCTGTGAAGTCCTTACTTCCTATGGTTATAGTCTTCTGAGTTTTTTCTATGCTGCTGTATATACCATTTCCTATGAGTAAGCAGATCAGAACTGCCGCAACTATGAGAACGACCTTCTCGCGTTTTCTGCTCTTCCTGACCTGTTCCTTAGAAGCACCGAATTTCTTCTGCAGACTGATAGGTGTAACCAGCTTTTCTACGAGTCCCATGAGGAAATCTACGATCAAAGCCAGTATACATGCAGGTATAGCACCTGCCAGTATCTGATAATTGTTTACTGTACGTATTCCAGCGAATACCAGATATCCTAATCCGCCGGCACCGATAAATGCAGCCATTGTCATAAGACCTACAGCTGTTACAGCTGATATCCTGACTCCGGCCATTATTATAGGTAATGCCATCGGTAACTTGACCTTTTTCAGGACTTGCCACTTGGTAAGTCCGATTCCGTATGCAGCCTCTACCAACTGCGGATCTATGCCTGAAATACCTGTGTATGTGTTTTTGATTATAGGCAATAACGAGTAGATTATTACCATTACCACTGCCGGCAAAACTCCGATGCCCAGCAAAGGTATGCCGAGTCCTAAAAGGGCCATGCTTGGTATGGCCTGAACAACATTGGCTGCTCCTATTACAGGTTTATCAAGTTTTTTTACGTAACTGATGAGTATTCCAAGTGGAACACCTATAAGTATTGAAATGCCTACGGCTATAGCCGTCATTTCTATATGCTCTATTGTGAGGCTCCAGATCTGCGATCCGTGAGCCACCATATAATTGATCAATGTGATCATGACAGGCTCACCTCACTCTCTTCTGATATTTCATTCTCTGCCGGTGTTTTCCGGTCTTCCTGCTCTTCCGTAACTTCCTGATTTTCCAGCAGGAACTGTTTGCTCAATGTGGAGACAAGATTACTGTTCGTAAGCAGACCAACCAGTTTTCCATCATCGTCCACTACCGGCACATTGTTTACCTCCGCCTCATCTATCATCTTAAGGACATCTACGATACTGTCCTGCGGATGAGCAGTATAACTGACTGATGACATTATGTCATCGGCTCTTGACAAAGGATTACGGCTCTTGAACAAAGCCTTTCTTCCTACCATGCCAAGGAGCTTGTCTTCTGTATCAGTGACAAGCAGTGTATCTATGTGATGGTTTTTCATTCTTGTAACGCACCTCTTGGCATTTAACTCTCCCGAGCATGTTATGGGACTTCTTATCATAAAGTCCTCTACCTTGATATACTCCGGCGAATCCCATATCCTGTTTACGCCTACAAAGTTGGCTACATAGTCATCAGCAGGATTTCTTAATATTTCTTCTGGAATGTCATACTGTAATATGTGACCATCCTTCATGATACATATCTTATCCGCTATCTTAATAGCTTCATCCATATCATGTGTGACAAAAATCATTGTCTTTCCGACTTGAGACTGTAGTTTAACAAGCTCATCCTGCAAGGCTATCCTGGTCAACGGATCCAATGCCGAGAACGGCTCGTCAAAAAGAATGATTTCAGGATCGTTGGCCATGGCTCTTATAACGCCTATTCTCTGTTGCTGACCACCCGAAAGTTCTGTTGGATATCTGTCCAGATACTCATCCGGATCCATATCCACCATTTTCATCAACTTTACGGTATTCTCCATTATTTCTTCCTTGGGTTTACCTTCCAGTTCTTCTATTATCTCTATATTCTGTCTTATAGTCATGTGTGGAAAGAGTCCGCCCTGCTGGATCACATATCCCATTCTCCTACGCAACTGGACCTTGTCTATATCTTCGATATCAACATCATCGATAAAAATTTTGCCTTTGGATACCGGCGTAAGCCTGTTTATCATCTTCAGCGTAGTGGTCTTACCGCAACCGCTCGGGCCGATGATAACTGTCAGCTCTCCATCTCGGATGTCCATGGAAATGTCATCTAATACCAACTTCCCCTTGAAGTCTTTAGAGACATCTTGTATTCTGATCATAACAAAACCCCCTGTTCTAAAAAAAAACGCTCATTCCTTCTCCACGAGCAATACCTAACTTTAATTATACCTATAATTCTGAAAATAGTCAAACTACAGAATCTCAGTTTTGTATAAAGAGGAGACCATACTTGTATGATCACCTCGAGTTTTCTACGGTTTAAGGTAGCAGCGCGCATACCCCTACTGCGCATATGATGCCTACCATACCTCCTGCTATTACTTCCGGTATAGTGTGACCCGTTCGCTCAAGCATAGGCTTCTCATAGAGAGGCTCCTCACCGCGGTCTATTTCTATTTTTCTTATTTTGTTCAGTGCCTTTGCGGCCTGACCTGTCTCATAGCGCACGCCAACAGAATCATATATTACTACTATTGCAAAGAACACAGCCATAGCAAACTCAAATCCGCCCAGACCACATACAATGCCTGTAGATGCTGCAAGGCTCACAACTGTAGCCGTGTGGGCACTGGGCATTCCACCGCTGGCGAAAATACTATCGCGGGCAAACCTGCCTCTGAACTGGTCTACTACATTCTTTGCTAACTGAGCAGCAAACCAGGCAGCAGCAGCCGATACAAATATTTTGTTCGTTATGAGATCGATCAAAATCCCCATGATTTTCTCACCATACCCATTTCTGTATGCTATTCAGGCAACTTGGCGTTTTCTGACATTTTCGCCATATCCTCCCCAATGGCTTTTAGATCGGATTCTATCTTCAGAAGATCTTCAGTTCTAACCGTTTTAGGGCTCAGAAGCAATTCTTCCATACTTTTGTTTACATTAGCGTAAAGGCCCTGCAGATCTAAGAACTTACAGAAATTAGTGCTTGTCAATGCGCTCTTAAATTTATCGATATCCGCCCTTATGACCTTAATAAGCTCGTTTTCATTAGACGGCTTGCCCATAAGCATTGGATAGGGTTCAAGTCTCTGAAGATAAATATCATCGTTCTCCTTCATTTCGTAAAGATAGAACACCTCAACCTTCTTAGAGTCATTAGGTGTGTCAAGTTCAAACTTGGCTATGTTTATATAACACGGTTTGACCTTGATCGAAACGGCTCCCATTTGTTTTAGAACTGTATTTACCATATAATCGGTAACAGTATCTTGTAACATAATTATTTCCTCCTTAATTTCTTTTCATCTACTAGTAAATTATATCATCTTTCATTATATAGGTAAACCTACCTGATACTTCAAAAGAAGGAATATCATAGCGATAGTTACCGTTATTATCATGACCGGCATGCCGACCTTAGTATAATCCTTAAAGGATATAGGGTATCCATGTCTGCCGGAAATACCTGACAGTACAACGTTAGCTGAAGCACCGATCTGAGTACCATTTCCGCCGAGACATGCGCCCAGTGAAATAGCCCACCATAGTGGCGTAATATCCATTCCCTGCTGTCCCATAGCCAATATCAACGGGATCAGAGTTGCTACGAATGGTATATTGTCCAATATGGCTGACAGGAACGCTGAAGCCCACAGCAGTATCATCATTGTCATTATCAGATGTCCACCTGAGAAATCCATAATAAGGTTTGCAAGCTGACTTATTACACCGGTCTTGACCATACCTCCTACTACTATGAACAAGCAGATAAAGAACAACAACGTAGGCCATTCTACATCCGATACTACTTCATCAATATCCTGATGCCCAATTATCATCATTATTGCTGCAGCCGTAAGAGCCACTGCCGAACTTTCGATTCCAATCTTACCATGTATAACGAAGGCTACTACGATAAGGACTATCATGGCTATGCTGATTTTCATCAGCTTAGGATCTGTTATAGCCTTATTCTCATCAAGTTCCATGATTTCCTTGACCGCATCGGCATCTGCCGAAAGCTTCTTCTTATACGCAACCTTCATAAAGAATATTATTACTATCAGTCCTATTGTACAGGCAACTCCTGTGTTTTCCACGAAATCCATAAAACTCAGATTAGCTGCACTACCGATCATAATATTCGGTGGGTCGCCTATGAGTGTCATAGTACCGCCTATGTTAGAAGCAAATATCTGTCCGAGAAGTATAGGTACCGGATTGATTCTCAACATCTGCGCCATTGTCAGCGTCATTGGTCCCATAAGCAGTACAGTAGTAACGTTGTCCAGTAACGCAGAACATACAGCAGTAATTATCATAAACACTACCATTATCTTCCACGGATCACCCTTTGCCATCTTAGCTGATTTAATTGAAACATACTCGAAAAGGCCAGAATGTTTAACTACTGCTACGAACAGCATCATTCCTACCAGCACTCCAATCGTATTGAAGTCAACATAACCTATGGCCTCATCCACAGTGAGTATTCCTGTCAGAAGCAAGGCTACTGTCCCTGCTAAAGCTGCAGCTGTCCTGTGGACTTTTTCAGTCATAATAACCGTTATGACAGCTACAAAAATAATAATTGATACAACTTCCTGATTCACTAATTCCTCCGATTCTATCCTAACTGGTAATAAATCACCTTCAAAACTATAACTATATTATTGCGTCAAACTCCGCATAAGTCTGCGTCCAATGTACATCCAGAAGATATTTGGCTAACGCCTCACCGTCCTTCTTCTTAAACAATTCAAGTATCTTACGGTGCTCTTCATTGGTGGTCAGAAGTATCTCCTTGGTTCTGCCCTTTTCATCATCCACATAACTTTTCTTTAAAAGCTTGCTTTTCATCTTTTCAATAGTATCGATAAGGGTCTCATTTCCACATTCCTGCAGATAAATATTATGAAATGCTATCTGCTGTATATGATACATTTCAAAATTCGAAGCCTTGATTGCAAGATCCATGCTTTCAATATAGAAATCCATATTAGCGAGATCCTTATCAGTCAGATTGTTTACAGCCAACTTAGCGGCATATCCGTCTAAAACTCCAATAACGCTATAAAGTTCTGCCACCTCCTTTTCTGAAAGGGCTTTTACAACAAAACCTTTCCTGGCCATGTTTTTCAAAACACCTTCTGAAGATAGCTGTATCAGCGCTTCGCGCACAGGCGTCCTGCTTATGCTGAGTTTCTCGCATATAACGCTCTCATTGATTTTCTGTTCAGGGGCAAGTTTTCCTTCCAGTATCTGTTCTGCTATATAGTCGTACACATGATCCTTCAAGGACTTAAATTTCTCCATATATATATCCTCCGCATTTCTAACGACTAATTATAGCATAAACTAAATATAAAGCAACCGAAACAAAATAATAAAGTTGTTGACAAATATTATATATTGTATATAATATATCTATAAGTTGAAAACTACATTTTTTCTAGGAGGAAACATTATGAAAAAGTTTAATCATTGCATCGTAAGAAAGCCTTGCAAGGCTGTATGCGACGGAATTACTTCCGCACCTGAACTTGGTAAACCTGATTACGAGCTTGCTCTTAAGCAGCATGCTACATATATTGAAGCTCTGAAAAAGTGCGGCGTAGACGTACTGGTACTGGAAGCTGATGAAAGATATCCGGATTCATGTTTCGTAGAGGATCCAGCTATCGTAACCAAAAACTGCGCTATCATCACTAACCCTGGCGCCGCTTCAAGAAACGGCGAAAAGGCAGAGATCGTAGATGCTATCAAGAAGTTCTACAAGGACGAAGACATCGAGCATATCGTTGCCCCTGGAACTCTTGAAGGCGGAGACGTTATGATGGTCGGAGACCACTTCTATGTTGGAAGATCAGCAAGAACCAACGAAGAAGGCATCAAGCAGCTGACAGCTATTCTTGAGAAGCATGGAATGACATGCTCAGAAGTACCTCTTGAGAAGGTTCTTCACCTGAAGACTGGCGTAAACTATCTCGAGAATAACAACATGCTGGTTGCTGGCGAATTCGTAACCAAACCTGACTTTGCTAAATATAACAAAGTTGAGATCCCAGAGAGCGAATCTTATGCAGCTAACTGCATCTGGATGAACGGCACAGTAATCGTTCCTGAAGGATACCCGGCAGTTCTCGCAGCTGTCAAGGGGCTCGGCTATGATACAATGACAGTAGACACATCAGAATTCAGAAAGATCGACGGCGGACTAAGCTGCCTGTCCCTGAGATTCTAATAACCCTATTCACCGGTTTATTAAAGGGCCATCGCTAAAGCGGTGGTTCTTTTAATATCAGAAATATGTGCAATATCAAAACCAAAACCCAAGCAACTTTCAATTAAAGCGGCCGCCCCTATTTAGGCCTTACCGACAGTCTCTCGATCAGCCCGTCCTCCGTCGTCCTTCTGATATTAGCAATAGCCATAACCAGGAATCCGTTATAACTTGCGACAAACTTAGCCTGAGACTCACTTAAGATCTCAGCCTCAGAAATCGAGTGCTTGCCGAAAGTAAATTTGTTCCTGTAAAACATGCCTATGGCCTCTTTGCCATATACGTGATACTCAAGCTGATTCGCTCCATTAGGACAATGATCCATTATAGTGCCGTCCTTGGCAAATAATTCAGCCAATGCAGTGTAATCTTTCTCCTGCATAGCTTTTACATATTTTTCTATCAATGTCATCATAAACCTCCCTAATATACTTTCTCAGAATTGAGAAGAGCATCAGTTCCACCGTCAAAGAACATTACATTTCCATTTACGCCCATAGCTTCCGGCGAAGTAAGGAAGGCGAACACTCCTGCTATCTGCTCAGGAGGCATCAGAGATTCCTTGCCATACATAGTAGGAATAGGAAGAGCATTCAGAGCCTCTCTCGCTGATCCCTGAAGTGCCTTAGTCATTGGCGTCTGAATATTTCCGGGAGCTACAGCATTGACTCTGACTCCTCTTGCTGCCCATGAAGATGAAACCCTTCTTACCCAACGAGCAAGAGCATACTTGGTTGCTACATAGATACTGTTTCCTACATATACATCCTTGGCGTCTAATTTCTTTACGATCTCGCAGATCATCTTTTCATCGCCTATATTATTCAGAAGGTCTGCGATGTCCCTGCGTCCGGCACCCTGGGAGATAGTATTTGAAGAAGTAATGATACAGCATCCCTTCTTCTTCTCCAATAAACCTTCAACGCCTCTGGCGAGTCTTACCGAGCCAAAATAGTTCAGCGAAATTATCAGCGGAAGATTTCCGCTTGCGCCTGAAACTCCTGCATTGCAGATCAGTCCATCCAATCCATCCGGACACATTTTATATAATTCGTCGATAGCTATTCTCTGCCCTCCTCAGAAGCCAGATTCACGCTGAGATCGCCTCCTTGGAGGTCGATATTGATTACTTCATCACCACGTTCTTTCAGCAGATCCACAGTCTTACTGCCGATACCGCCGGAACCACCGGTTATTGCAAATACACCCATTTATTTTCTCCTTACTCTATAACTAAAGTTCTTTTTTTAATTGGGTATCAGTATATACGCGGAAAATCAATAATTCAAGGGCTTCTTTGAAAGTAGATTTTTTAATTTAATTTGAATAATTATTTAACAAAACCCCCCATCTTTAATTAAAAATGAGGTTTTTCGACAGATTAGATTTATTTTTTCTAACAAATAGTTGTATTGCATTGTATTTTCAACGATGCAAGTCTGTTAAAACCTGTGTTAATTTTTCTGATATAGGCCTATTTATCCGTATATTTCTTATACAACCACTCAAAGGCCGGCAAACTTGCCTCTGCCACTTCACTCGGTACGCAATACGATATCCTCACCCAGCCCGGTCCATAGAACGCTGTTCCCGGAGCCATTAGTATCTTCTCTTCCTTTGCCACCTGGCAGAACCGGAAGTCGTCATCCTCCAAAGCTTTCATAAACAAATAGAAGGCTCCGTCGGGATGTATGCAGGTGTAGCCGATCTTCGTCAGACCATCGTACAAAATATCCCTGGTTTTTTTATATATGCTGATGTCCACCTTCTCGCCGGCGCACTTGAGCATGATTTTCTGCTGCAGCGAAGGCGCGTTCACATAACCAAGATAGCGTATGGATGCGGTGATCCCTGCAAGGAGATCTTTGTAATCCTCAACGTCAGGCTGCATGGCAAGCCAGCCGATACGCTCGCCCGGCAGGGACAAAGCCTTGCTGTACGAGTATACGACTATGGTGTTGCGATAGTAGTCAGGTATCCACGGCACTTCAATATCGTAAGCCAAAGCTCTGTATGGCTCGTCTGAAACCAGATAGATCGGATGACCGTATTCCTTTTCCTTGCGCTTCAATATGTCCGTAACTTTTATGATGGAGTCCTCGGTGTATACTGCTCCCGTTGGGTTATTTGGGGTGTTTATGAGTACAAAACGAGTCCTTTCGGACAGGGCTGCCTCAAAGGTCTCCGGGTCCGGCTGCAGTGTTTCCATGTTGCACTGAGCAGGCACCAGTTTTCCGTAAACTGTCCCGACATAACTCTTATACTCCCAGAAATATGGCGCGAAGGTAACCGCCTCATCGTCCATATCCAGAAGCGTATGGCATATCTCAACTATGGCAGCTGCCGCCCCCGTAGTCATCACTACTCCCTCGGTTGTGTACTTGCCGCCGTATTCCTTATTCAATACATCTGCAATATGGCTCCTGACATCAGGATGTCCCACATTGGCCGGATATCCGTGAAGTTCCTTAGCCGGAACAGTGTCCAGCATTTCATGGAAGGTCTCGTTTACAATGGCCGGTGGAGCAACGCTTGGATTTCCAATGGTAAAATTGAAAATATTTTCAGCGCCGTATATATCGGCCATCTTCTTTCCCTCTTCAAATATATCGCGGATGGATATTGCCTCATCCAGTGATTTTCTCAATCTTTTCGCTATCATGATCTGTATCCTTTCTCTGACTAATAGATTCAATGCTATTATAACATAACTTTTCAATTATGAATCAAAATTATGGTCTTGACACTGCCCAAGTGCTGTGTTAACCTTGTTACCAAGATAGAGGTCGCGGAAACGACATCGCTGCATGAGCCGGCAGGCTATGAGGGCAGTTGACAGCAATTCCGCCGAACTTTGACGGCAGGCGTGTCGCCATAGTGGGACTACGGAGAATATCCGTAGGACTGTCTTCAGGCAAAGGAAGTTATATGCCTGAAGGGGTGCTGTCGGAGTATTTGATAACTTAGCGCGCGTTTTATCGAAGAATTCCAACAGCAGGCTCTACGGAGCCTGTTTTTTTAATATCGCTATCTTAGTTAATGCATTTAGAAAATGAAAGGTTGGAAAATAAAATGAATTTAAGAGGATTAAAAGGATCTATAGTAGCTCTGGTCACGCCCTTCGATGAAAACGGCGACCCGGATTTCAATCAGCTGGGTGATCTTATAGACTGGCACATTGCCAACGGAACGGATGGCATAGTCACCCTGGGCACCACAGGAGAAAGCGCAACTATGCTTCAGGAGGAAGACGATGAGGTCTGCAGGTTCACTGTAGAACGTGTCGCGGGCAGGATTCCTGTCATAGCCGGCAGCGGTTCCAACTGTACGCAGGCTATGCTTGAGCGCAGTCTTTCCTTTGAGGCTATGGGCGTTGACGGGCTGCTGCTCATCTCACCATATTACAACAAAACAAACGACGAGGGCATGTACATGCATTTCAAGACTATTGCAGACGCTGTACACATTCCCTGCCTTATCTACAACGTGCCCGGCCGCACCGGGTGCAACATCTCTGAAAGCGTAGTGGCTCGTCTGAGCCGGCACCCTATGATCTACGGCATCAAAGAAGCCTCCGGCGACATGAGTTACGCCATGAAGATCGCCAGGTACCTTTCCGACGACTTCGTCATGTTCTCAGGAAACGATGATATCACCATTCCTATTCTGTCCATCGGCGGCAGCGGAGTCATATCCGTCCTGGCCAACATCATGCCACACGAGACCCATGAAATGGTCATGAACTATCTGAACGGTCACACTGCCGAAGCGGCCGCCAGCCAGTTACGGTATCTGGAGCTGATCAACGATCTCTTCCTGGAAGTGAACCCTATCCCCGTAAAAACTGCTTTAGGCCTTATGAACAAGTGCGGCGACAATCTGCGCATGCCTTTGTACAATATGAGTTACGGTGCCAAAGACGCGCTGTCAGCCACAATGAGAAAGGCTGGCCTCATATGAATATAGTGTTGATAGGTACAGGCCGTATGGGCCGGATCGTCCGTGAGCAGGCCGAGGCCCACGGGCACAAAATAATACTTACAGTGGATCGCGGCTCCGCCGGTGCTCTTGCCGGCAAGCCGGCCGCCGATGCCGTCATAGACTTTTCCGGACCCGGGGCACTGCCTCAGGTCCTGGACTACCTCAGACAAACAGGCACCGCTTATGTCTGCGGAACCACCGGATATTCTGATGATGAAACATCTTTAATCCGAGAAATCGCAAAGTTCTCACCAGTACTATACAGCGGCAACTTTTCCCTTGGCGTTGCTGTAGTGAAGCGTATGCTGGAAACATATTCGCCCTTCCTCACAGAGGCGGGCTGCGACTGCGAGATCGTCGAAACTCATCATAAGTCCAAGAAAGACGCACCCAGCGGCACAGCCAGACTACTGAGGGCCGCCATCAGTTCCGATGAAAATGTCGGCATCCATTCCCTGCGAGGCGGAACAGTATGCGGCATACATCAGGTGAACTTTTTCGGTCAGGACGAAACCGTGACCCTGACCCATGAAGCAACCAGCAGAGCCATCTTTGCCAAAGGCGCACTGACTGCAGCCTGCAGCCTGGCCCACCGAAAAGCCGGCTGGTATTCTTTTGAAGAGATAATATTTGGAGGTAATGACAATGAATGCTCAGGAACTGATCAACTACATAAGCAGCTCAGATAAGAAAACGCCGGTGAAGGCTTATATAAATTCAGACAAACTGCCGGATTTCCCCGGATGCAAAGTATTCGGCAACGGCGCGACTTCGGCCATCGTATTCGGTGACTGGAAGGAAATGGAACCTGTTCTTAATGCTAATGCCGATCATATTCAGGATCTGGTGCTGGAAAACGACAGAAGGAACAGTGGCGTCCCAATGCTTGACTATAAAAAAATAAACGCCCGCATAGAACCGGGCGCAATTATACGTGAACATGTGGAAATCGGTGACAACGCCGTAATAATGATGGGAGCCATCATAAATATCGGGGCCGTCATCGGAATGGGGTCCATGATAGACATGGGCGCAGTCCTCGGCGGCCGAGCCACTGTAGGAAAGAACTGTCATATTGCAGCAGGAGCAGTACTGGCCGGCGTCATAGAGCCTGCCAGCGCGACCCCTGTCGTCGTTGAAGACAATGTGATTGTCGGCGCCAACGCCGTCATCCTGGAAGGCGTCAGAGTCGGCAGGGATTCCGTAGTCGCCGCCGGAGCTATCGTCGTAGATGATGTGCCCGCCGGCACAGTAGTAGCAGGCGTTCCGGCTCGCGTCATAAAGGACAAGATAAATGTAGCCTCATCGAAGACGGAACTGATCGAGGCTCTTCGTAGATTATAAAGAGCTAATATATCAGCCTGTTTCTGATATTTTCAAAGGCCTCCACAGACACATTCCTGGCCTTGGCTCCTGACGTGGCCAAAGGCGCAATGAATCCTATGACTACAGTAGTGACGCCCTTCTTATGCTTGAAGTACCCTGCTGTCTCGTAGACGCTTTCAACATTTCTGGTCTTGACGAAAACTGTAGTCTTGTTGAACCCGCCAGATGAAATAGAAATGTTGTTTCCATTTCCATATATAGATGTGTTATAGTGCTGCATCATGGCTCCTGCAAATGCCATTGCAAGAATTGCCAGCCCCATGATCCAGAATTGGCTGGCAGCCGGGAAGAAATACGGCAATACTATCAGTCCTGCCAGTACTATCAGAGATAATAATACTGACCAGCTGTAGAGGAAATAGTACCAGCTGCGGCCCAAAGGCTTCTCCCTCTCCCCTGCCTCTGCCATTTCCGGCAGGATCCCGGCCATAGTCCGTCTCAGTTCTGCGGACTTTATCAGAGGAATAAGAATGGGATCCTCGCTGGTATCCTCATCAGAAGAATCACCGCCGTAACCTATGGCATAGCAGTGGAGTGTTCCCGTCTTCATACACCTCATGAGTATAGATTGTTCGTAATAAAATCCGCTTATTCTGCTCTTATGTATGGTGTAACTTTTCCTGGTCAGTAGCCCATATCTTATACGTATAGTGTCTCCGCTGTCTGATATATGAAAACCGTAGTACTTGATTACGGCGCCAATAGAACCTGCCGCAATGGACAAGAGGAATATACCGGCTATCAGTATGACTGCTACCCATATAAGTCCCAGACTGTTGACGATCCTGGTGCCCTGATGCTCCAGGCCTGCCTCCGACACAGTAACTATCCCTGCGAGGAATGAGGATCCTCCGCAGACTATAGCGATCAGCTGCAGAAGAAATTTCCCTTTATCTTTGATGGCCCCCATAAGAGCCAGATCACCCATGCTGAAGTAATATTCGCCGGCCTTGCCTTCCAGTTTTTCATCGCCGTCGGACTCCAGATTGAAACCGTCAAGACCCGCCTTGCCCGGCTGAAGCAACTCTTTTAACTTTGTTGCATCCTCCTTGCCGAAGCTCATGGATATCTTAGTCACATCTCCGGACATGTTTCCGGCGTTGTCGATTTTCACCTTGTATGCGCCCAGCATCTGATGGAATACACCCTGTGAAAAGTCGATCGTGGTAATAGTAGCAACAGGTATTTCCATATGCTTTTTGAAAAGCCAGCCGGACCTGACCGTCAGTTTCTGGTCGTCAACAGAAATATATGTGGTAAGGTAACTGACCAGTCTGATGAAAGGCATTGCAAAAATAATGACATCGTAGGCCAGATTGCTGGTAAATATGCTCATATCACCTTTGAAAAGAGCTATTATCAAGGCAATAAACAGAAGCACGAAGTCATTGATATTCTCGAATATATAGATGGGATGGCCGCGTTTAGGTCCGAAAGACATTACAGCACCCCTTTCTCAGCCACCCTGCTGTAAAGCCTGGTCTTCAGGTTATCGCTTATCTCGTCGGCCACTTCCTTAGTCAGTCCCTCGATTTCAAAGGTACCGCTGGCCAGGACCATTTCCACCTTGAACAGACCCAGTTTTCTGTTGACAGGGCCCTGCTTCACGGTTATATTCTGTATCCTTATGATTGGAATTATGCTTTTCCTGACGAAAAATATGCCGTGGCGTATTACGACCTTATCTTCTGTGACCATATATCCCCACTGCATATACTCCAGTTTTGGCATGATAATAACGGCTATGACGAAGTAGACCACAGCCAGGGCCAAGGCTGCCAGCACAGCTATTCTTCCCGTGGAGTCCCCTTTTCCTTCCCACATGGCGAAGAAATCTCCGTTCCATTTCTTGGATATGGTAATAGCGAAGGCTGCCACAACTATGGCCGTAACAATAACAAACCCTATCAGTTCTCCTATTCTCCAGCCGGTGATGGCTTTCTTGTCTGGCTTTTTGAATTCTTCCACCTGCGGATCTCCTCTCTTAATCAAACAAAACTGCCGCTGCGGGTTACAGCGCCTGCGGCGGCATTAAATGCATTTATTTACTTGCTCAGCCAATCAGCTATTTCGCCGATCGATTTCATATATTCAGGCTTCTCCTTACATTCGCCGAGACCGTTGATGCCTCCGCAAACAAGAGACCTGGATTCAGCGACTCCTATTGTATCCATGCAATGAACTGTTTCCTCAGCATACTTATCATATGCCCCTGATCCATCGCCACAGGTGCAGATAAGAGCTGTCTTCCTGTTGCTCTTAGAAGCGTTAGTCATAGACGGTTTTCCCGGATCGAAGAAGCAGTACATACGGTCTATGAACATCTTGGCCTGAGCGCTGACCTGACCGAAATAAATCGGTGTGTTGAGAACCACAGCATCACTCTCATCTATTCTGGAAATCAGCGCGCCGATGTCGTCCTTCTGAACGCAGCCGGCCTTGTCCCTGCCCTTGCAGGCATCACAGCCGTGGCACGGATTAACTGTTTTCTCTCTGATCTTGAAAACCTCTACATCAGCATTCTTGATCTCTGCACAGAGCTTATCTGTTACAACATCTGAATTGCCGCCTTTACGAGGGCTGGCATCTACAATAATTATTTTCTTCATTGTTTTAACCTCCAAATCTAGTTTCAATTATATCACTATAAATGGAGTAGTGCTACCATTAATATCCGCCCGGTCCACCGTGCCCGCCGCCTGACTGTGCCGAGTCATTAGGATTGTCGAAGGATATATCCAAAGCGTCTGCAACGGCGGCCCTGATTCCATTGCTGCTGAATGTGGCTCCTGAGACCGTATCTACTTCTACATCCTGAGAATCCTTGATCTCAGATATTATCACATCCACACATCTGTCGAAATATTCCTGGTCGTCCACATAAGATGTCACGGTTATAGCTGTAATATTGCCGTTCTTCACAGTAACTTTTACCTCTGTTGTCCCGCGGAATCCGCTGCCGCTGCCTGTGTACGTACCGTCTTTATACTTCCCCGTATCTGTGCTTTCGTTGGCATCGGACACCAGACCCGAAGACTTGTCATATGTAGTAGTCGTAGTCGCGTAGGCCTTGGACAAAACATTGCCTCCGAAGTATCCGCCGGCCATTACTGCCAGACAAAGTACAGCCACCGCCGCCGCCGGGATCTTGCGCGGGAATTTTTGTACCCGGGCGTTTCCCCTCGGACAGGCATCGACGCAGGCCATGCAGTTGACGCATTCCCCTGTGCATACCTTTTCCATTTTTGTCAGTTCCAGAGCCATAGGGCAGGCTTTGGTGCACTGCCTGCATGAGCCGCAGCCTTCCGTCGGCTTTTCGATCTTGGTGAGCCTGCATTTAGCCAGGATCGTGAGCCCTGCGCCCAGTGGACAGAAGTATCTGCAGAAGACTCTCGGCATCATCATAGACGCTATGAAGATGAGCGCCAGCAAAAGTCCGCCGATTGAGATCATATATGAAATGCCCGGCCATGTACCTATCTTAGCGTACATGCCGAAGACTGTCCACGGGTCGGAAGCGCTTGGTATCTCAACCGCTGCCAGGATCCATACCAGTACGACTATAGCTGCAAGTATTACGTATTTCAGCCATCTCAAGGCCCGATCAATAGTTTCCGGCACCTTGATTTCCGGCATATGGAGTTTCCTGCCCAGGAAATACGCCAGATCTCCCATGGACCCGAATGAACAAAGGAAACCGCAGAATATCCTGCCTGCGAAGACGGTTATCAGGGCTACGGTGGCCACTGTCATTACCTGAAAACTGTATTCTCGGAAAGTGAAACTGCCGCTCATAAGCGCTGTCACTATGGACTTCATTCCCACAAACGTATCTATAAACAACCCGGGCATTGCCAGGAAAGCTGCGATCTGTATCACACGCCGCAGGATGGTCAATGTCTTTATCTTTTTCATTTGATTTATCCTCCGATAATTTCATACACATTACCTGATTACTGATTAGAATATACCCTGCTAAGATGAAATTAACGTGAAAATTACCGGTGCGCTATATGTTGATTGTCTGAATACTCCAATCATTGTATTCCGATACATTTGGTGCTATACTTGGTTTATGAAATGGAGGTATTTTCTATGTTAAATGAAAAGGTAAAAGATCTTTTGAACGATCAGATCAACAAAGAGTTATACTCCGCATATCTGTATATGCAGTTTGCAAATTACTATGAAGAAAAGGGATTGTCCGGTTTCGCTAACTGGTACAATATCCAGGTCCAGGAGGAAAAGGATCACGCTATGCTGATGCGTCAGTATATGCAGATGCACGGCGACGCCATCGTCCTGGAAGCTATAGCAAAACCTGACGCAGTGCTGAAGGAGCCTATGGATGCTCTTAAGGCCGGCTTTGCTCACGAGCAGTACGTTACAGGTCTTATCAATAACATCTACAGCGCAGCTTACGATGTCAAAGATTTCGGAACCATGCAGTTCCTGGACTGGTTCGTCAAAGAGCAGGTGGAAGAGGAAAACAACGCAAGCACTCTCATCCAGAAGATGGAACTATTCGGCGGAGACCCTAAGGGCCTTTATATGCTGGATCAGGAATGTGCTGCCAGAGTTTATACTGCGCCGTCACTGGTTCTCGGCTAAGCCGATTTCATATGACCAATCGAGTAGGGGCTAACAGTAGCCCCTCTCACACCACCCAGCATGCCGTTCGGCACTGGGCGGTTCAATTCATATAATAATCTAAACAACTGAC
>NZ_SNXO01000001.1 GCF_004362975.1 Aminicella lysinilytica | reverse complement strand
GTTACACAGGCTTTTATTTTGCTTTTTGTTTGTTTTTTGTATACAAAAGGGGCCTCGTCATTAACGAATCTCTTATTCGTTAATGCGACAGCCCCTTACTTTTGTGATCTAAGTTCTGGCAGCCTGGGCTCTCTCCACCCAGGCGTTGATCCAGTTGCTGAATTCGCAAGCCAAATGGATCTCGTGCTGTGCCAGTATCTTCTTTGGCGTGATCTTCGGAAATTCGACCACCAGTTTCACATGACAACCATCAGTTGTATCACGCATCTGATGGCGAACGCCGCCTATAACAGTACCATTTTGTATCCTGCAGATCCCCGTAGCCTGGCTCGGATAAGCCGAATCAGCCTTTGAGTTCAGACCGTTCTCCTGGCCGAAACAAACGTAGAACAGGCTTTGTTTTGAGAGACCTCCGGAAGCTTCGATAACCTCCTGCTCGTTGTTCTCGCGACCGATCAAAAGCATGTGATCGGGATTCGCACTGAGATTCAGTCTGCGGTTAGCCTCATTATTATCAAACATCATTCCGAAATACTGGTCATGAATCTCCTGAGCGCTGGCACCGGCGACCTCCATTTCAACTTCACAAAAAGCAGTCTTGCCCCGCGAGATTTTTGCCAGCATTCCCGATGTGACGTCGTTGCTCTTGCAGTTCCTGGCTGTGATCTCGCGCATCTTCTGCTCAGGTATAGTCATCTTCAGATCCGTCAGTTCCTCAGCCGTGGCCACCTTAGGTGTGCCCAGCTCCTTAGTAAGAAAATCAGAAATAAAGTCCACCCTCTTCTGCTCCCAGTCCTTAATGGTTTTCTTGGGCACTTCCTGACCTTTAATAAATACTTTGACTCCCATGGTAATTCCTCCTCTTTGGTTGGGTTTTTGTTTAGTTCTAAACAATCATGGTATAGTGATGGAACAAAACATTTCCCCTGTAGTGACTGCTAAACCTTACTCTTATAGTCCAGCATGCTCTCCTCGATCTGGTCTAAAAACTTCTCGATGCTGGCCAGGCCCTCGACCGTGTAGCTGTCCATCAGGTTATTCAACTTGCCGTAGAGCTCCTCGTGATATTTTTCATGGCCATCGTAAATGCGCTGGCCCTCCTCGCAGAGCTCGAATCGGATATTCTTATTATTGTCATCACTCTGGACACGCCGGATTATATCCTTCTTCTCCAGCGCCTTGGCCATCTGCGAAACGGCCCCCTTGGTCACTCCCAGATAATCTGTAAGCTCCGTCAGGTTCGCCTCGGGATGCTTGCCGATCATGTCGATGAGATGGATGGACGCCGTCCGCAGAGGCGTGGTGCCATCAAAGCTCAAAGGTATATTCTGAAAGTGCACAATCGTATTGGAAATCCGATAATACTGCCGCAAAAGTTTCTCTGATTCTGCCTGGTTCATTGCTTTGCTCCTTACTGTTTAATAAATTTAGTATATGCCTAAACTAAATTTATGTCAAGGCCTTTCTCACAACCAGGCGAGCCGTCCTTCCCTCGAACGATTTCGCAGGAGCAGATACAGTCCCCGACGAAATAAAACGACAAGAATAGCAAACACTATGCACTGTCTGAAGTTGAAGCAAAGGGTGAACACTCGAGGAGACCATACTTGTATGATCTCCTCGAGTGTTCACCCTTTAGAGCCTTGAAAAGGCTCCCTCGCTTCAACGAGTTTGCATAGTGTTCTATTCTTGGTTTTATAAGTCGCAGGGGCTGTTCGCGCACGAGGACCAGTGAGGGGAAGCGGCGGCTCGCTTCTATACAAATGCCTCGTATATAGCCTTTATAGCTTTATTGAAATCCTTATTCTCGACGCCGACGATGATGTTCATCTCGCTGGAGCCCTGGTCGATCATTCTGATATTGACCTTGGCCTCTGCAAGTGCCGAGAACAGTGTGGCCGAAACGCCCGGGCGGAAACTCATTCCGTATCCAACAGTAGCGATCAGCGCGATATTCTCGAATATCTCTATATTGTCCGGTTTCAACTGAGCGTTGAACTCGTCAACTATCTCATCCAGCCTGCCGTCAATGGCGTCGTTGGAGATAACTACGGAAACCGTGTCGATACCGCTTGGAAGATGCTCGAAATTGATATCGAAGTCCTCCAATATCATAAGTATACGGCGTACGAAGCCCTTCTCCTTGCTGAGCATATTCTTATACAGGGCGATTACGGTAAAGTCCTTATTGCCCGCAATGCCCGTTACTACCTTTCCGCTGGTTTCATCCTCGGCGGTAATGATAGTGCCCTTATCCTCAGGGAAATTGGTGTTCCTGATATTGATAGGAATATTCGCTATTCTCACCGGATAGATGGCGTCCTCGTGGAGCACCGAAGCCCCCATGTAAGACAACTCACGCAACTCTTTGTACGAGATGCGGTCTATCGGTTTCGGATTCTTGACTATGCGTGGGTCCGCCATAAGGAAGCCCGACACATCGGTCCAGTTTTCATAAGCGTCGGCCTCGACAGCGCGAGCCACCAGCGATCCTGTAATGTCCGAACCGCCGCGAGAGAAGGTCTTGACCTTGCCTGTGTCTTTGCAGGTTCCGTAGAAGCCCGGCAACACGGCGTTTTCATGTTTTGCCAGCTCTGTCTTCAGAGCCTCGTTAGTCTCCTCCGCCAGAAGTCTGCCTTTGTTATCGAACAAAATGAGACCTGCGGTGTCGACGAAGTCGTAACCCATGAAGGCTGCCACCAGAACGGCCGACAGGTACTCGCCACGGCTGGCAATGTAGTCAGAGGTGGTCTCCTGCTTCATCTGTTCGTGGATGGCGTCAAAATGCGTCTGCAGATCTACGTCGATGTTAAGATTCATTTTCACCGCGGCAAACCTGTCCGTCACTACCTGGAAAACCTGATCATAAGGGATGTTTTGTTCCATATGAGTCTGGCACAGGTACAACAGATCTGTGATTTTGTTATCGCTTTCAAAACGCTTGCCCGGAGCGGAAACTACTACGAATTTCCTGTCCGGGTCAGCATTGATTATTGCCTTGGTTTTGGTCAGCTGGATCCCGTCTGCTACGGAAGACCCTCCGAATTTAGCTACTTTTACTCCCATCTATTTATCAGCCTCCTATTTCAGCTCGGCCTTCAGCTCGTCAACTTTATCCAGATGCTCCCATGGCAGGTCGATATCTGTTCTTCCAAAGTGACCGTAAGCAGCTGTCTGTCTGTAGATAGGTCTTCTCAGATCTAACTCTTTGATGATTGCTGCAGGGCGAAGGTCGAAATGCTTATTTACGATTTCTGCGATCTTCTCATCGTCTAATTTACCTGTTCCCTCTGTGTCTACCATTACGGATACAGGTTTGGCAACGCCTATAGCGTATGCCAGCTGGATCTCGCATTTGTCGGCAAGACCTGCCGCTACTACATTCTTAGCCGCATATCTTGCAGCGTATGCAGCAGAACGGTCAACCTTAGTTGGGTCCTTGCCTGAGAAAGCGCCGCCGCCATGACGAGCGTATCCACCGTAAGTATCAACTATGATCTTTCTTCCTGTAAGTCCTGAATCTCCGTGAGGTCCGCCGATAACGAATCTGCCTGTAGGATTTACGAAGTACTTGGTCTCGTCGTCCAGAAGTTCCGCAGGTATTATAGGCTTGATGACATGTTCGATGATGTCAGCTCTGATCTGCTCCTGTTTGGCACTTGGATCGTGCTGAGTGGATACGAGAACTGTATCGATTCTCTTAACCTTGTCTCCGTCGTATTCAACTGTTACCTGAGTCTTGCCGTCAGGTCTCAAATATTTGATAGTTCCGTCTTTCCTTACCTTGGTAAGCTGAAGTGCCAGCTTGTGAGCCAGTGAAATAGGCATTGGCATAAGTTCAGGCGTCTCATTGCACGCATAGCCGAACATCATACCCTGGTCGCCTGCGCCGATAGCCTCGACCTCATCATTCATAGAGCCCTCTTTGTGCTCTAATGCGTCGTTTACGCCCATGGCAATATCGCCGGACTGCTCGTCGATAGCCTGCAGCACTGCGCAGGTGCTTGCGTCGAATCCGTATTTGCCGCGAGTGTAACCGATATCCTTGATGACTCCTCTGACAATCTTAGGAATGTCAACATAGCAATTAGTACTGATTTCTCCCATTACCATGGCATATCCTGTAGTCGTAGTTGTTTCACAGGCAACTCTTCCGTTAGGATCCTGTTCCATTATTGCATCCAGGATAGCATCCGAGATCTGGTCGCACATTTTATCAGGATGTCCCTCAGTAACTGATTCTGATGTAAATAATCGTTTCATTTTCTTTACTCCTCCTTCAAACTATTAATCCCTAACAAGTACAAAAATAGCCTTTTCTTCTCAGAAAGAAAAGGCATGGTTTTTCAAACTCATTCCTCATCTTTCAGAATACTAGATTCTGTAGGATTTGGCACCTTGCCTGTCATCGGCCATACGCCGCCTGACTTCCAGGTTGCCGGGCATCAAAGGGCCTAGTCCCTCCGCCGCTCTTGATAAGGATTATTTCTACATCATTATACTCTTTAGTGATTCTTTGTCAATATACAATCTTGCCTATTTTGTCTAAAGACGGTATACTTTTAACAAAGGAAGAAATGAGGTAATGATTTGGAACAGGATGTACGCAGATTCAAAGTAATAGAAGGCGGGCTGGACAAGCCCGTTACATACACCGGGGATCAGTCTTTCCGGTCGGCATGGATCACAGATACCAGGCTTATGGGGGTATTTTGCATGGGTGTCCACTGGCGTATGAACAAAAAGGAAAAGGCCCAGGACCGCGACTTGCATCAGTACTTTTATTTCGATGCTGAGGATCTGGGCTTCGACAGGTTCGAGTGGGTCTTTGGCAAGGACAAAACTAAACTCGAGGATACCGAGGCGTCCATGATCGGCTGTCTTGGCGGATCCAAGGTGGACATAGATCTGGTGGATGCTATCTACCTCCTGAAGAAATATGTGCATTTTAACGAGGTCAACGGCCTGCCTCTGCCAAATGGCAAAGAAAACTATATGTTCATGACGTCTATAGATGTACATCTGTCTGACGCTGCTGCCAGGCGATTGCTGTCCAAATGCTGCATCCGCTTTTCCTCTAAGACTGAGCTGGCTAATTATTTCATTATGCGTTACGTGGCCCGCGATACCGAGGCCCTGTCGATCCTCTGCCCTCCGAATATGCCAACGCCTGCGCCATGCAGTCGGCAAGGCTATATTTTGTACAAAAATGACGTGTCACCTACGGAGAATAATGATGTCTGCCGTTGCGCGTCACTGGTCGGCAATGATGCCGGATACAGGTTGCTGGTGTCTGAGCTTGAAATCAAGAATATGCTTGTGTGTGGATTTAAGCTTATTTCCAATATGGAAATAAGCGATGCCGAGGCATACATGAATCTGTCGCACTCAGAGTTCGTGACTATATACGATTATTCGGGGCCGTCGGAGGTTCTCAACAGGCAGTCGTCCCGGCTCACCAAGAATGCTATGATAATGAATGAGCACGGCGGCACCACCTGTATGATGTTGAGAAGCAATAATGAGCATGTCAATAAGAAGAACTACAAACTCTATGATGATATGATGGGCATCTACCATCTTACGGGGGATGGGCAGCTTATCATAGCGGCCAATAGCCTTGATGATATACAGCGGCTGGAGATGGATCTGACTTTTTCAACTCTGTACGCTGACCTGAAACTGAAGAACAGTTATGAGTTCAACGAACCGGTCCTCGCACAGTATCTGGAGAGTGATTTTTCAGATTTTATGGACTTTATTGATGCGATAAAATTAGACTAAAGTACAAGTTTGAAAGCAACAATTATGTAAACCCCTGTTCGTAATTCGCAAACGGTTTTCAACAATCGATAATCCCCAGTTTTTAAGGGCAAAGTGAGTTTTCCACAGGGTTTTCAAAAATTGTATACAATTTTATCAACAGATACCTGTTGATAACTCGAATCCGTATAAACCCATAAGTTCCAACGTTGTACAGGTTCAAACGGGTTTGTCAAGATGTAGTTTTCCACATTTTTTTGTTCGCCGTTATTATAAACTTGGTAAAGTTACCTGGAGGTCTTATGTATACAAGAAAAGCCTTTGAAAAGAGTGAATATTTAACCAAATGGGACTCCATTATCACTTCTGTAGAAGAAACGAATGGTAATTTTTTGGTTATTTTTGAGTCAACAATCTTCTTCCCAACCGGGGGTGGACAGAACTGTGATACCGGTACAATAACATCACCTGAGAGGGGCTCTTCTGCCCAAATATCTGATGTGAATATTCGGGATGGCGTCATCTATCATACCCTTGAAAATGTCCGGGGTGATTTCCAGCCGGGAGATAAGGTCACTATGGAAATCGACTGGCCCAACAGATTTGATAATATGCAGCGCCACTGCGGCGAGCACATATTGTCCGGGGCCTTCTACCGTCTCTACGGCGGCATGAACAAAGGTTTTCACATGGGAAAGGACTTCATAACCATAGATATCGCTTTCCCCCATGGGGATCCTTATCAGCAGGTGACCTGGGAAATGGCTGAAGCGGCAGAAGCCGATGCTAACGCCGTTATTCAGTCAGACGTTCCCGTGACCGTCGATTACTTTAAAACCCGCTCAGAAGCCGTAAAAATGCCTCTGCGCAAAGCCCTGGCCTTTGATGAGGATATCTCAGTAGTAACCATTGGTGACAAAGAGCATCCTATGGATTGTGTCGCCTGCTGCGGCACCCACCCTTCCACCGCCGGACAGGTTGGCCTGATCAAGATTTACAAAATAGAGCCTAACAAGGGCATGTCCAGGGTGTTTTTCGAGGCTGGCGGCAGAGCCTATGCCAAATACCGCGATCAGTTCGATGTTCTATACGACCTGGGGAACCGCCTGTCAGCCGGTTATGAGGACATATTGTCTAAATACGATAAGCAGGTCAGGAGAAACCAGGAAAGCCGTGACAGGCTACACAGACTGACACAGGTCTTGGTATCGCAGAAAAGTTCACAGATACTCAGTGACCTGTCATCAGTATCCGAATGCATGCTTGTATATGAGGAGGATCTGTTTACTGCAGACGACATCCTTGATATCGGCAAAATCATAGAGCCCTCCATAAAAGGGCTCGTTGCTCTGATAGCTACTGATACCAATACAGTATTCCTGTTTTCCGGCGGCGAACCGGCCTGCGGAAAGTTTGTCAAAGAATATGCATCCGATTTCGGCGGCCGCGGAGGCGGCAAGGCTAATATGGCCCGGGCGGTCTTCCCGGATAAAGCTGGATACAAAGCCTTTATCGCTGCTATAGATCCGCATATATGCAAATAATGAGTATCTAAAAAAAAGGGAACTGCAATGCAGTTCCCTTTAATATCGTCAATTTGCGATTAGTCTTCCATAGGTTTCAGATCAGGTGAGAAGATCAACTTGCAGCCTGTTGCTGCCTGCATTTCTTCCTTAGTGAAATCCGGATGTAATTCTGTTACAACCAGACCCTCTGGTCTTACTTCCATAACGCCCATCTCAGTTATGATGAGGTTTACGCACTTCTCTGCTGTAAGAGGAAGTGTGCACTTCTCCAGGATTTTAGGATTACCCTTCTGAGTATGTGTCATAGCGATAATGCACTCTTTGGCGCCTTCCACCAGGTCCATTGCTCCGCCCATTCCGGCAACTTTCTTACCAGGGATGATCCAGTTAGCAAGGTCTCCGTTTTCAGCAACCTGCATAGCTCCCAGAACAGTTGCGTCCACATGTCCGCCTCTGATGATTCCGAAACTTGTTGCTGTGTCGAAGAAATTAACTCTTGGAAGAGTTGTAACATAGCTTCCGCCTGAGTCGATAACATCTACATCCTGTTTTCCATCTTCAGCCATAGAATCTAGGCCTGTGAATCCGTTCTCTGAATGTATCGTAACCATTATATCTTCTGGAATAAACTGTGGTACCATAGTAGGAAGACCGATTCCCAGATTTACTGCATCTCCGTCGTGCAGCTCTTTTGCTACTCTCTTAGCAATTCTTGCTTTTATATCTGCCATTTTGGTTCTCCTTCCACTACATCATTGACCATAACTCCTGAAACTGCAAAGATATCAGGGTCAACTGATCCAATTTCAACCAGCTTTTCTGTTGCTACTACTACGTGATCTGCAGCTCCTGCCATTACGTAGTTATAGTTCTTAGTAGCCTTAGCACTCATGAAATTGCCAAATCTGTCGCAAAGGGATGCTCTGCAGAAAGCATAATCTGCATGGAGAGGTCTCTCAAACAGGAATTTCTTTCCGTCGATTACAACTGTCTTCTTCTCTCTGCCAAGTTCATCTTTCTCAGTCTCCATAGGAGTACCAAGACCAGTCGGTGTAAGAACTCCGCCTAACCCGTAGTTAGCTGCTCTGATTTTCTCAGCCAATGTTCCCTGTGGAACCAGAGTATATGTCAGGGTGCCATCTGCAAACTGCTCGTTAAGTCTAGGATTTACTCCAAGATGTGAAGCGATAATATGGTCTACCATGTGGTGTTCCAGAAGTTTACCGATTCCTCTAGGGGTTTTTCCCGGTCCATTAGCAGGCTGTCCTTCGGCTAATCCGCCGTCGTTACCTATTACTGTCAAATGCTTTACGCCTTTTCTGACAAGAGCGTCCATAAGGATCTCCGGTGAACCTGTTCCCAGGAAGCCGCCGACCATTATAGTCATTCCGTCTTTAACGCCTGCAACCGCTTCATCAGCAGTTATAACTTTGTTAATCATTTTTACTAATCACCTTTCTATTAAAAATTTAATTAACTATATCAATAGCTAGCCCGACATGTTGATCTGACTACCTACAATAGTCCTACTATGACGAAACCACCGCAAACGACGATTCCGACAAATATCAGTGTTATCAAGCAGTATCCCATGATATCCCTTGCGGATAGTCCCGCGATACCAAGAGCAGGTAATGCCCAGAATGGCTGGATCATGTTGGTCCAAGCATCTCCCCAGGCAATAGCCATACCTGTAACTGACGGATCTACGCCAAGTTTCAATCCGGCAGGCATCATTATAGGTCCCTGCACTGCCCACTGTCCGCCGCCTGACGGTACGAATATGTTTACGATACCTGCTGACAGGAATGTAAACAACGGGAAGGTAATCTCATTTGAAATAGATACAAAGAAATTACTAATGCAGCCTGCCAGGGATGTGCCGCCCTCTGGGGTGAACACCATCATACCCATAATGCCCGCATAGAACGGGAACTGAAGGATGATGCCCGCAGCGCCTTTGGTAGACTCAGTAACGGCTCTGACGTAGCCGATAGGAGTCTTATGGAATATTATTCCTAAAACAAGGAATATGAAGTTTACTATATTAAGTGTAAGGTTAAATCCTGCTGTAGCGAAATAATATACCAAGAATATCAATCCTGCAACAGAAATTATTCCCGAGCATACGACGCTGTTCTCCAGTTTCTCTGCCGGAGTAACCGGCTTGGAGTAAGCTATCTCTTCTTCCATAAGAAGTTTAGGATCTACTACTATGGTCTCTTCCGGTGATGGATGCATCTTCGCATTGATAAATGGAAGACATATTATAATTACCAGAACCATCAGCAGATTCCATGGTGAGAATATCGTCTGTGAAGTTGCTATTACGCTTGTTACTGCTCCGCCTGTAGCTGTAGCCAGTGTGCTCGCTGCTCCTGCAACGTCCGGCGTAGCCAATGCCAGTGGAATAGAACCGGAAAAGCCTGCGTGCCAGATAACGAATCCCGAATAAGCGGAAGCTATCAGTAATCTGTAATCAACACCCTTGACCTGCCTTGCAATTTCTTTCGCAAGGATAGCTCCTACTACTAAACCGAATCCCCAGTTCAACCAGCAAGCTATCAGTGAAAAGAAAGTTACTACTATTATACTCTGTTTAGGCGTCTTGGCAATACTTGCGATTTTTGAAATCAACCGCTTGACTGCCGGTGCATTAGCTAGAGCACTTCCCAGTACCAGTACCAACGCCATCTGCATTGAAAATGCCAATAGATTCCATACTCCTGTACCCCACGCATTGATAATAGTGATCGGGCCCTGCTTAGTAGCAGGCATAGCACCCAAGAATACTATTACTGTCAATACGATACAAAAAATGAAGGGATCTGGCAGGAAACGATTCACAAGATGAACGCATCCATTAGTAAGTTTCTTAAACATCTCTTTTCTCCTTAAATAACAATAACAACGGTGATAATAAATACAATATGAATAATATCATTGCACCTTCATTATAGTCCTGTAAGGAGTTATTGTCAATTAATTGTCAAACATTGTCTTAGACGTCAAAACACTTAAATTTCAACGTCTAAGACATATTGTTCAGAAATTAACACAAAACTATTCAGTTTTATCTGTCTTCTATCTTAGGCTTTTTCTGCCAGCCTCTCTTGACGATCTCTTCCATTATGAATGACATAACGTGTTCTGCGTATTTTCCAGGGCCAAAACCAGCATCATAACCCAGCTCCTGAGCCATGTCATGTGAGATTCTAGGACCGCCGCATGTAAGAATGATCTTATCACGCAGGCCTTCAGCCTCAACCAGTTCAACCATGTTTGTCAGGTTCATGATGTGGATATCCTTCTGAGTAACTGTCTGTGAAACCAAAATGGCATCGGCATTTACTTCCTTAGCCTTTGCTATCAGTTCTTCATTAGGCACCTGTGAACCCATATTGTACGCTACTACGTTCTTGAATCTCTCAAGTCCGAAGTGACCATGGAAGCCCTTCATCTGGATTATAGCATCAATACCAACTGTATGTGCGTCTGAACCTGTGGAAGCTCCTACAACTACTACATCTCTGCCGATGTTGTCTGCGATCCACTTGCCGCACTCTTCTCTATCGAAGATAGGAACATCTACCTTGTTGACCTTGATCTTAGTGAAGTCAACGGTGTGCTGTGCCTTAGCGTAAACTACGAAGAACGTATATCCCGGGCAAAGCTCGTGATAATATGTTACGTTAGGCTCTTCCATTCCCATTTTTCCAACATACTGTTTAGCTGCTTCTTCTGCTTCTTCACCGTAAGGTACCGGAAGCGTGAAAGCCAATTCCATATAGCCATCATTCATAGTGTCGCCATAAGGCTTAACTTTAGTCAGATCAACCTGTGAGGTTGCTGCTCCGCAATTCTTATCTGCCATTATTCTGCACCTTCTTTCATTAGTGGAATAAATGGGTTGAAGTACTGATCGTCTTTGACGCATACTCCGTCAAGTCCATGTCCACCGTCTTTAGGTCTCTTGACTCCGCCGAATTTGCCCTGCTCAATAGTTGAGAACAAGCCTTCCTTCTCGATATCTGCAAGGAGATCGTTAGCCTTAGAAAGTACTAACTGAGCTCTCTTCTGGATGATTCCGTCTTTCTTGAATTCGACTTCTTCTCCCAGATCTCTGCAGTTATTAAAGATGTAAGATGCGTTCTCGATCGACAGGTATCTGTCCTGCATATGCGGTGTCAGAATAGCCTCCGTCATCATTCCCAGCAACTGGATGGACTGACCTGACCAAACTGAAACCAGATTGAACAGAGCGTCCTGTATATGACCTCTGAAAATATTACCTGTCATATACTTGGTTGGAGGCATGTATTTCAGGCAGGCGTTAGGGAATATTTCCTTAGCCATTATAGCCTGAGCCAACTCATAAAGGAATCCGTTCTTCGTCATTGGATCCATCTCGAAGGCATGGCCAAGGCCCATCTGCTCTTCTTTAATGTTTGCAAGTACTGCGAACTGTTCATTTATGAACTGTGAAGCTGTAACTGTATGAGCTGCTTCATAAGCGTCATCTGTAGTCAGGTAGTTATCCTCGCCTGAGTTGAAGATGATTCCGCAGTAACCGATGATTACACGGCTCATATACTGGTCTACCAGTGTTCTCTGCATATTGATATCTCTGAACAAAATACCATATATAGCATCGTTCAGCATCATGTCAAGTCTTTCAAGAGCTCCCATGGCTGCGATCTCCGGCATGCACATTCCTGATGAATAGTTGCAGATTCTGATGTATCTGCCAACTTCTTCTCCTACCTCGTCAAGACCTTTTCTCATGATCCTGAAGTTCTCCTGTGTAGCGTATGTTCCGCCGAAGCCTTCAGTTGTAGGTCCGTAAGGTACATAGTCAAGAAGTGACTGTGCAGTAGTTCTGATAACTGCTATTACGTCAGCTCCCTGTCTGGCCGCTGCCTTAGCCTGAACAACGTCCTCATAGATGTTGCCTGTGGCTACGATTACGTACAGATATGGTTTGGTGCCTTCGCCCAGTGTTTTCAGATACTCATCTCTCTTAGCTGTCTGAGCCTTGATTTTCTTAAGGGACTCGTGAACAGCCGGCATTATTGCCGCTTCTGCATCTTTGGCAGATGCTGTATCAAGTTTGGTGATTTCCAACTCACCTGCAGAAACCTTTTCAGCGATTTCCTGTGGCGTAAGTCCTGTCTGGATCATTGCATTGCCCATCCAGTACGCTGTACCTCTCTGAAGTCCGCCTGCTGCCTGGATCTGTTCAACAACAACATTTGGAAGCGGAGTTTCAACATCGTCAATGCCATCAACTCCCAACAACCTCAGGATCGTTCTCTCTGTGCTTACTGTAGTATGCGCATCGATGAATTCCTGCATGTCCTTGGCGATATTTGCCGCATGATTACGGGCGCTATCGACCATTTTAGGATCAATGTTTAATTTGCTTTTCATCCTACTATCTCCTTATTCAATATATTTTTTTGCTCCATTTATGATCTCATCACTGAGACCGAGCATTTTTGCTATATTTAAAGCATCTTTGGGTATTTCTCTGTTTTCCGTGACGGTATAGAGTCTGTAGTCCATATACCTGGAAATAATATTGATTCGTTCTTTTCTGTTTGCTATATGCAGTTCGCTGTCCAACTTTCTGAAATCCGCATCTGCCAGACCTCTAACCTGCATATTCACAATGTCTTTCTCTTCTGTAACCGCCTCGAAATGAGTGGTTATCAGCGAAATGTATGTTTTCTTTTTCAGATAATCTATTATGCTCTTGGTCAAGGCCAATCCTTCAACGGGATTCGTCCCGCTGGCTATCTCATCAATGAGCAGGATAGTTCTATCCATGCTGTTGTCCAGCATTTCCTTCAACTCTTCCATTTCACTACCGAAACTGGAAAGACCTCTCTCCACCGACTGGCTGTCGCCTATCAGTATCTGCATATAATTTGAAAGCCCTATTCTGGCCCTGGTGCACGGAACAAAGAATCCGTACTGAGCAAGTATAGGTACCAGACCGGCCAGTTTCAATGAAATGGTCTTCCCTCCCATATTCGCTCCCGTGATACAAGTCACACCGTCAGCCAGTTTGATACTTACGGGGCAATACTCTTTTTTCTTGGAATTGAGGATATCCTCTACCTGCAGTTGTCTACCGTTTTCTATTTCAACGATATGCTCTTGGACTATTTCCGGTTTAACGCAATTATGCCTGATTCCATAAATAGCTTTCGCAAGGGCCAGATCCAAAGCTCCCACTTTGTCACAGTTGCTCCTCAGGATCTCATCGTATTTGGCGACTCTTTTGGAAAGAGCCTCCCGAACAACGAGTTCCTCCTCCTCGATTTCACTGTTGACATCTTCTATTTCCTTGACGTGTTCGAATACTTCTTCAGACTTGCCAAGTTCGAAGGTCACTGACATATAGTCTTCTGTGACCTGCTCAAGATCCTTGATCTGCTTTGCTTTCTCCAACTCTTCGCTGGACTTGGAAATTATTACGTCAAACTTAGGCGTCAGCACGATGCCATAGTCCTTTCGAATCTCCTCTTTCCTCGCCTTCTGAGCCTTCCTTACTAAAATTTCAAGCTCATGTTTCTTCTTTCGCGATTCTGCCAGTTTTTCTGAAAAGTCATCGTAGATATAAAAAGTGTTAAGCCGGTCTTTCCTTGGATCTAGACAATCCAGCAGCTCCTCAACATCCTCCAGAATATATTCCTTCGGTACTGCACAATCCGGATCTTTACATATTTTATCCAGGTCTTTCATCTGCAAAAGCAGAGATTTCACTTCGAAGAGTTCAACTACTGACAGTGCAGTCTTATGACTGCGCTCCAAAGTGTAGGATAGGTCTTTCATCATCATGAAATTTTCCTGCATCTTAGATACTTGTCTCTCGCTGGCTTTAACGAAGGTCATCATGCCCTCGACTTTATCAAGTTCGGCCCTCAGCTCTTCTTCCTGACCGGGATAGAAGGGCTTAGTCTCCTTAAGAAGTTTCTTTCCGAAAGGCGTATTCAGATCTAAATTCTGCATTACATACTCGAGCCCTGTTTCAGTCCTGGTTTTTACATTAGCCAGTCTTCTATTAGCGCCTTGTTTCATAACTGCTCCTTAAATCACATTCTTACATCTAATACCGGAATATCCGGAAGCGCCTCCTGCATCGTATCCCTCAACGTTCCATGGTCGAAAGAATAACCGCTCGGCGCATATGGATTAACGGTCACTGCCGCAATCTCTATGTTCTTCAGGACACTGACTATGAATCCCTTCTTAACAAGCTGTCTCCAGTCCATAACATTGATAAATATCCTCGTAGGATCTTTCAGAATGAATTTGACCTGTTTCAGCTTGTCGCGCTCTATATCAGCGATAACGCTGTTAGTGAACGCGCCCGGGATATACACATATCTGGTATTCTCATTGATAGCGTCATCTATGAACCGACTGGCTCCGAGACCCGTAGTCAGGTTGAGTTTATTGATCTTACCCTTGTCATCAACGAGCATAACTCTGTTTTCATGACTATGTTTAGCGATCTCATCTCTCACCTTGCCCTCTTCAAGAACAGGGAGATTATACAGATTCACTACATGGCTGGTCTCCTCCACAACCTTCTTGATACTCCTCGAGAGCACTGCTCCCGTAGAAAGTATAATGGCGTCCGAAGTGTCCGGTGACGCAATGGACTTTCTATCTATGGCCCCGTCTATCAGAATCAGTTCTGTCCCCATATCAAACATCCTACCGCACATCTTCTTGGTTTCAGCAGTTGCAACAGGTCCGGCTATCTGAACATACCCGCTCTCGCATACTCTGCAAAGCAAAACATCGCCTAATGCTGTTCCGAATTTAGTCATTTCAACTATTTCCAGTCCAGCTTCAGCTAAATCGTAAAGCTGCGATGGTATGGACACGATAGTGTCCTCGTAAAGAAACACCTTAGGTTTATCCGTTCCGGTAACCAGATCCAGCGTTTCGCCGTCTCTTCCTGTTGATGTGATGCCTAGTGTAATGCCTTCATCGTCGGCCTCTTCTATCAAATAGTTCAGGGCCGTGGTTTTCCCAGCATTTTTGGCCATTCCGACAATTGATAGGGTTTTATATTTGGTTGATAGATCGTAAAGCAAGCCCATGTCAATATCCTTTTATTGAGGCTATAGGGAGACCGAAGCCTCCCTATAGTCTATAACCTTATAGGTAGCTACCTAAGCAGTTTCCCTATCTATTCTGATTCCTCTTATTTCTCTCGTGTCTAGCCATGTGAGCAGGCTCGATCGTCTTGATCTGAAGTCCTTCGCCCAATGCTGAAACGCCTTCGTACTCGTATTTCTTCTTGCCTGTGCAATAATCGCAATGGCATGGAAGATCCGGCAGACGAGGCTGAGTATAAGTAGTAATAACTCCCTCGTAGTTTCTCAGAATAACCTTATCAGGTGTCTCTGAAATTACGTACTGAGGCTGTACAGGTGTCTTTCCGCCACCGCCAGGAGCGTCAACTACGAATGTAGGTACGCAGAATCCTGAAGTATGACCTCTCAGACCCTCGATGATCTCGATTCCTTTAGCAACTGATGTTCTGAAGTGCTCGATACCAACTGACAGATCGCAGATGTAGATGTAGTAAGGTCTAACTCTGTTCTTAACCAGTACATGAACCAGGTCTCTCATTATATGCTTGCAGTCGTTAACTCCTCTGAGCAATACTGACTGGTTGCCTAGTGGGATGCCAGCATCAGCCAGCTTCTTCAAAGCAGCTTCTGCATCCGGTGTCATTTCCTTAGGATGGTTAAAGTGAGTATTCAGCCAGATTGGGTGATACTTAGCAAGCATCTTAACCAAGTCGTCTGTGATTCTCTGTGGCATAACTACAGGAGTCCTTGTTCCGAGTCTTACGATCTCAACGTGATCGATCTTTCTCAGCTCGCTGATGATGTACTCGAGAGTATCATCCTCAACCAGAAGAGCGTCTCCGCCTGAAAGCAGTACGTCTCTAACTTCAGGAGTCTTCCTGATGTATGCGATACATGCATCGATATCTTCTCTTGATCTTGCTCCATCAGTTTCTCCTGCGAGTCTTCTTCTGGTGCAATGACGGCAGTACATTGAGCACTGGTCTGTGATCAGGAACAATACTCTGTCAGGATATCTGTGAGTAAGTCCAGGTGCCGGTGAATCTGAATCCTCATGAAGTGGATCAGCATCATCAGCTTCTGATCTATGCATTTCAGCAAGTGTAGGAACAGCCTGCATTCTTACTGGATCTCTTGGATCATCAGGATCCATCAGTGATGCGTAGTAAGGAGTGATTCCAACTCTGAATCCGCCCATTACCTTTTCGATATCAGCTTTTTCCTGGTCTGTCAGGTTTACAACTGCAGCAATGTCCTCTACTGTGGACAATCTGTGTGATACCTGCCAATGCCAATCGTTCCACTGCTCGTCTGTAACATCCTTGAATAGAGGGATGTCCTTCCAATTTCTAATTGCCATAATAAATCTCCTATCGTTTACTAATAAACTGTTTATTTTGTATGATATTAAAGAATATTCATGCATGCCCAGCAGAGCCGCCCATGCAGCCCTGTCAGTCATGCTATTTTACAATAGGTATTAACTTGCTAGATCTGTGTGCAAATCAATTATGCATACATCTCCTGGAACAACTTTCTCAGTCCGTCATGATCTCTCAGGCACTGAAGTGTGATCTCTGCATGGCCCTTGCAATATCCGTTACCAATGATCATGTTAACGTCTTTGCCAACGCCCTCTGCACCCAGAGCAGCCTTAGTGAAGCTTGTAGCCATTGAGAAGAAGTAAACAACTCCGTCATCCTTGCATGCAAGAACTGAAGCCATCTCTGTGTTCTCGATGTTTACGCAGTTGATAACTACGTCGCAAAGCTGTCCGTCTGTAAGTTCCATGATCTTGTCATACATTCCAACTGCATCTGTAGCATCAATGTGGAAGTACTCGTCAGCAAGATCAAGATTCCTTGCTCTGTCTTCTGATTTCTGTGAACCTGCTGCGCAGATTACCTTACCTGTAACGCCAGCTCTCTTCTTAGCCTCGAACAGGCAAAGAAGTCCGGATTTTCCGCCGCCGCCGATAACCAGTACAGTCTGTCCTGACTGAACGAGTTTAGCTGTCTGAGCAGGAGCTCCTGCTACGTCTAATGCTGAAAGAGCAAGTCCTTCTGGCATATCATCAGGCAACTTAGCATAGATGCCGCTCTGGAACAGGATAGCATGTCCAGTAATGTCAACCTGGTCGATTGAAGCTCTCATCTCGTGGATCTCATCGATTACGAGCGGTGTCAATGACAGTGAAACCAGTGTTGCGATCTTGTCTCCAACCTTCAGGTCGCCCTTCCAGTTAGGTCCGATTTCTTCAACTGTTCCGATAAGCATTCCGCCGGAACCTGTCCATGGGTTCTTATGCTTGCCAGCTTTGGCAACGATTCCCATCATGCAATCCTTGATCTTCTGGATCTCGTCTGCTGAAAGGTCATCTGTAGGCTTCTTGCCTACTGACTGTTTAACGATCTCTGTGAATGAAGCTGAATCTATGTTCAAAGTCTTAACGTTGATTTTAACTTCGTTATCGTAGATCTCCATGTTGTTGTCGATTACGTCTGCTGGCTGTGGCAGAACTCCTTTAGGTGAAATTACTCTGTGAGTTCCATATGGGTTTCCTTTTTTCATTATCGTATCCTCCTAGAAAAATAATATTAATTATAAGCCGAAGCTTACTACTGACTAAATATAATTATAGTGTTATGGTAATTATATGTCCACATTTAAGTACAATTCCTTTGTGAAATTTTTGCTAATCTCAATTGTGAACCGTTTTATGTTCAATCTTAAAAGGCTATGAACCTATATGGATTCATAGCCTTGCCCGCCTTATTACAAGTTGTATTTTTTCTTCTTCCGTACCAGCTGTGTCTGACTTATGCCAACGGCTTTCGCGATTTTTCGCGTCGATCCGTACTCCTCGCAGGCATGCTTCAGAATATTTTTCTCAAAGTTCTGCACCATCTTTTCAAGGTCCATGACCTTGTCCGGGTTCTCATTTTCCAAAGGCGGCTCTATGGCCGATGAATCGAAAATGTCTCCGTGAAGTTCCTTCATAACATCTATCAACGTGATCTGCTCGTTGTTTGCAGACATCATAAGCCTCTGAACGACATTTTCCAGTTCTCTGATATTGCCCGGCCAGTCGCACTGTTTCAAATACTCCACAGCATCCCTGTCAATAGTCCTCTTCATATCAAACTTGCCGCCATACATTTTAAGGAAGTGGTTGACCAAAGCAGGTATGTCACCCGCTCTTTCCTTCAGGCTCGGCACCTTGATCCGTACTACGTTCAGTCTGTAATAGAGATCTCTCCTGAAACCGCCGGCCTCTATGAGTTCTTCAATGTCGCGGTTCGTCGCCGACATTATCCTCACGTTTGTTTTGATAGGCAGCGTCCCGCCCATCCTGTAAAACTCGCCATCCTGTATGACCCGCAGAAGCTTTGCCTGCATATCCTGAGACAATTCCCCCACATCATCCAAAAAGATAGCCCCGTTGTCCGCCAGCTCAAAGTACCCTTTGCGCTCGCTGGAGTTCTCCCCGGACAGCACGCCCTTCTCACAGCCGAAAAATTCCGCCTCGATCAGTGTCGGCGATATGGACGCGCAGTTTACTTTGATAAACGGTTGCATCTTCCTGTTGCTGTTTTTGTATATGATGTTAGCGACTTTTTCTTTGCCAACGCCGGTCTCGCCGGTGATGAGCACGTTGCAGTCGTACTTGGACACGGTCAGGATCTCATCCAGGACGGCCGCCATGGCTCTGCTTTCGCAAACAAAATCTTCTAACATGGTCTTCCGCTGTCCGGAGACTTCCTGGAGTCTGGTGCGGCGGTTGATCGGGTACGCCGGATCGTCGTCAAGCTGCTCGCTGGTCTCAACGGCTGACTCTATGTAAGGGGCAAGCTCCTTGACGATCTCGATGTCAAATTTATCGTAGGCTTCCACATAGCCGTCGGCGCATCTGATGTCAAGCTGCCTGGAGATGGACTCCGTAATGTACAAAGCGATGTTGTAGTTGTTTATGAGGTTGGCAAAGACTACCGTGCCGCCTTTCTTGGTTGCCAGGATGTTTATGGTCTCTGCGCCGGGTATGTCTGCGCAGTTGACCGATAGGTCAAAGGGTGCCTTGGTATCCAGGTCAGCCAGACATTCCAAAGGTTTAAGAATGTCTACCCGTTTGACCTCGGTGAAAATGCCAGTCATGAGTTTTTCTATAGAACTGCCCTTCAGGACGGCGTAGGCCTTCTTATCCAGGAGGCATACGATTTCAGCATCCTCCCGGGCTACTTTCTTGATGGCATATCCGTAGAAAATGTTTGTCAGCTGGTTATTGCCGACTACGAGGAATTTCTTCTTGCCAACGGCAGTGCTGCTGATTTTCAAAAGCGTGCCTGACTCGTTCAGGGCAAAGAGCATCAGGTTGATCGGCACGTCCTCGGGTTTGCGCACCAGCGGTACCAAAGGGTACAGTATGGCGTAGCCTTCAACATCTACCTGACCGAAGGCCCGGTCTATGGCTGTGACCTTGTCTATATATAATGGTATGGAAGTCAGGGAAGCGTTGCACACTACCCGGTCTCCAACTTCAAAGCCTTTATCGTTTGGATACTCAGCACCGATCTCCGTAATGAAACCGCAGAACAAACCGCCCGTGTCTGTTACGGGGTTATGCAGTTTGCCACGCCTGATAACTATATCCATTATTTTCTGTTTGATACGTTCATCGTTATCGTTGGCCTCCAGGCATATCTGCTTGAAGCTGGTTCCTTCTATATGTATCTTATTGACTGCGATTTTCAACTCGAAGGGCATTATCTTCCTGCCGTTGTCCAGTTTCCAGGCCGATACAGGCAGGACATACTGGGGTTCCAGGACTCTATTAATACCAAAGTCAAGGTTCTGGTTCATTTTCAGTTCACTCCTTTTCCATCGAACACAAATCGGTTCAAGTGTCGTCACTCAAATCATAACGCAATTTGTAATATTTTGCAAATATTATTTACTTATGGATAAATCATAGATATAATGTCATTATGTATTTTAAATAATAAGTTGAAAAGCAAAGGAGAATCTAAAATGGAAAAAGTAACATCATTGATCAGAGTTAGAATGTCTGCTAAGGACGCTCATTACGGCGGAGAATTAGTTGACGGAGCACATATGGTTCATCTATTCGGAGATGTAGCTACAGAGCTGCTTATCAAGTTGGACGGAGACGAGGGTCTTTTCTGCGCATATGATAACGTAGAATTCCTGGCACCTACATATGCCGGAGATTATATCGAAGCTTACGGCGAAATCACTAAGGTTGGAAACACTTCAAGACAGATGAAGTTCGAAGCAAGAAAGGTTGTTGTTTCAAGAAAAGACATCAACGCTTCAGCTGCTGACTTCCTTGAGGAGCCTATCGTTGTTTGCAGAGCTACAGGAACTTGCGTAACTCCTAAAGAGAGCAAGAGAAAATAGTTTAGCAAGATAGTTAAACAGCCTTCTGCAGAATGCGGGAGGCTGCTTTTTTATTGGGAACAACACCGTAGGGCTTCGCTGGTCCTCATAGCAGGTAGCCATATAGTCTCACTCGCCAAGAACAGAATGTGCGGCGAACTCGTTGAAACCTTTTAATGTGGCTGATAGGAATTCATTACAGCCACATTTCAATGGTGTTCACCTTGAAATATCATGCAGGCATGATATTTCTGCGATTCACACCCTTGGGTTTCAACTCAAACAGCGCCACACATTTGTCTGTTCTTGTTGCTCGTCTGCGACTATGGCTACAACTGCCACTGCGGAATCACTCTGTCCTACGGTATTGCTCCTTGGTTATTGATTATTATCCAAATTGGCTTATTTACCAAACCCAAAACCCCAGTCACTTTCAACCAGGCCGGGCCGGCTATTTATATTTCTTAGCGGTGGCGGCGAGTACATTCTTATACTTACTGTAAATCGAATTAAACTGGCTATGTGGTACAGGGATCCTGTTTCCCGTCTCGATGCAGACATAAGGCTTATGTGTCGTCTTAATAATATAATGCTCGAAATCTCCGTGGTCATTCTTGCTGGCGCTCTCATTGATCGGGCGGTAGCCGTTGAAAGATCTGATCATCTTAACGAAACTCCAGCAGGCCGACTTGTACTTCTTGCTGTAATATCCCCAGTAAGAAACATTGCCCATACTGTGCATATTGATGAAAGCCTGAATATCCGTGCACCCGCTCATGGCCGTCAGGATTGCCTGAGACTCAAGCTGATCCTTAGCCGTCTTGCCGCCGTAATAAGCATACTGCGGCTTCTTGGCCCCTTTGGACCAGACCTTGTAATTTCGATTCAGATCCACGCCGAGAGCATTAGCCTGCCAGTTTCTATATCCGCCGTAACGGTACATCTTCTGAACCTTTGCGCGCAGAGTCTTGTTGCGGATGACAGTGCTGGAGCCGGTGGTCGCAATGGCCACGCCGTCGGGATTGACCATTGGCATTATAACTATGCAGACATTATTAAAAAGGTCTGCGTAGCTGGTGCCTTTGTACGAGCCCGTATTATAATTAGCGCAGTAATACTCCACGCTTTTCATGACTACCTGACCGTTGATATATTCCCGGGCGTGCATGTCCGCAGTAACAAAAATCTGCTTGGGAGCGTTACGGTTGCCCAGGTATAAACAATAGAGGCTCCTGTTGTCGGCCGTCTTGCCAAGGACCTCGCTCTGAAGGATCTCAGGGTAGGCCGCCGTCAGCTGAGCGACATCAGCCTTCAGATCTCCATAGGTGTATTTACTGTCGGAGCTGCTAACCACAGCGCCGTGGCTGACAACAGTGGCAATAGTAAACACCATTACCAGCGCAGCCGCCAATAAGATCGACTTTCTCAAACTCAATTTCATTATTAATGCCTTTCTCCAAGTGTTGCTCTACATATCCATCAGATATTCGATTTCGCTCTGGGTCAGCTTCCGGTACTGGCCCGGCTTCAGGTGCCCAAGCTTGATGTTTCCAATAGAAATACGCTCCAGTTCCTCTACGCCATAACCCACTGCCTCGAACATGCGGCGGATCTGGCGATTTTTGCCTTCGTGGATGGTGACCTCCAGAACATTCGATCTTCTGGTTCCCTCCACCAGATCCACCCGGGCCCTGGAAGTGACGAAGCCTCCTATGTCGACGCCGTGACGAAGCTTTCCGATTTTTTCTTTGCTGATGTTTCCTGCGATCCTGACGCGGTAAACCTTGTCCACGCGGTTTTTCGGGTGGGTCAGCTTGTAGGCGAAGTCGCCGTCATTGGTCAGGAACAAAAGTCCGCTTGTGTTGTAATCCAAACGTCCTACCGGGAATACGCGCTCCTCCACATCCGTCAGCAGATCAACTACTGTGAGCCTGCCTTTATCATCGGTCACTGAGGTGATGACTCCGATCGGTTTATTCATGGCGAAATAGACCTTCTTCTCGCTGGCCTCCAGCTTGTGGCCTTCCACCTCGACTACGTCACAGGTGACCACATCATATCCGGGTTCATTCATTGTCAGGCCGTTGACCTTGACCTTGCCGGCCTGTATCAGCTCATCCGCCTTGCGCCGGCTGGCATAGCCCGCGCCGGCAATGTATTTATTTATCCTCATTTTCTTCTCCGTAAGTTTCTGCAACTTTCATCATTATAGCGCATTCTATGCGCTTTTTAAAGAGTTTGCAGCCATATTCGTATATGCCTTTGATGGAGCCTGTGCCGTGATAAGCATTGGCAGCACAGCCGCCGGAGCAGTATAGCCTGGCCCAGCAATCACGGCATTCTTCGCGAGCATAGACATTGCACATTTTGAAATCCTTCAAGAGTTCGCCGTTTGTGACTCCCTGCCAGATGTCGCCCATTTTAAACTTTTCCTCGCCGACAAACTGATGGCATGGGTAGAGATCTCCCCAGGGCGTCACAGCGTAATACTCCGTGCCGGAGCCGCAGCCCGAGATCCTTTTGTATATGCAGGGCCCGCCTGTCAGGTCTATCATATAATGATAAAAGGTGATCGGGTGGCCTTCCCGCTCACGGCGGAGCATGTCCTTGGCCAGGATCTCATATTGCTCGCAGATCTTCGACAGGTCCTCTTCAGTCAAAGCGTAGGGGTCTTCCGGTCCGCAGACTACCGGCTCCATAGACAGCTGGTCGAAGCCCAGGTCTGCCATATGGAAAATGTCATTGGTAAAATCCACGTTATTATGAGTGAAGGTCCCGCGCATGTAGTAGTCCTTGCCGCCTCTGGCTGCAACGAGTTTCTGGAAGCCCGGCACTATCATGTCGTAGCTGCCGCGGCCGTCAGGAGTCTTGCGAAGCCTGTCATGAACCTCTTTGCGTCCGTCCAGGCTCAAAACCACATTATGCATCTCTTTGTTCGCGAAGTCGATAACGTCGTCATCTATAGCCACGCCGTTAGTTGTCAGGGTGAAGCGGAAGTTTTTATTATGCGCCTTTTCTATAGAACGGCCGTAACGTACGATTCCCTTGACTACGTCCCAGTTCATAAGGGGCTCGCCACCGAAGAAATCCACCTCCAGATTCACTCTGTCGCCGGAATTTTCTATGAGGAAGTCCAGGGCCCGCTTGCCGGTCTCCAGACTCATGAGAGCCCGCTCGCCATGGAATTTTCCCTGGCTGGCGAAGCAGTATTCGCAGCTGAGATTGCAGGTGTGAGCCACATGAAGGCACAGGGCCTTTATATCCGTGTGACGGTTTTTCAGGTCGAAAGCCCGGGGCTCGTAAGTGTCCTCTTCAAAGAGTTTCCCGTCTGCCTTCAGCTGATCCACATCGTCGAAGACCTCATTCACATCTGCCATCGTCACGGGATATTTCTTCATGATCGCATCTGCGATCTCCTGCCGGCTCAGGTTCCCCTCATAAAAAAGCTGGATGATGTCATAAGCAACATCATCCACGCAATGTACGGAACCACTGTTCACATCCAGCACTATGTTATAACCATTTAACTTGTACTGGTGTATCATTATTCAGCCTTCTCACACTTCTGGTTAGCAACGCCGCATGAAGTCTTGCACGCCGACTGGCATGAAGTCTGGCATTCGCCGCAACCTCCGTTTTTAACGCTGTCTTTCAGGTTTCTTGTTTCAATTGTTTTGATTCTTTTCATTTTATCTCTGCCTTTCGTTTTTTATAGTACGGAATATATCTTACCTATTTTCACAGGTTTTGTCAACTTTTACCGGGATCTACAGGTCATGAGCTTCCTTCAGGCATTTAAGCAGCCCGGACAAACCCACCAGTATATCATCGTAGGTATCGTCAAAATCGTGAGTGTACCACGGATCCGGGATGTCCTTGTCATTGTCCGTGAACTCCATGAGTTTGTAGGTCTTGCCGTCGGGATCGCCGTTGAACAGCTGCCGCAGCTCGCGCATATTCAGTTCATCCATACCTATTATATAGTCGAACTCTTCATAGTCGCGGCTGGTCATCATGCGAGCCTTCTTGTTTTCATCATAGGATACGCCGACTGCCTCCAGCTTTTCTCTGATTCCCTCATGTATGCCGTTTCCTATTTCCTCAGTGCTCAGGGCCGCCGAATCAACATATATCTCGTCATCCAGCTGCCTGTACTTGACCATATCCTTCATCATGAACTCCGCCATAGGCGATCTGCATATATTGCCATGGCAGACGAATAATATCTTTATCATTTTCTTGTAACTCCTGTTAAAATCTAAACGCAACATACTTAATATACCATATTTCACACAATTCTTCCATATCAATTCTTCAGTTGCTTCAGAGCCAGTCCAATCAACCGGTCCGTCTGGTCTGCCATGAACAATGGGATATTCAGCATATCATCATCCAGTTTCAGATTATCCAGGGAAAATCTGATTCGAAGTTTGACCTGATCAGGGAACAACTCCTTGAATTTTTTCAAGCTCTTGCTGGTAGTATTAGCCTCAGACTTGACTTCCACTGGAAAGATATCGTTCTCACGTTGAATAAGAAAGTCCACTTCATAAGACGGATTATTCCGGCTCCAATATCGAGGCGTAACTTCAAATTGTGTAAGCAACGTTTGAAGGACATAGCTCTCGGTCAATGCGCACTCTTTGACAACCTTGTATATAAACTCTTTATTCTCTCTTGCGAGCTGAGATGGGACAGACTTCCAAATCATAGAAATTTTAGGGAATTCACTTAGATCGGGATGCTTGGCAAAATCCCTCTCATAAGCGCCGAGTATTTCCAGCAGAGCCTCCTGCATAGCTGAGTGAATGTCATGGGGTCTATCTGCATGAAGTTGACCTTCCCTACAGGAAAGGTAGATGGCTTCGCAAGAGCAATACCGAACAGAGAACCAGCGCAGGCAATATGGTACTGCGAGGCGTTTTCACAAAAATACTTCATGGAGTTAATGACCTTAGGGCAATCTTGTACCTCATCAAAAATAATCAATGTCTGTTCCGGAACAATCTTCTGCCCACTGGCCAGCATTAAATTCTGAAGAATACGTTCCACATCTTTAGTGGTCTCGAAAAACCGCCTGTACTCCTCGTTTTCATAAAAGTTAAAATAGGCTGTATTCTCATAATAACGTCTGCCAAACTCCTTTAGGATCCAGGTTTTCCCCACTTATCGAACGCCCTTTAAAATAAGCGGTTTACGATAAGGTGATGTTTTCCATTTCAGCAATTTATTTAAAATCAGTCGTTCCATGGGTGGCCTCCTCTCACACTTTTATATATATTTATGTGTATAATAATCACACTTTTATTATATCAGGAATTACAACTCTATTTTTTCAATTCTTAAAATTATCTAACTGTCTACTGGCAAAAGTGATTTCCACCCCTGTGTGTCGATATGGATGAAGATGAGCGACTGGGATGGTGAACGGTCGCTCAGCTTTTTTCTTATATACAAATTAATATTATCCATCATCAGATCCACCTTTTCCTGTGTAAGATGTTGGCATGATACCTTCTTAGGCAATATACTATCAATTGATAGTAGTCAACATTAAAGATATTTGGAATAGTATTGTGAATTTTCTGAATTAATAATATAATATTGAATAAGGATGTGCACTATCATGAGTGAACCTCAGAGATTACAAACAAACACAGATTAATATGTTAATCGGAAAGGACTAATGGTGTTAACGATGAGCAAAACAGACAAACTGAATGACCTATTTAAAAAATGGGAAAGCAAATACGTTTTTAAACATTTTATCCAGGATGGAATTGTTGATGAGAGCCAATATGAGAAGCAACGTATACATATTCTTTTCGTGCTACGTGATAAAAATGATAAAGAAGTCACAGACGCAACGGAAGCAACCGATTTAGAGCCCCTAAAGGATTTAAGAAAAACACTATTGGTCGATAAGCAAGGCCACGTAGAAGGCTGGAGGACATGGAACAACATCGCCCGTTGGACACAAACGATATTGGACCAATCCCCATATTTACATGATGTTAGTTTAGCTAAACGTATTGAAGAATTGCACCGTGTAGCTGTCATGAACTTGAAAAAGGAATGTGGCAGCAGTTCATCTGATTTAAATGAAATTGAAGATGCAACAAAAGAGCAATCTGATCTTATACTAAAGGAAATCAAAATCTGCGACCCTGATGTAATTATTGGTTGCGGTTTGGGTGGTGACCGATCAAACGCCGCATTGCTAAAGAAATATGTATTCCGTGATAATGTTTCTGATTCCGGGTCTATGAAATCAAAAAATGATAAGGATCGTAGTTGGAATTATTATTATACTGCCATAAATAAGAGAAAAGTTCCGGTTATCGAATTCCGCCATCCATCAACTCGTTGCAGCCATGAGAAATCGGAATGGCTATGCAATGATATGGCTGAGTTATGCGACATACTATTAGTTAAATAGCAAGCACTCTCTGCAGTGATAATGTATATCGTACTCGACTACGTATTCGCTCAGGTCAAAGGCTTTGATGATTTCATCAAGTACCGACTTGTTGTTTATGCACCGGTCGATATAGATTACAGCGCAAGTATTGGTCTGGTCCCAGACCACGCGGCCTCTCGGATAATCGATATAATCACCTGTACTGTAATTGTCATCGTAGAGGCTTTCATGACTATACGAATTATCCAGCTTATCAGCCTGCTCCCTCCCTTCTTCGAGAGAGCAGGCATTGTAAATCAGCTTATGCTGAATGAAAAAGAACGGTCCTATTTTAGCCATAATATCTATCCTCCTATTTGAAGCTCTTGTCTTCATTATGTTCTCTGCGATATTTCAAATATGGCGCATACCCTTCGATTATGTGAGCCTTAGGGAATAAGAATTCGATATTCTCCAGTGACCTGAGATACCATTCAGGCAATTTGGAACGTCTGACTATCTCCTTCATGTCCGGCGTAAGAGGCAGCCCTTTGAACACGACTTCCATTATGCTGGCAGCTACATCCTCCATATCCACATAGTCCTCTATCCCCGCATATGCATCAAGCCCCTTGATGCAGCTTATATCAGCTTCGCGGACTATATCATTAAACACATCATCTCTGGTCGAAATAACAGTTTCCAGCGTGGCTTCTCCGGAATCCAGAAGTTCCTGGGCGTTATTCTCCCATGCCCCTGAATCATGAGCCAGGGCGCAGGCCGCGAAAGCCCCCGCAAAAGTCTGAGGATCATACTCGTTTATGATCTTGGAAACACGTCCGCTTACTTGTTCATGTTCAGCAGCGGGATATGATAATGCTGAATCGCAGATCAAGCCAAACCTTACGGTGGATCTGGGCAGATCGGTATCGCGGAACTCCATTACCGGAAGCGATGAGAGTTCATCATAACCTGTAACAGGCGTGATCTCATTTATATCTACATTCTTTCCGAGCACAATCAATTTAGCTATACGAGGATCCTTATACCAGACGTTCGCGTTATCGTCTGAAACAACCATAGTACTGCTTTGACATACATTCCCTTTACCAAAGGCTTCCTCAAGGTAAGTAATTATTTCATCGTATATCTCAGGAGCAACGGTGAGCTCCATGTCCAGAGCGCGTCCCCCATCTTCCCTGAACAATGTCTGATAGGGGATATTAAATCCGATTTTCTCCATAGGTTTTTTACAATCCGGACAAAGTCTGCTGACTAAGTCGAGGCATATGCCTCGAGTGGCAATATAACGGTCATCAGTATGGTGACAATCCGGGCAATGGTAATGAGGCTTTGACGGGTTTACATCAGTGATGCCGAGAAAATAAGCGATCAGACTCGCCCCCAGACAGCCACGATAGCCCATATGATATCCCAGCTCCCTTGATTTCTCTGCGATCATTGCGGCAATCAGGAACGACTTCTCACTGCACTGAAATATCATGCATCCAAGCTCTTTCGCTAGTCTGTCCTCGATAAAGTCAGGCAAAACATCGCCGTACATCTCATGAGCGGCTTTCCAGGCAAGCTCTCTTACCATTGGCGTATCCGCGTCTTCTATGGCTGAATCATAGTCAATGCCCTCTTTGTACTTCTCGCTTCCTGGTATTACCGGTGAATCCACTATATCCGCAACAGGCTGTATTATATCGCACGCTTCAGCTATCTTATTCGAATTACATATAACGATTTCATCGGCTTTATCCTCACCCAGGAAAGAAAACGCATCCAGCATCCCCTCAGTAGATTGTAAATGTAATGAATGCACATCTCCGGTAGCAACGACAGGTATCCCGCATCGATCACCTGATTCCGTGATCATCCTGATGATCTCTTTGATTCTCTCAGGGCCTTCAACATCCTTCATATCATTCTTCGGCGGTTGTACCTCCAGATAATCATAAAACCCTGCGATGTTATCAATCTCCTGCTTATCAACACCCCTGAGCATTGCCTGATACATCTCCCCTTTTGAGCAACCGGAGCCCACCAGCAGGCCTTCCCGCTTCTTATTCAATTCGCTTTTAGGGATTATCCGCTGGCCCTCATCCAGGTACTTAGTCGCAGAATCTGATATGAGCGCGTACAGATTCTTTCTGCCTTCCTCTTTAGAAATGAGTATCGTTGCGTGAAATACAGGCCACACTGACGGAGGGGCTGAAGTAGAATCGTCAGCTATATTTGCCTCTATGCCATATATGACTTTAACAAATTTCCCTTTATTGTAATACTTCTGTTGCATTCGACAGACTCTGGGGAAATCGCTGACTGAAGCATGGTTAGTGATGGCGACTGCTGTTACCCTGTTCTTTATGGCATGTCTTATCAACTCATTGACACTGATAGCGCCATCTTTCTCGCCGCATATAGTGCGGCAATGCAATTCTACTCGCATCATATTATCTCTTGTATTCATAAACTGGTCTCCTTTCCAGACATTTGTTGTACTTAATAATGTCTATATTTAAGATCCTCAAGATAATTTAACTCCTCTACGATTATGGTCAATAAAATATCCAGAATCGATAGTATAAGAGTTATTGTAAGAGTTTTTGTTTCCTTCTTCATGATAGTACCTCCTGTCTCATCTACCTTACCTTATCATAATATCAAACAGTGCCCCTCCCTATATAATGGATTTTAAAATCGTAAATCCCTCTTTTTTGTGGGTGGCTTTCCAAAAAAAATACAGATAAATTCCATAAAATAACAGATTTTCATCCCATAAATTCCCATATCTTGGTCCGCACACTATATAGGGTATAAATATAAATAGAGCTGCACTATCGTTTTTATGCAATCCACCAGTAATAGTCCATGCTATTGAGGAGATCATAGCTGCCGCTTTTGAATTTTTTTAAATGTGCTACAATACAGGTATATTAGCTACGCTCATTCAAAGGAGTATCATTATGCGAGAAAGAATTATCCTTGCGCCGGGCATAGGCGAAACTGAGATGTTACGCACTCTGGCAAGATTCGGAGTCAATACGATCGGCACCCGTTTCATGAACGCTGTTGAACTTTCTGAAGCAGCGCTGGAACGTTTTGGAATATCTACTACGGAAGAATTCCTCACGAGGCAGGAGGAGCCTTCTGTCATCAGTTCCTTTTTAAATGATATACCCTACTTCTCGGCTGCATCATATGTGGATGCAGAGAAGCTCTCTGCGGCCCTTTACGATATACGCAGTCTGGTTACCAGCGAGGAAGCATCTACGATCCACACATACCTTTCCAAAAGTGTTTTCCGCCATAAGAATACTGCCATTGCAGAAGTTTATGACAGATACATTTCTACATATGAAGAATCCCGTAAGATTGACAGTATCAGTCTTATCAGAAGAGCCATGGAAACAGCCAGTCCCTTTGATGCGGATTTTATATACATCCGAGAGTTCCCTCTGACTCCCCTTGAGAAGGAACTCATTCTTCAGCTGTCTTCGGGCCGCGCGTCCGAGCTCAGCATCGCTGACCTGTTCCAGGTAAATCAGAAATCTATTAAAGATCTGACATACACAAACTGTTACGGCGCTGTAAATGAAGTGGAACATGTCATCACTGAAATACTTGAAAACAATATCCCACTTGATAAATGCACCATAGCCTGCGCAGATTCTTTAGCATATTCCCAAATATTATTCGACATATCTCGTAATTATAATATCCCCGTTACATACGGATCAGGAATCGCCATCACCAATTCCGAACCGGCCAGATTATTGCAATTGATACATCTATGGGATACTGACGGATATCATGGCATAGACGCACTGCGGAACATTTTTCTTTCTGAGTCCTTCAACCGAAAGGCCCTGGCAAAGGAACTGGGCCCCGACTACCCACTCGACAGAGCTCATATCGAAAGCATAGTGAAGATGGCAGGCAATCTGCGTTTATCTTTTGACAACAAAACGAATGTTGCAAAAATCAACGCCTGCGGCGGGCCGGATATTCTTAATAAAGTCGGATGCCTATTCGAGTCAGGCATTACGGGATTTATTCGAAAGTATTCTGCCATCCGGCAAGGACCCTTCGTGCGGATGGATATATCTGCAGTCAGCGTAATTACCGATTTGATCAGTACATATACCATGTATGCTCCGAATGCTGATGTAAGCGACATAACACCTGACATTCTCAGGGAATCCATAGGCTCAGAAGTCAGCAAGGAAGGCTCTCTCCACATTACGTCCATCACCGGCGCCATTTCATCACTGCGAGAGCATCTCTTTGTGTGCGGATTGTCAGCGGACGAATTCCCGGGAACGCCAGCAGAAAACCACCTGCTGCTGGACGATGAGCTAACTACATTTGCAGACAGTTCTACCGCGCCGACATCGGGAAATCATATTAAGCAAAATAAGCAAAGCCTGACCGACCTTTTGTCACTGGCTTCCAGTCTCGGCATCAGTCCAAGGCTGTCATATTCAGGGTACGACCTGTCAGAGCTGAAGGAACATAATCCATCTTCCGTTCTTTTCACATATTATGAACTCGAACACCCTAAATGTACAATGGACGATTTCAATAATGCCATCAAACACGTACAATACTTCGATGACAAACTGTCCAATGTCAGATATATGGCCAAGGCATACAACGAAGGCCGCATGACATCTTTTGCGCCTGTTTACGCAACCATGCCCGGCACGGACGGAATCCTAGACCGCAAATGGTCACCGTCGGATTTGGATGTATTCTTTCAGTGTCCACGACGGTTCTACCTGAAATATATCGCCGGCATACCTGAGAACGAAACAGATGACCCATTTACAGTACTCGGCCCTGCCGATATCGGAATCCTTGCGCATTCATTGATGGAGTATCTCGCCTCGGCAAAAATGACGAAGTCGGAATTTCTCGACGCGTGCGAGAATGCCTTCGATGACAGACTTGTACAAAGGCCGCCGCTGCACGCAGATGACGCAGCTAAAGCAAAAGAAGATTTTCTGGAGATGATGGAGTCGGCATTTCGGCAGGATCCGGGCAATGTGGTGGTTTCTGCAGAAGATAAGTATATGCATGTTCACCCCAGCGGCGTGAGCCTTCACGGATACCCCGACAGAGTTGAAAAAGATAAAGATGGAAAATATCTGATTGTGGATTTCAAGACAAAAAGAAAAATGGACCATGTTAAGGATGACATCGACACCTGCCTGCAGATAGTAATCTACGCATGGCTATGCGAACAGAAGGGTATACCCGTAGATCGTTGCGAATACAGATATCTGCGTAATGGTCTGACCATACCATGCAGGTATGATGATTTAATGAGAACAGCTTTGGATAAGAAAATGGAAGAATTCGCGGCTGCTGTAAGTGGCAACGATTTCCCTCGCAGAGCCAGTGATAACAACTGCAATTACTGCCAGATGTCGGATATATACATATGGCCGGAGGATACAGAGAATGATTAACAATGACGGAGATAAGGCATCACGCGCTAAGATACGTGAAAATATACACTCGAATTATTTCGTTGAAGCCGGCGCGGGTTCTGGAAAGACAAGTATGCTGGTAGACCGCATGGTAGCCATGGTGGAAGGCGGCATAGATATTGGAAAGATCTGCGCCATCACTTTTACGAAAGCGGCCGCAGGCGAATTCTACGCCAGATTCCAGAAGAAACTTTCGGAGTCCGATTCCGAATATGCCAGGGCAGCTGTGAAAGACATTGACCTATGCTTCATGGGTACGATCGATTCTTTTTGTAACATGGTAATATCAGAACATCCAGCGGAAGCCGGTATCCCTTCGGATGCGGCAGTACTGGATGACACAAGCATCACGGCCAAATACCGCCGCGTATATTCACGTATTCAAAGCGGAGACTACAGTGATGATCTGCAGAAGAAGTGTGCGCGTCTGAATGGCTACTTCTTCAATGCAGAAGATTTTTTCCAAGGCACCGTGAGGATCATCTCGTCAAATGCTAATGTTGATTTCAAATATCAGAAGCCACCGGCATCCAAACCAGATATAGCATTTGGGAGCCAGCGCACAGAACTTATAGAGTTTCTGCAATATCTTTCAGACCATGAGGAGCTCAGTTATGATAGAAACAAAAACTCCATAGCAGCATGGACATACCTGAGGGAGAACTCCCGTACTATCTTCTCGTCATGGAATTACAACCTGGAATCAGTGGTATATGCTTTGAAGCAACTGCAAGGGCTCAAGGTAATACCCGAATTCGATCCTGCAACGCTTGGGATAAACCATGAGCATTTCCTCAGCCCTCACCTGACCAGAAACAAACTCACCTGGTATGAAATCAACAGTGATGAAGATCCGCTTATGCTGAATAAATTAGATGGGTATCGATTTTCGGTTCTCATGGATTTTGTAGTTCCTGCAATGCCAGAAATTTCAGCAACTCTGAGAAGTGAAGGTGCTATGACATTCTCCGATTATCTTATCTGTCTGCGTGACCTTCTGAAGAAGGACGCGACCGACGACGGGAAGCTTATTCACCACATATATGAGAGACACAGCTATTTTCTGATAGATGAATTCCAGGATACGAATCCAATGCAGGCGGAGATTTTTTTCTATCTTACGGGGCAGAAGCCTGTGGCCGACTGGGAGAAATGCCAGCCAAGGCCCGGCTCACTTTTCATTGTCGGCGACCCTAAGCAATCTATTTACAGATTCTGAAGCGCAGACATAACTTCATTCCAAAAAGTACGGACGCTGTTTGATGATCCATCTGTCGGTGAAGTTTTACATCTGACACGTAATTACAGGTCGTCAGATACTATGTGCGCCTGGTTCAACGATGTATTCACAGACTTGCTTCCTGATAATAACGCCAACCAAAGCAAGTTCGATCCGATACCCCTGATGAAAGAATCGCCCTGCTCCGCCACTCTGAGCGGCGCTTATAAATACAGGGTCACCTACTCCTATAAAAGAGAGAATAACTCTGATCCTTCTGTTGTAGCAGGAATAATATCAGACATCATGAATGATCCCGCCATGACCATCCAGGATAAGGATAGAAACAGCGTAGCAAGTCTTCCCAGGAAACTTGAGTATAGGGATTTCATGGTGATCACGCCTGGTAAAGGGCACCTTTCTGAATATATGAACGCCCTTTCCGATACTGGCATACCCTTCAGGATCGAAGGCGAAGTATTGTTTGGTCAATGCCCGGCCCTGATTGCTGTTTCACATCTCATGTCAGCTGTTGCCGATCCCTTTGATAAGAAAAATCTCTTCGCGGCGTGCTATCTTTCCGCTTGTGATATAACAAAGGATAGCCTGGGGGATTACCACGCAATGGCGCTCACTATATCGCCGGCCGCGGTGTTTACTATGCTTCTCGAGGAGAATCGTATATTCGCCTGCACAGGCACACATAATGCGGAGTATGTATTCTTCGCTCTTGAGTTGCTACGCAGCGCGGAAATATCCGGCGATGTTACATCAATCAGACAAGGCGCGGAATTTCTGCATAGCCTTATCAGTAATGACTCCGGTGAAGAACGCTGTCTCCAACTCCTTCCGGATACAAACAGGGTCCTCATAGCAAATCTTCATAAAGTCAAAGGCCTGGAAGCGCCTGTCGTGATCCTGGCAGATCCTGCTGAAAGACGGCTACACGCAGACTACAGAACAAATTATACAGATAAGGCCCCACAGGGATGGATATTTAAGATCAACACACTGAAAAGCAACTCATTCCCATCAGAGAAAATCAAAGAGGAAAGCGCACTGCATAGGGAAAATGACAGGCTTATTTATGTTGCTGCAACCAGGGCCGCTAACGCGCTTATTATTGCCGATTGTATCAAATCCGATGGGACGCCGTACGAAGGCAGCATGTGGTCTCCCCTTCTCCGATCCACAGAAAGAGATATCTACGACCTGGTAAAGAAACAACAAATTGAAGCTGTAGAAGAAATAATCGTGGATTCCGACGATCTCTATAAGAAGGCAACTAAAGAATGCGTATTATTCAATAATGCGCCTTTTGCGCCTAGTTACACCATAGACCGTCCCAGCGATACGCCGCTCATGAGCAAAGCTTCGCCTGAAAACAGGAACCTGCGCCATGATCCGGCCCTGACCGGAACCATAGTGCACAGGCTAATGGAGGTTCTGGTTTCTTCCGCCAACACTGTCGATGTAGAACTATTGATAAAAGAGATTTCAAATGACTACGGAACAGACGATAGCTATTACACAGACCTCCTGAGAAAAGTGGCAAAAACTACCAGGAGCGGCGGTTACCCGCAGCAGGGCTCCGTGCCCCATGATATTCTCACAGAACTGCTGGCCGCAGATGAGGTCTTCTGCGAACTCCCCTTCTGCTTAGCTCAAGAGAACGCCGTGATACTTAACGGTGTAATCGATGTAGTATATCCGAAGTGCAACGCCTGGCACATAATAGACTATAAAACTGATGCGGATACCGAAGACATCAACCAAAAGCATCAGAAGCAGCTCTCCGACTATACCACCGCCTTCAAGGCCATTACCGGCAACGATGCTGACGCTTCAATATACCATATAGATATTTCATAGGCGCCTGCAGTCATATCGGCTGAGCACTTGACTGCCGTTTATTCCCCACACTTGCATTCTGCTTCCTGATGATTGTAACTGTGTTGAAATTAGTTGTAACAATCAAAGAACATTTTATTCAGTTGCTTCAAATCGTGACGTCATTTCATCAGCGGCTTTTAAACAGGTACTATATTAAGAAACTGCTGGAATAAACTATTTTTTCTATGACCTGCTCCACTGTGCAGCCATCTGCGTCGACAGTAATGTCGGCGTATTTTTCGTACAACGGCGCCCGCTCCAGGTAAAGCTCTTCTATAGTCTGTCCTTTGTCCATGGAAATGCCTCTGGTCCTGATATTGCTCATTCTATCCAGAATGTTCTCAGGCGAAACCTTCAGATAAACAACTACGCCGTCACGTCGGAAATGTTCCATGGCATCGTCGAAGTAAACGGCGCTGCCGCCTGTAGCCACTACCTGACCGCTGCCCTTGAAATCCATCAGCACCGACCTTTCAACACGGCGAAAATAATCATTTCCCTCGGCATCGATGATCTCCTGAAGGCGCCTGCCTTCCCTTTGTTGTATGAGAAGGTCCGTGTCCAGGAAGCCTTTGTTCACGGTCTTGGCCAGTACAACGCCGACAGTGCTTTTGCCGCAGGCCGGCATTCCTATGAGTATGATATTACTTTTCAAAGCGCTCGCCTATCCACCGCTGGTCGACTTCGGCGTACTTGTTCGACGGTATACCCAGGACCTCTGTGTAGTCTGAAGCCAGCTGATTATAAAGGTTGTCGTCGAAAGGTATGGTAAGCTTCTCGCCGGCCTCGTTTTCTGAAGGCCACACTACCAGGTATTCCTCGTCGTCGTCGAACATGAACAAAAGGTCGCCCTCTTCAAGGTCCGGGTAGTCTTCCTTTACATCGTCCCAGACAACGAACTTATACAGCTCGACGACTCTGTCGTCTCTGTTGCGCTCGGCAATGAGGATCTTCTCCATAAGTTGCAGACCGCAGGATGTCAGCCTGTAAACGGCCTCTTCGTCCTGATCCGAATCAGGCACATCCAGACTGTTCAGCTGTTCCAGCATGTCATCCTCGTGCTCCGGCGCCATATATACATTCAACTTGCGGCTGGGATCCATGTACATTACAGGGTATTCCACCATTACTCCATCACCGCAGCCGGGACATTCGTTGAGGAAGAAATCCCCCTCTATGATCTGAGCCTTGTACTCAGGATCCTCGACTACGTCAACGAACTCATTCATATTGACCTTGATGGTCTCGCCGCAATTCGGGCATTCTACTTCAATTATTTCGGACATCTTCACCCTCCATTTCAATAGTGATCTGTCTGGAATCATCTTCTACTTCATCATCGGTATCGTCATCTACATTGATGATACCCTCTATATTCTCGATTTCCGGCAGGTCCTTAAGGGACTCGAAACCGAAATTCTTAAGAAATGCATCTGTGGTGCCGTACAGCACAGGTCTGCCTACGGCGTCGCTCCTGCCGAGATCCTCGATCAATTCCTTCTTCATAAGGCCTTCTATGACTCTGTCACACTTGATGCCTCTGATCGAATCTATCTCGCCCTTGGTTACAGGCTGCCTGTAAGCAATAATCGCCAGGACTTCAAGTGCCGCCTGAGACAGCTTCTTGATCTTAACCGGCGTACAGAGCCTCCTGACGAATTCCTCGTTATCGCCTCTGGTGACGAACTGGAAGGAATCGTTGACTCTGCGTATGAGTATACCACGGCCCTCCTGCTCGTATTCAGCCGCCAGCTCCTCGAAGTACTCGATGGCTTCATCCTTGCTGATATCGAATATTTCCGCGGCATCTCCCGCGGGCAGCAGCTGTCCCCACACATAGAGCATGGATTCGAATGCTGACTTTATTACCTTCTTACTGGTCATCAGTTAGTACCTCCATTGGCGCCTCGTCAAATGACTTCTTGCCTTTTTTCACCGTTATTTCTCCGTAGGTGACGCGCTGTGTGGCGTCGAGATATCTGTAACGCATCATCTGCAGCACCGAAACGAAGGTCACGACTACATCGAAGCGGTCGCGGGCGTTCGGCACCAGGTCTCTGATGCTGATTTCGTAATTCCCTGACTTTTCTTCCCGCTCAAAAGCCGTCCTGATGTAGGCCATGCGATTTTCCATGGTTTCTCTTTCACGCTCGACCATAGTGTAATGCCGGGCCGTCTCCTCTATCTTCTGCTTTTTGTGCAAAAAGAGACTGAAGGCCTTGGCAAACTCCTTAATGTCCAGGCTGAGATATTCGTCCGGGTTATCAAGGTAGCAGGAAATGTCCTCCTGCGGTTTCTCGAAGACGCCCTCCATATCCTCCTGGCATTCTTTCAGCAGCTGGCTGTAATGCTTACAGCGCTTGTATGCCAGCAGCCTTTCCACCAGATCGCTCCGCGGATCCTCTACCTTGAGAAGATCTGAATCAAGATCGGATTTCGGCAGCATCATCTTGGATTTGATTTCGATGAGTTCCGCCGCCAGCAGCATAAATTCAGATGAAAGATTGAAATTCATCTCGTTCATGCTGTCGATATAGTCCAGATACTGGCTTGTGATGGTCGACACCTGTATATCGTAGATGCTCATCTGGGCATCCTCTATGAGATATACGAGAAGGTCGAAAGGCCCCTCAAAGGTGGGCAATTTAACTTTGTAGCTCATTCTCTTTTTCCTCTAGGCCCGTGTAGTGGTTGTAATACAGCAGACCGATAACTACGATGGCTGCGCCGAGCAGCTCCCATGATGTAGGTATTTCGCCAAGGAAAATGAAACTCAGTATTATAGCGAATACCGACTCGCCTGACTCCCATGCCGATACATATAATGAATCAACATAGCCGAAGCACAGGTTGAATACTGCGTGAGCGCCGATCTGGCATACCAGTGTCAGAAGCACTATGAGCAGATAATCTTTAGTTGAGTATCCAAGCAGCTGTGTGTGAGTGGCCGCGGATCCCACGGCGAAACATACCCAGCATGCGAAGAAGCAAAGGAATACATAGACAGGCCCTACGACGTTTTTGCGGACTTCATTTCCTACCAGGAAGTATACGCCCATGAATACGGCCGCGGCAAAAGCCAGTATGTCGCCTTTGAAATTGCCTGAGGACAGGTGCCTGTAATCAAGGCCGGCCACCAGCACTCCGCCCAGCAGAGCCAGGATAATGCCCATGATAGGTCTTCTGCCTACGTGACGCTTGAATATGAATATGGTCACCAGCAGTACCACCAGCGGATGAAGGGCTGCCAGCACTACGGCGCTGGCTATGTCTGTCATCTTCACTGCGTTATACCAGCTGAAGAAGTGACCGAACAGGAATGCGCCTGCCACGAAAGACCATATCAGGTCCTTCCTGGACACTGCCTTAAGTTCATCTCTCATGTTCAGCAGAACAGGGACGGCGAAGAAAGGTACGCCCAATGTCAGTCTCCAGAATCCTATGGCCATGGACCCGGCGCTTATAGCCTTGCCGAATATGCCCGATGACGATCCTGCAATAACTGCGAATATTACTATGATTTTAACGTATTTTGCCAGAAAGCTTTTCTTTTCCTCTGCCATTATTTCACCGTTCTTTCCTTAAGTTTAAGCAGATTTTCTTCATAAGGTGCTCTCACTATGCCATTTTCAGTTATGACGGCGGTAATGTACCTGGCCGGCGTCACGTCGAAGGACGGGTTATATGTTTTCACTCCCTGTGGTGCCATTGGCTGTTTATACCACATTTCGGAGATCTCTTTTCCGTCTCTGAGTTCTATCTGTATATCGTCTCCCGTTTTCGTGTCGTAGTCTATTGTCGACGTAGGCACGAACATGTAGAAAGGGATGCCGTATTCCTTGGCAAGGATGGCCACTGCTGATGTGCCTATCTTGTTGGCTCCGTCGCCATTGGCTGCCATTCTGTCGCAGCCTACTACCACAGCGTCTATCCAGCCGTTTTTCATGACTATGGACGCCATGTTGTCGCATATGAGTGTCACGTCCACTCCCGCCTTGGTCAGTTCCCAGGCTGTCAGTCTGGCCCCCTGAAGCAAAGGTCTGGTCTCATCAGCAAAGACTTTAAAGTCGTAGTTTTTCTCTGTGCCAAGGTAAATAGGCGCAAGGCTTGTACCGTACTTGGCTGTTGCCAGGGTTCCGGCATTGCAGTGGGTAAGGATACCCATGCCCGGCTTCAGAAGTGTGAGCCCGTACTCACCCATCTTGTGACACGAGTTCTCGTCTTCGACTCTGATCTTATCCGCCTCGGACAAAAGCATCTGTTTGGCATCGCTCACGTCGCCGTTGAATGTGTCCAGCCTGTCCATCATGCGGCTAAGGGCCCATGAAAGATTGACTGCTGTTGGCCTGGCCTTGACTATGTAGTCTGCCACTTCTTTCACCTCAGGTCTGAACTCCTTCAAAGTTTTGGCGTGGCTGTGGCGCGTTGATACATACAATCCGTATGCGGCGGCTACGCCTATGGCCGGAGCTCCTCTGACCTTAAGCTTCTTGATGGCCACATATATATCTTCCTTGGTCTCCATTTCCAGGTACTTTTCTTCTCCCGGAAGCTTGCTCTGATCAAGTATTAGCATCTTCCCGCCGACAAATTTGACCGGAACTACTTCTGATACCTTCATTTCCTCATCTCCTGTTAAATGTATTAATCACGAACATATATTATATCATTTATCTCTGTCTATGGCAAATATCCAAAGCAAAAAAAGACCGGCGCGATGCCGGTCCCTGTCATTATCAGAAAAGATCACTATGTGTACCTGTTCTGGTCAGATACAGTATCAACTCATTATCAGATATTTCGTAAATCAGAAGCCAATCCGGGGTTATATGGCACTCTCTGCACCCTCTGTAGTTTCCCATCAGGTTATGATCATTGTACTTTTCAGGCAAAGGCTCACCAGCTGAAAGAGTATCTACCACATACTCTAACAGGTCGATATTGTATCCTCTTTTAACAGCTGTTTTCAAATCTTTCCTGAATGCTCTGGTCAGAACTATCCTGTATTTAATCATTATCAATGCCTTTCATTATTTCCGCAAAAGAACCATATGTCTTTTTATCAGGATCAGCTTTTAACTTTTTTACTTCTTCCATAGCTTCAATAGTTTCAGCATTTGGTGTTCCATAATCGATAACACTCTGCATATATCTTATAATATTCCCTTTAACGTTCTCTCCATTTCCTGTAACTATACTCTTATATGCGTTATAGACATCCCTGTCCATTACGAAAGAGCAAGTAACAGTCTTCATGTTATTATTCATGTTTCAAGTCCCCTTTCTGTTACTTAGTAAACTTACTTAGTAAATATAGTATATCTTCTTATTCATAGCATGTCAACAGGGATTTTGCCGAAAAAAAGACCGGCGCGATGCCGGTCCCTGTCATTGATTCTTTAAACGTAATTGTGTCTTGCCAGATATTTCTTGATGTTCTTCATAGTCCTTACTCTGGCATTGGATGTAGTCTTGCTGTAGTGGCCTGTCTTGACAGCGTATGTTCCGCAGCAGTATCCTGCAATGCCCTTGGAGTAGTTGTAATTGAAATACTTGAGATTGTACCTCAGATAGCTGGCTGCCACCTTGATGCTGTTCTTGGCTATCAGCAGTTCGCTCTTGCTGAATCCCTTAGCTCTGCCCAGGCTTGCGCTGGTCTGCATCATTCCGTAGTATCCTGCCGGATTATGAGCTCTGGCGCTGAAGCCACTCTCATGCTTAGCCATAGCCATAAGTGCCAGAGGGCTGACCTTGTACTTCTTGCCATAGCTGATGAAATAACCTGCCAGCTTCATGGAACCTGCCTTGCTGTAATTTCCATTGACCGCTCTTATGTATGAAGCCAGACCCTTCTTATACTTAAGGGCTTTAGCCTTCTTGGCAGCGGCCTTCTTCTCAGCCGCTGCTTTCTTAGCGGCTTCTGCTTTCTCCTTGGCCGTTGCTTCTGCTGATGCGTTATTATCTGCTTCCGCAGTAGCTGTCGTTTCTGTAGATCCCGTCGTCGTCTCTGCAGTTGCAGTTCCCGATGTCGCAACGCTGGTGGTACTGTCGTCAGCGAACACCATACCTGCTGATGTAGTAACTATTGTTAATGCTATTAAAACTGTGAATATCTTCTTGATCATAAAATGTGTTTTCTCCTAACTAATGAAAATGTCGAGCAAACTGATGCTCAACACTCTTATAGTATATATGAGAAAGTATTAAGACTTCTTAAGAACTTGGAGTTTTCACAATACCAACACACGAACAATGTGTTTATTGTTTGTTGTAACATCTTTTTTAATATTATTTTGTTTCTCAGATGAGATTGTATACAATTTCACTTAATATTCCTTAAGAACTCTTAAGGAATAACCCCGCGAGAACATAGCCAAAACTTCTTGTAAGATGCCTCTAACCGTTATATACTATTAATATGAAATTAAGCGAATTAAAAAAAGGAAAAAAAGCAATAATAGAGACTGTAGGCGGCAAGGGCGCTCTCCGGCGCAGGCTGCTGGATCTGGGCCTCACCCCTAATACCGAGGTGAGAGTCCGGAAGGTAGCTCCCTTCGGAGATCCTATAGAGATCTTTTTGCGGGGCTACGAGCTCTCCATCAGGAAAGATGAAGCCGCCGTCGTAACAGTCAGGGAGGTAAATTAATGGCCAGATTCAATGTGAATATCGCTCTGGCCGGCAATCCCAATTCGGGACTAACGACCCTCTACAACCAGATGACAGGCGGACTGCAGCATCAGGGCGTATTCTCGACGCCCGGAAACAAGACCAAAGAAGGCCCCGTCAAGGGCCATAACGGAGCCAACGTCATCGAACTTCCGGGAATGTACTCCCTGTCCGAATACACCGTAGACGATATGGCCAACAGACAGATACTTCTGGAGGGCAAACCCGATGTCATCATCAATATAGTAGACGCCACCAATTTCGAAAGAAATCTGTACCTTACGCTTCAGCTTATGGAACTGGAGATACCTATGGTGCTGGCCCTGAATATGATGGACGAGGTCTACAGCAACGACATAGAAATCGACATGAACAAACTTTCCGAGATCCTTACGATCCCGGTCCTTCCTATATCCGCCTCCAAGAACAGGGGCATTCACGACCTGATACACTACGCCATCGAGGCAGCAGACAAACATCAGGTACCTACCAATATAGATTTTTGTAAAGGCCACGTACACACGGCCATCCACTCCATAAGCCATATAATAGAAGAGCCGGCCAGAGAGATCGGCCTGCCCGTCAGGTTTTGTGCTACCAAGATCGTCGAAGGCGACAAGCCCGTCATCAGGCAGCTTTCCCTGGACGACGGCGACAGTGCTATCATCCGCGACATCATCAAAGACATGGAGCACCACATGGACACGGACAGAGAAGCGGCCATGGCCGATATGCGCTACGCCTTCGTGGAAGATGTATGCAAGGAAGTCGTGACCAAGGAAATCACCACTACGATACAACACGACCGGGCCATTAAAATAGACAAAATACTGACGAATCGTATATTTGCGATCCCAATTTTTCTGTGCATAATGGTCTTCATTTTCTGGCTGACCTTCGGCAGCCTGGGAAGCTTGCTGTCAGACTGGCTGTCCGTTGGCGTCGACTGGGTCATCAAACAGATCGGCAATGGTCTGCTGTCTGCCGGAGCCTCCACAGAGGTCTACTCTCTGGTGATCAACGGCGTCTGTGCAGGAGTCGGAAGCGTCATTTCCTTCCTGCCCATAATTGCTGTTCTGTTCTTCTGCCTGTCCATTCTGGAAGACAGTGGATACATGCCGCGAGTAGCTTTCGTTATGGATAAACTCCTAGAGAAAATCGGTCTGTCAGGCCGTTCTCTGGTGCCTATGCTCATCGGTTTCGGCTGTTCCGTGCCTGCCATCATGGCCACCAGATCCCTGCCCAGCAAGCGCGACCGTCACTTGACCATAACCCTGATACCATTCATGTCATGCAGCGCCAAGCTGCCTTTGTACGCTATGATAACCGCCGCGTTTTTCCCGACAAACGGCACCCTGGTCATGGCCGGCCTGTACATTACGGGCATACTGGTGTCCATAATCTGCGCTTTGATATTTAACAAAACCCTGTTCCAAGGCGATCCGGTACCGTTCGTAATGGTGCTGCCGCCATACAGGATCCCGGCGGCCAAAAGCGTGGCCCTGCGTGTTTGGGAAAACGTGAAGGGCTTCATCAAAAAGGCTTTCACGGTAATATTCGTCGCGACTATCGTCATCTGGTTCCTGCAGAGTTTCAGTCCGGGCCTGACTATGGTGTCCGATCCGAGCCACAGTATGCTGGCCGCTATCGGCAAGTTCGTGTCGCCTGTGTTCGAGCCTCTGGGCTTCGGCGACTGGCGGGCGGCGACGGCGCTGATCACAGGTCTCTCGGCAAAGGAAGCCGTGGTGAGTACTATGGCCGTTTTAACAAAGGCTACAAGCGGCCTGACTCTGGCGCAGATGTTGTCTCAGATGTTCACGCCTCTGTCGGCTTACTGTTTCCTGACATTCTGTCTGCTGTACATGCCGTGCGTAGCTACGCTGGCTACAGTCAGAAGAGAAATGGGTGGCTGGAAATACGCCTTCTCGACAGTTCTCTTCCAAACCGGCGTTGCCTGGATCGTAGCATTTATAATCTATCATATCGGAAGCCTGTTTGTATAAGCTGGCGTTGGGCTGCAAGAATTGGTCGATGGAATTGCTCACCAGCCTGCGGCCCGGTCCGTGCAAGAATCGGTCGATGGAATTGCTCACCAGCCTGCCTGCAAGAATCACTGTCTTTTTTATTGCAATGTGGCGTATCAAATCAAGGTGACGGGCTTGCGTGCAAGAATCCTCGGATTATTGAAGGCACTGTGGCGTCTCACCAAAATATTAGGGAGCCTCACGCAAGAATCAAGGAAATTACATAAGTAATGTGGCGCGTAGCCATTGGAAACGCTGCCGTTGAGGCCGGTGGCCGCCACAATGGATCAATTATTTGGCTGATTCTTGCACGGATCCTGTTATGAAATCTGATATCCGCCACATCAGTCCAATTATCAGGCCGATTCTTGCGTTTCATTGATTTCGAAAAAGGATAGTGCCACAATGGCAATCATTTCAAAGCAATTCTTGCGGCCGACGTCCTGCGGCCCGGCCCGTGCAAGAATCGTTGATTTTCCAGTTATGATGTGGCGCATCAAAAGCGCAGATATTTCGTGGATAAATAGCCATATGCGGGAGATGCCCACTGATCTTACAGTCCGGTTATGACCGTATTCATCCATTTCTTAGATTTGAATCTATGATAGAGTATGATGCTCTCCACCAGGTCGTTGCCTCTGACGCAGAGGACAGCCATATAAATCGGCAGATGCCACCACAGTGATGCGGCGAAGGCCAGGGGCACGGCCACTGACCAGATGCATCCCACTTCGGTGAACATGGCGTATCGGGTGTCTCCGCCTCCTCGCAGAACACCGGTGATATTGATCCCGGCGAAGAGATTCAGGCCCATAGTCAGGCCATAGACTACCAGTATCCTGAAAGCGTAGATCTTGCCCAGAGCAGTCAGAGCAAAGAGGTTTACCAGGGGCCACGCCGCCGCAATTACTACGAGACCGCACAGGACGCCGAACAAAGTGCCGATCTTCAGCATCTTCTTGGCCAGAGCGTAAGCATAGTCTTTTTTCCCCTCACCCAGTTTGGCGCCGACCAGGATCAGCGTGGCGTCGCCGACGCTGAAGGCCGCAAATGAAAAAATGTTATTGATGGTAGCCGCCGCCTGATAGGACGCATAGGCCGTAGTACCTATCCTGGCAAAGGCCGCCACATACATAGAAGTGCCGATGCTCCAGAAGAGCTCGTTTCCTGTGGTAGGCAGAGCGTTCTTAACAACTCTGACTATGAGTTCTCTGTCCCATCCCAGGAAATCCTTCAGCTTTCCGTCCAGGCCGTAATTACCTCTGTTGGCCACTATCATACTGATGACCATCTCTGCGCATCTGGCGATGCAGGTTGCCAGAGCCGCGCCGCTGATGCCCATAGCCGGAGCGCCGAATTTGCCGAAAATGAAAACATAATTCAGAAAGGTATTAGTGCTGAAAACCACTGCGCTTATGATCATAGGCACCTTGGTCTGCTGTGTGGATTTGAAAGCAGTCTCCAGCGGTGCTGACACAGCCAGGAAGAAATATGTCACAGTGCCTATTTTGACGTAGGGTCTGGCCATGGCGATTATGACCGAATCATCAGTATATATATGAAGTATCTGATCAGTAAAGAAAAATGACACTATGAAGAACAGTGTGCCGATGCAGAGGGCCACCGCCATATCGAATCCCAGGACCTTCCTTATATTCTTCTTATCGCCGTTTCCGTAAAACTGAGCCATGAATGTGGCAGTGCCGCTGTTGAATCCAAATAAAAAAAGATAGTGTATGAAGTACACCTGGGTGGCTATGCCTACGGCTGCCAGCTCGGCTTCTCCAAGGAACCCTACCATTAAGTTATCAACTAAACCGAGGGTGGCTGAAACCACCCCCTGGATCGCTATCGGTATTGCAATTTTCACCAGTTTATCAAGCAACGTTCTGTTGTCGATGGTCACTGTGTTCTGATTGTTAATGCCCATCCTTCTTTTCTTTCTTCTCTTCCTTCTCGATATTGACTGCCTTTATCTGTGGCATCTTGTGGTTCGGATCTGTCAGGAAAACATAGAGGTAAATTGCCGCTATTCCCACCAGTACGAAGGAGTCCTTATATAATTCTCTGCTTACCAGTACAGCCGCCATTCCCATAATAGCACTTATGCCGTAGAGCATGAGCACCGCTCGCCGCTGGCCATAACCCGAGGCCATGAGATGATGATGAAGATGGCCTTTGTCCGCCTCCATGATTGGCCGCTTGTTGACCATCCTCCGCACTATAGCGAAGAACGTATCGAAAATCGGCACGCCCAGTACCAGTACCGGTATAACTACCGCAATCAACGTTGATTTCTTCAATGGCCCCACTACGGACAATGCCGCTATCATAAAGCCCAGGAACAGGGAGCCACTGTCTCCCATAAATATCTTGGCGGGGTAGAAGTTGTATGGCAGGAAACCCATGGCTCCGCCGGCAACTGCCATCATAGCCGCGCAGACTATGAGAAGTCCGTATTTATCCCCGTGAATGTAGGCAACATAAGCCACACTGAGGCAGGCTATAGTCGCAATGCCTGCAGCCAGTCCGTCCAATCCGTCTACAAGGTTAATGGTATTGGTGATCCCAACGATCCAAAGCACCGTCACGATGAAGCAGACTACGGCTCCGAATCTCCAGAGACCCGGTCCGAAGTAGTTATCGATGAATTCAATACGCAGTCCCATGTAATACATGAGTATGGCTATCAGTACCTCGCAGAAAAACTTCAGTTTAGCATTCAGGTTTTTCAGGTCATCTACGACTCCAAGGCTATATATGAGCACGCTGCCGACTATGACGGCCATGATCTTCTCGTTGCCGTGAAGGAACACCAGAAGGGATACGGTGACGCCCACAAATATGGCCAGTCCGCCGAATCTCGGCATTGGCTTCTTATGCATCCTCCGTTCGTCTTTGGGTATGTCCATAGCGCCTATTTTCGGAGCCAGTCTGATAGCAAAAGGCGTCGTCGCCAGTGCTACAAAAAAGGCTACAAAAAAGGAGCCGAATATGATCAATTTGGTTATTTCCATATATAATCCTCTATTTCGATTATTTCTTAAGTTCTACAACTTTAAGGCCGGCCTCGTCCAGGATCTTGACCGCCAGCTCATCAGGATATCCGTCTCTTACGACTATCCTCTTGATTCCTGCGTTGATTATCATCTTGGCGCAGATAACGCAAGGCTGATTGGTAATGTAGATGTCGCCGTCTTCAATGCTCTGGCCAAGGGTCGCAGCCTGAATAATGGCGTTCTGCTCAGCGTGTAAAGCTCTGCACAGCTCGTGCCTCTCACCGGAAGGTATATTCATCTCTTCCCGCAGGCATCCGCCGATCTCGCTGCAGTGGGCAACCCCTCTCGGAGCTCCGTTATAGCCTGTTGCGATTATATGCCGGTCTTTCACGATCACTGCCCCCACGTGTCTCCTCAGACAAGTGGAACGCTTAGCTGTAAGTTCTGCCATTCCCATGAAATATTCATCCCAGGAAGGTCTGTCGTCAACTTTATGAGCCATCTGCATCTCTCCTTCACCTTAAAAGTTAATAATATACTTCAACCAGATAGAGTCCCTGAGGCGGCGCCGTATGGCCTGCCGTCCCCCTGTCGTGACTATCCAGTATGTTTATCATCTGTTCCGGGGCTATCTTCCCCCGTCCAACTTCTACCAGAGTGCCTGTGATTATTCTTACCATATTATACAGAAAACCGTCTCCGGCGATCTCTATGGATATGTCTCTGGCGCCCGGCTCTCCCTCCTGAAAAATATCAAGGGAAGTCACTGTGCGCACTGTAGTCTCTCTCGGCGTTCCGCCGGCAGCCTGAAAGCAAGCAAAATCATGCTCGCCGATTATGTATGACGCGGCCGTACGCATAGCATCCATGTCAAGAGTTTCCGACACCTGATACCTGTAGTTGCGCAAAAATACAGCCATATTCTCTTCATTTCTGATCATATACCTGTATTTCTTTCCCTTGGCATCGAAGCGGGCATGAAAGCCGGAAGGCACCTGCCTGGATTCAATGATCCGCAGATCCCCCTCCCTGTCAGTGCCGGACAGAAGTCCGTTGACAGCTATGGGTATCCTGTCAGCTGGGATCCCGAAGTCACCCGAAAAGGTTGCCCTTTGTCCCAGGGCGTGTACCCCGGCGTCGGTCCTGCTTACGCCGTCTATAGTAATGGGCGTAGCGCAGACCCGGCTCAGAGCTTCTTCAAGAACGCCCTGAACTGTCCTAACCTCCGGTTGTCTCTGCCAGCCGTGAAAGCCGGTCCCGTCGTATTCGATTGTCAGCAGAATATTTCTCTCCATATTACTGAGGTAATTCTATCGTTCTCTTGCTCTTATCCTTGCACTGTCTGTAAAGGACGAATTTCTTGCCTATGGCCTGAACGAATTCGGCCTGAAGTCTATTTGAAAGTTCCTCGCATACGTCCTTCGGTTTCAGGTTAGATCCATCCTGGATCTTGACCTTGATCAATTCGTGCGCTGCCAGGTACTTGTCTATGGAATCAACTACGTTGGAAGTCAATCCCAGTTTGCCTATACTTGCCATAGGCTCAAGTTCCTGAGCGATACCTTTCAGATAGCTCCTTTGCTTGCCTGTTATCATATGTCAGCACTATCTCCTTTCCTGAATATACATATCAGTATTATAACAAAATATCGGTTCCATTACCATAGAAATCGAAAATTACATACGATTTATGATGCAGGCACAGCAAAAGACTGCCATCTGAAGACAGCAGCCTTTCGTCTAATAAGTTATTGAATCTATTTGTCTTCTTTCATTCTCAGAATGTAGAATCCGTCGTCCAGCGCGTCGATGATTATGTTGCCGCGATCGTCGACTATGACGTCCTCTGTGACTGCGTTACGCGGTCCAGGGAAGCCTGGGAAGTAGGATTCTTTCGGATCCTGTGTAGGATTCGGCGGAATGAAGTATGCGATCTCCCTCGGTCTGAACTCGTCGGATACGTCGTATATTCTGAGTCCCGCATGGAAGTAGCAGCAGTAGACCCTATCTCCACGCTGCTCCAGCCATGGTTTCCCGTCCATAGGCTCGTGGAGGTTATGAGGCCCGAAAGGTCCCGGAACGTCCATCTGCATATAGTTGAAGTTCTTATAAGGGAAGTCCTCAGGAACTTCAGGATACGGGAATTCAGCTATGAGCGTAGGCCTGGTCGGGTCGCTGACGTCGACCATGTGAATATTGTTCAAAGCCTGCGGGTGCTGGATTTTTCCAGGTCCGAAGAACTGGAATCTCTCGCCTTCGTTCTGGCAAACCACCAGATCTCTGCCCGGCAAAGGTAATGCTGTGTGGAGTCTCGCGCCTGCCAGCTCGCTGGAGAATGTCGGCATGAACCTTAAGTTGCCGAGGCATTTAGGCCTGGTCATGTCCGACACGTCCAGGACGTATAAACCGTCGCCACAATAGCCAAGGTAGGCTTTGTCGCCGCGAACAAAAGGAGGGCCGTGCATCCATCCTTTGTCCATGAAGTTTGGCACGTGGCCGGCCGCATGGTCAAAGGTTCTGCCAGGATATCCGTCAGCGTACTGCTCAGGAGACCACCATCTGCCGATCTCCTTCGGGTGCATCACGTCCTCTATATCGATGATCCTGTAGATCATGCCCTCGAAAGGCATGCACTCGCAGGATAGATGAACGTATCTGCCGCCGTTGTACATGAATCTGTGGACTCCGATAGAATGTGGGACTCCACAGTCCCAATAGCTGAGGAATTTTGGATGTAATGGATCTTCCTTCAGACTGTATATCCTTATGCCTACTTCGCATTTGACATCTGACAGGTCTTTCTTGCCTGTTAAGGTCTCCGGACCTGAACCGGCTGTCATTGCGCAGATCAGCAGATCGTCTGCTATCTGTACCTTCGGAGTTTCTGTGGTAGGATACTCCTCCGGATCCACAAGCTGCATATATCTTATGAATTCAGGATTTTCCGGATCAGTTACATCGCTGATCATTACTCCTTTCTGGGTGCCGCCGAAGCAGGCTCCGTACAGGAGGTACTTTCCTTCTTTAGTTTTATACAGGGCCATCTGGAACATGCCGCAATTGCCGTCCATTTTGCTATAACCCAGGACTTCAAGGTTTTTGATGTAACCCTTGTTCCCCTCTTTAAACTCTACTGCCATAACTCGTCCTCTCCTTACCTCATGGTGATATAGCCATGATAACTAGTTATATTGTCTGCTCTCGCTATATCCGAAAGGAATACGCTGGAGATACCGAAGCTCTGTGTGAGGTAAGGGAAATCTTCAGTTTCTGCCCATGACGGCTTCTTGACTTTCTTGGATACTTCCTTGATAGTGTTGACCCATGATGTCTGGCACTGGAACCACATCTCGCAGACTCTGTCGAATTCGCAGTTATTGGCTTCCTGTATGACCCTGCTGGATACTATTCTGTTGACCTCTTCAGCATCCTGGAATGCCGGGATGAACTCCTCGTGGAACCACTTCTCGCCTTCCTCTTCATGGCCTTCAGGGTACTTGATGACGAACTGCCATCTGTAGTTAGGTCCGTCCTCGACTGTTCTGCCTTCGCCCTTGAAATCCTCTTCCCACCATACCGGTATGAAAGCGAATATGAAAGGAACTGTTCCCTTGGAAGCATCGCCCTTGGTCGACCTTGCATCGTCTCCCTCGATGTTTTCCACTTCATCTTTCGGCGCCATATTATTAGGGTCGAAATCGTCAGGGATATTGTTCTGCCATTTCAATACGTCTGTAGGGAAGAACTCCGTAAGAGCCTTGTGATGGTTGAACTTAGGGTTGTTAGGATTAACAAGCCAGTAATGCTCAGTCATCTGCATCCTTACAGTTCCGAAGCGCTCGCCGCCCGGAGGTACCGGTAATGCCGGATAAAAGGCATACTTGGTAACATAAGGTCCGAACTGTGAAATGCTGTCTGGAATGTGATACCTGTACAGCCAGTTCTCCAACTTGATTCTGTAATCTTCTTTTGCCAGGTCAACAAAGATCAAACTCCTCATTGGCTCAAAAGGCAACATAGTTCTGTCGCTCATTTGTAATCTCCTCTTTTTCTTCTGCAAGCCTATTCAGCTCCGCGCAGGCCGCACGGCCTTCCACGAGAAAGCCTAGTCAGGTTTTGTTGCTGAAATAAAGTCGATGTAAGCCTGCTTCTTACGCTTGAATTCATCGGTCTTCTTCAGCTCCATCAGCTTGCCTTCGTTCTCTTTGATATCGTCTACATGCATGAACTTGCCGGACAGCAGATCGTGTGCTCTCGCCTCGGTCTCCGGATCGAAGTGGAAGGATACCTTCCCGCCGTCGACTTTGACTTCGCCAACGAGTCCGCAGGCGCAACAAGTCGCCTTGGTAGCATCGTCGCTCAGATAGAAGTTTCTGCAATGGCAGTGAGGGCAGATCCCCGGATCTCCGACCCACTTGGCCGCCTCATAATCCTTGGCAGCATTGGCCAGCTCCACGCCTATCTGGTGGCTTCTGTTAACTTTATCCTCGTCCATTACTATGCACTTGGACCATGAAAATACTTCTGTGTCGATGACCTTCCATGCAGGCGTAAGTGCCTGATTGAAGAAATCGCACTGTATCCTGGTGGACCAATCCGATCCGCCAACTCCGATGTAAGCCACGACCTTGTCCTTCAGCATTCTCTGATCAGGAAGTTTGCCTCCCGTTTCCTCAGCGATCTTGCTGCCGACTATGATCATAGCCTTGTCGTTTCTCGGGCCCATTCTGTCAGTTATAGTCCTGAACAGTCCGGATGCGCCCTTCTCAAAGATCGGAACAGACCAGACGATCGCGTCTGCATCCATCATCTTATCTCTGAGCCATTCAAAGTCATCTTTAATGATGCAAGCTCCGCCCTTGCCGCTCATAAGGCTCATTACACAGGCTGTGCAACCTGTGCAGTGCTCCAGATGAAGATCGTTCAGATTAATGAACTGGATCTCATCAGCTCCGGCTTCCCTGGCTCCCATGAGAGCCTCCTTGCACATAGCGTCGTTGTTTCCGTTTTTTGAACCAGCGGAAATTCCTAATACCTTCATTTTTGATACTCCTCTTTATACTATTGATTATACTATTTCTATTCTCTTAGTGCTAATATCCTTTTAATTATGTATACTATTAACATTTGTTAACTTATTGATTATCAGCTGCTCCTGATAGGCCAGCTTCTTCGGCTTCAAAATCTTCCTCATCGCGGCCAAGCTTGCTGTCAGATGTCATTGCCATTACGGCCATTCCTGCAGCTACCAGAACTCCAAGCACTACATAAGCCACTGCGTATGATGCTGTATTTCCTATGATACCGACGATGGCGACTCCGCAGGCGCCAAGGGCTGCAACCATTGGCTTAAGCACTTTATAGGCCATAGGAAAATCGTAACGACCCCAGACTGTATTCGTGAAGGAAACCAGATAGTTGGAAGCGCCGCCAAGCATCATTGCCAGGAACGGAAGTGATGCGTACTGTGTCGCTCTCATCGGGATCAGGTTAAGGATCAAAGCGATGATTGCCAGAGTCTGGGTTATCAGCACTGCCTTTTTGGTGCCAACGTGAGCGTCAAGCTGTCCGCAAGCATAACTTCCGAGGCATGCGAGAGCTCCCGCTATGCCAAGCATCTTGAGAATTTCCGGTTGTTGATATCCTGCCTGAAGGAATCTTGGAAGGAAATTTGTCATTACTCCAAGAGAATACAGCTCCATTACACCAAGGGAAAATGCTATTGCCCATACTCTTTTATTCTTCAGAAGCTTAGCCGGTTTCCAGATAGAAGTCTTCATGTACTCCAGTCCAAGTCTGAGTTCCTTATCTGCTTCTTCCTTGGAATATGACTTGTCGTTATCAGGGTATGCTCCGGCCTGTTCCGGGTAATCTCTGATAAAGATAAATGCGATAACAGCGAATACTGCTGCAATTATACCATAAACAGTATAAACGTGAGGCAGTCCGCCTGCTGCCATCATTTTACCTACCGCAACTGATGTTACTGCTGCCGACAGAGGGAAACCGATGGTTACCCATCCCATGGCGATTCCCTTTTTCTTAGGGAACCAGTTAGAAATAACATTCAGGTTTGCGATATAGCAGAAGGCCATGCCGCCAACTGTAGATACTGCAAGGCAGATAAAGTAAACTACTATGCTGTCAGTCCTGCCCCAGAAGAAGCAAGCAACAGCCGTAATTGCCAGGGAAAAGCCCCAGACAAATCTGATGTTTGTTTTGTTAGAAAGATAGCCCCAGAGTACAGCTCCTGCAACCGATATGAAGGAGCATATGGATGAGAATGCATACAGTGAATTCTGACTCCATCCGTGGGTTCCTGAAAAAGCGCTGATGACTACATTCAGCGAGTCGTTGATCAGGGAACTGTCAAGGACTATGCAAAGGAATGAGAAGATGATGACGAACCATCCTTTCGCGCCGAAGTTGCTCTTACCGGCTTTAACGTCGTGTTTCTGATTGCTCATAATGATACCTCCAAAATCATAATAAGGTCAATGTAGATAATATTTCAAATAACAAATATTCTGATAAAACAAAAATACCACGCAAGGTGGTATTTGTGAAATATTTATCTATTATGTTATCATAACCTGAGGTTATTAAAACTATGCTCTATCGCTCGTTACGGTAGAGATTTTCGTACATCTGATGATAAAAAGTTATGACAGGGTTGTAATTGTCCTTCAGCCAGGCGGCTACCAGTTTCACCTTCCCAAGCTCTCTGCACTTGAAGAATTTCACGTTGGGGCTCCTGTTGATCATGACGTCATCGGTGCACAGACAAATGCCCTTGCCCATTTCCACCATAAGATTCTTATGATTCAGATCAGGCGCATAGATTTCTAAAGGCGCGAATCCCTCCATCATGCACTGCTCTCTGAATCTATCGTACACTGTGAATATTTCCCTCTCGTCAGGGACTATTATCTTCTGCCCCTCGAGGTCCCTGATATGCAGGGTTTTCTCTGCTGCCAGGGGATTTTCCTTAGGCACGCAGAAACCCATATCCAATACAGCCACCTCTTCCCAGGTGGCGTCACTGATGAGTCCCGCTTCCTCCTCATAGGTTACGATCATATCGGCCGTGCCATCTTCCAGCCAGGTCCGCAGATCTCTGTAGCCGCCGGATATCTTCTCGATTTCTATGCCCGGATACTCATCATCGATTTTATTCAGAACCGCCTTAACGTCATAGTTGAATATCTGCCCGAATCGCAGACCGATGACCATATGCCCCTCTTCACCGGCCTCGGCCATACGGGCTTTCTCAAGTATGCCGTCGGTGATTTTCACAGCCTTCTGCAGTTCGCAGAGCATGACAGCCCCGGCAGGAGTCAGGCGCACAGAGCTTTTTTTGTCCCTGTAAAAGAGCCGCATGCCACAGTCTGCTTCCAGTGACGCGATGTTCTTCGACAGGGCCGGCTGGGAAATAAACATCCGCTCCGCCGCCTTGGTAAAGTTCAGGCACTTGGCCGCCTCCATGAAGCACTGAGTTTTCATATCCATAAACATAAAACGCCTCCCGCTACAGCGTCAGCCATAGCTCCAGCCTTCCCCACAGGAAGACCAGATATATGATCGTGGCCAGGGTCGCATAAGGAACCATAGGCCGCGAATCCGTTCTTTTAGCTTTTTTGCGCAAAAGGAGCCATATGAAATGCCCCGCGCTGAATATCGTCGTCATGACGAAGATAGCCAGTATGCCATAGACTCCCGTCAGGAGCCCGAGGCTGGCGAAGAGCTTGATATCGCCACCGCCTACGGCGTCCTTTTTGTACATGAGTTTGCCAAGGAGGCCCATGAATCCCATGACGCCGAAGCCGATGAGAGCGCCGAAAACGCAGTCCTTCCAACTGCCGTGATAGGCGATGAAGCCCAGGGCCGACACTGCCAGCAGGATCACCAGCTGGTCCGGCACTATGCCGTACTTGATGTCGCCAATGGACATTTCCACCATGAGCCATATGGCCAGCAGGGCCGCAATGGCAAAGCGCCAGTCGTTGACGACCATATACACGCCGATGGCAACAAAAAACATCGTGAAGACGAACTTCCAGGGGTTACTTTTGATTCGCTGGGTGTATGGGTCGCGAAGTTCCGCCGATGGCGTCTCGCCGTAGTCGCAGAACCACTTGGCGGGCATTTTGTTAAAGAAATATACTGCGCCGTTGCCCAGCAATATGCCGGCGAGTATGGCTCCCAGGCATTTCATCAGTGTAATTATGTATGGCGTGTAATCTGTCAAATCGATCTCCTCTCGTGGCTTTTACATATTTTACCATGAATGTCCGCCCAGTACAAGCAGTAATTGTTTTACCCTGCTAAAGTGTTGAAATTCAGCCAATTAAAGCAAGTCAGCAATGTACAAAAATAGAACAATTATACCGAATTTAACTTCCCATGAGCCCGGCTTTTTCGTATATAATTAATTGTAAGAATTATTAAATTATTGATTGAGTTGGAGGACAAAATGAGTTTTATACAATTTGACTTCTGGAGCCTGCTGCTGAATCCTTTCATCCTCATGTTCGTGACTATCGCTCTCGGACTGTTGTTTGGCAAGATCAAGTTCGGCAAGTTCAGTTTCGGCGCGTCGGGTGCGCTGTTCGTCGGTCTCGTTATCGGCTGGGCAGTTTACAAGTACGCGGATCAGGTCTACAAGGCCGGTGATGACGGTTCGGCAGTCTATAAAGTAGCTACCAACATTTTCGTCAATAACAACGGCAATGTAGTCAGCGATTATTTCTTCTCGGCCTCCCTGGTATTCTTTATTTCGGCCTTAGGTTTACTGGCCGCGAAGGATCTGGGAGTTGTTATCAAAAAATACGGTGCCAAGTTCGTCGTACTGGGCATACTTATAACCTTTGTCGGCGCAGGCGTTACATACGGTGCCACATTCATCGTGAAAGGCAGCAACGCCTATGCTGTGGCAGGCATCTACACTGGCGCGCTCACCAGCTCGCCGGGACTGGGCGCAGCCCTGGAATCATCGGAATCCCACGCCAATGAAGTAGCCACAGACTACTCAAATCTGAAAGAATCAGAGAAAGTCGCCGCCATTAAAATGATCAACTTAGGCGACAAATACAAACTAAGTACTAAGAACGTTCCTGCCAAGATCACCAAGGATCAGCAGAACGAATATGTTAAGAACGCCGTGGCGCAAGTCGGAATGGGCCATGCGGTCAGTTATCCATTCGGCGTAATAGTCGTCATACTGGCCATGAACTTCTTCAACATGGTATTTAAGTTCGATGTTGCTGAAGAGAAACGACAATATTATATAGAAATGGAGAAGGCATCCCAGAACCTGAAAGTCCGGCAAGTCAAACAAGTGCCTTTCAATATCATGGGCTACTCCATAGTATGCGTAGCCGGTTATCTCCTTGGAAGTATCAATATTTACATGGGTCCTCTGGGTTATGTAAATCTGGGAGCCACAGGCGGAGTGCTCATAGCGTCACTGCTCCTTGGCTATATAGGAGATATAGGACCTCTTCACTTCCGTATGGATCCTAAGATCCTGTCGGAGATCAGAGAGCTGGGCCTGGTGTTCTTCCTAGCTATCGTAGGTCTGAATTACGGATATGGCGCCATCAACGCATGTATTTCTTCAGTTTCCGGATTGATAGTAGCTGTTCTGGGATTCGTCATCGGAGCTATTGCTATACTGGTTGGCTTCATCGTTGGACGCTATGTCTTCAAGATCAACTGGGTAATGCTGTCCGGTGCTCTCTGCGGAGGCATGACATCCACTCCGGGTCTTGGCGCAGCTACTGAAGCCCTAGGCTGTGACGAGCCTGGCGCAGGATATGGAGCAACTTATCCATTCGCCTTGTTCGGCATGATACTGTTTACCATTCTGACCTTCAAGTTACCGATGGTCTGATAAATCAGGATAATAATTATCAACGTAAAAAGACTGGCGCGAGGTTTCCCAAGGGCCAGTCTTTTATTTATGTTTGTGCAATTACTTGCTAGAACCATCCCAGTCCGAAGAATGAATCGATCTGTCCAGCCAGAACCAGTACCATTATTACTGGCACTATGAATTTGATGCAGAAGTGGAAATACTTCTCTATCTTGAATCCGCCAGCATCCAGTGATATCTCGTCATCTGTGTATCCCGGTCTGATCCAGCCGAATATTATCGACATGATCAATGCGCCAAGTGGCATCAGTATGCCCTCGGAAACCAGATCGAAGGTATCGAGCCAGCAGCCCTGACCGAATATCTGTATGAATCCATTGGAGCCAAGTCCGTCTAATGATACGAACACTGCTTCGGCAGCTACTATAGCTCCCATGATCCATGTGATCGCTGTTCTGTTAATTGTCTTTCCCTTTTCCATGCGTTTGTCCATGACAACTGCGCATACGGTTTCCAACAGAGAAATCGATGATGTGATAGCAGCAATGAATACAAGCGCATACAGCAGGAATCCGAATATAGGACCTGCAGAACCCATAGCCTGGAATACGGTCTGAAGAGTTACGAACAGAAGTCCAGGACCGCCTGCCGGATCTAAGCCTGCTGCGAAAACAGCCGGCATTACAGCCAGACCTGCCATTATAGCAATAGTTGTGTCTGCCATAGGAACGATTATGGCGTTTCTTTCCAGGTTTTCATCTTTTCTCATATATGATCCGTAAGTGATCATAATGCCCATGCCCAGTGACAAGGAGAAGAACATCTGACCGCCAGCTGAAGCCAGGACGCTGATCCAACCCGTTCCCTTGAATACTTCGAAATTAGGCTTGAACATGAAGCTCAGTCCTGCTCCGGCGCCATCCAGAGTCACACTTCTGATGATAACAATCAAAAGCATAAAGAAGAGAGCCGGCATGGCAAATTTGGAGAACTTTTCTATTCCCCCTGAAACGCCACCCTTAACAATAAGTATTGTCAGGAGCACAAATATAAGCGACATCACTGATGTCTGGATCTGGTCTCCATAGAAAGTCGAAAAATATGTGGCGCTCTCTGCCCCGTTAACGCCCCAGCTGGCATTAAACAGGTCGCCCAGATTAGCGATAGCGTACTTGATGCAATATCCGCCCAGCATAGAATAGAATCCCAGTATCAGCATCGGCGATATCCAGCCGAACCAACCTACAAAGGAGTACTTTTTGCTGATCGATTCATAGGCGCCTACTACTCCCATACCAGACTTACGTCCTAAGGACAACTCTGCCAGCGTAACTACTACGCCAACGAACGCTACCAGTACCAGATAAATTATAAGAAATGCAAATCCTCCGTTGTTTCCCATCTTATACGGGAATCCCCACAGGTTGCCCAATCCAACTGCCGAACCTACGGCCGCCATAAGGAATCCGAAATTACTTCCCCACTGGCCCTTACTCTGCTGTTCCATTAACTACCTCCTCAATAATAAGCAATATATTATAAATTGCTATGTATCAATAAGTATACCTACATGTTTTCACGGTGTCAATGGAGCTTTCTCACGATTTGTTAAATTGTTGCGCTACACAACTTTATGGACAATTCAGCCGATATTTAGTGTGCATGCCACTAATAATGCGTCACCACGACAAATCGATAAATTACTTGCTTATAGTCGGATGAGTTTATTAATCATTTTTTTCTTCACACAACCATCACTTTTCATTTTTTCTACTTTTAAGCACTGTTTTCCGCATCCAGTAGAAAAATCTGAGTTTTATATTGTCAACCTGACAAAACTTAATCAGAAAAGTACCCTAATTTCTACTTTTCAACATGTTTCTTTGTTTCTAGTAGAAAAAAGAGAGCACCACATTGCAGCAATGGCTGTATGTAGTGCTTCTGTCTATAACTTTTTCTACTTCTCAAGTATTTTGACCCGCAAAAGTAGAACTTTTAGTTCCTGTATATCTGAAAGCCCAAGTTCTTCGAAACATATCTACTTCTTCGGTTTCCAGGAGCTCTTCAGGTCAACGATCCTGTTGAAGACCTTCTCTGTGTCTGTCGTCAGCTCACTGTCGGCAATGTAATAGCCGTGGCGGAAGAACTGGAAACGTTCTCCCGGCTTCGCTTCTGCCAAAGACGGCTCAGCGTAGCCCCAGGTGTCCACTACAGAATCCGGATTCAGTACCTGATTTCCATTCTCGTCATCGATCATCAGGTAATTGTAGTTCCTGATCCTGATCTTGATTGCCGTGGCGGCGTCTACGAAATGTATGGTTCCCTTGACCTTGCGGCCCTCGAACCCTTCACCGCTCTTGGTGGCAGGGTCGTAAGTGCAGTGCAGTTCCTTAATAGAACCATCATCGTTCTTCACAACTGACTCGCACTTGACGAAGTAAGCCCCCTTGACGCGGACCTCGTTGCCCGGGAACAGGCGGAAATACTTCTTTACAGGCTCTTCCATAAAGTCAGCTCCGTCTACATATATCTCTCTGGAGAAAGGCACCTTGCGGCTGCCCATCTCCGGTACGTTTCTGTTATTCTCGATCTCGACCATTTCCGACTGTCCCTCAGGATAGTTGGTAATGACCACTTTGATCGGATCCTCGACTACGTTTCTGCTCTCAACACGATTCTGCAGATCCGTCCTGACGCAGTGCTCCAGCATGGCCACCTCGATGGTGCTGTTGGATTTAGCCACTCCGATCTCCTCGCAGAACTCGCGGATAGCCTCCGGCGTATAACCGCGTCTGCGAAGGCCGGCGATTGTCGGCATCCTCGGATCGTCCCAGCCGTCAACAACGCCGTCATCGACAAGGCCCTTAAGCAGCCTTTTGCTCATGACCGTGTTAGTCAGGTTCAGCCTGGCGAATTCTATCTGCTTAGGCGGGTGCGGCCAGAAGCCGACCTCGTTCAAAACCCACTCGTACAAAGGTCTGTGGTCTTCGAATTCCAATGTGCAGATGGAATGGGTTATGCCCTCGATAGCGTCCTCAATAGGGTGCGCAAAGTCGTACATAGGGTAAATGCACCATTTGTTACCTGTGTTATGGTGCTCGATGTGGGCTATTCTGTAGATGATAGGGTCGCGCAGATTGATGTTAGGCGATGCCATATCGATTTTAGCCCTGAGCACTCTCTCGCCGTCAGCGAACTTTCCTGCCCGCATGTCCTCGAACAAAGAGAGATTCTCTTCAACGCTCTGGTTCCTGCAGTGGCTTTCTTTGCCCGGCTCTTTCAATGTGCCGCGGTATTCGCGCATCTGCTCCGGCGTCAGATCATCAACATAAGCCTTGCCCTTATTGATGAGCTCAATAGCCGCCTTGTACATGGTGTCGAAGTAATTGGAAGCCCAAAGCCTCTTCTCCCATGTGAATCCCAGCCACTTAACATCTTCCTCGATGGAGTCTACGTATTCTACGTCCTCCTTGACCGGATTAGTGTCATCATATCTGAGATTGCACTTGCCGCCATATTTCTGCGCTGTACTGAAGTTCAAGCAGATGGACTTGGCGTGGCCTATATGCAGATATCCGTTTGGCTCCGGCGGGAATCTGGTGTATACCTTGCCCCCGTAGGTGCCCTCCTCGATATCTTTGTCTATAATGTTGTGGATAAAGTTGTTTGAATTGTTCTCACTCATGGTTTTCCTCCGAAAATTATTAACGCTAACAGTATACCACAAAATCCCCGGCAATGCCATAAATAGTCACAGTTGCGGTAGTTTACGAATCATATGTTTTGATTATGCCCTGGGCAATTACGCTCTTGCTGACGCAGTCGTCCATGGCCGATTTCTCAATATATCTGTGAGCCTCTTCCTCGCTCATTTTCAGCCTGTCTATGAGGAGCCACTTAGCCCGGTTGACCAGGCTGATTTCCTTCATCTTGGTCTCCACGGTAACGGCTCTCGCTTCAAGAGACCTGAGTTTGCTTCGCATGACCTTCAGAATCTTGATTGATTGTATAAGTTCCGGCCGCGACACGGGCTTGGCCAGGACAACGACTCCGGCAGGCTCCACCTTAGAGGCCACCTGATCTGAAATGTCTCTGTTAACAAAAATAAGCACGCTGATATTCCGCTCGGCCAGGTCAAGGGCCAGCTGCGTCCCGAAGTCATCGGGCAGGGGGGAGTTTATAATGGCCAGGTCTACCATACTGTCGGCCACAAGCTTTCTGGCAGTCCCGGCGGTGGATACTGCCACAGTTCTGGTGAAACCATCAGATGACAAAATAGGGGAAATGGATTTCTCCGTCTTTTCCCCGGCAGATACTATCATTGCGTAGTATCTCTCTGCCATGTCAGTTTCTCCTCTCTGTATAGGCCGGGCAGTTGCAACCGTCCGGCGCGTCAACCTATATCTGCTCTACCAGTTCTGCCGGCAGGACTTCCCTTACAATGGCGCTGGACTTGGCCAGCTGCCTTGCTTCCTCCAGAGTCTCCGGCAATTTTCCAAGGCCGCGGGTATCCGCTTCCTCAGCCCTGTAAAGATTAGTATTTGAAGGTTCGCAGGCCGCAAGTTCTCTTTCTATACCGTCTATGCCCGCGTAAATCAGCAGAGCGTAGGCAATATACGGATTAGCCGCAGGATCCGGCGACCTTAGCTCGATGCGGCGGTTTTCTGGAGCTGCAGCCGGTATCCTTATGAGCTGCGATCTGTTCTCAGGCGACCAGGTCACGAACTTAGGTGCCTTAAACTCTCCAAGCCGTGCGTAAGAGCTTTCCAGAGGATCTAGAAAATATGTGATTTCCCTGATATGCTCCATGATCCCGGCCATGAACTGCTCCTGCACATCACGCCCGTCATCAGAACTGACAGACATATTGATATGCATGCCGTTGCCGCTCTTGCCATCCAGAGGCCTCGGCGAAAAATCAGCTGCCGCCCCATTGGCCATGGCGATCATCTTCACTACATTCTTGAAGGCAGTGGCGTTATCTGCAGCCGAAAGGGGATCGGAAAACTTGAAGTCGATTTCCTGCTGGCCCGGTCCCTCTTCATGATGGGATGCCTCGGGTCTGATGCCCATTTCGTCCAGGTTGATGCAGATTTCTCTTCTGATATTCTCGCCTCTGTCCGCCGGAGCTATATCGAAATATCCGGCGCTGTCATAAGGGGAAATAGTAGGATTTCCGTCATCGTCCGTCTTGAAAAGATAGAATTCAAACTCCGCGCCGAAGAAACACTTAATACCTTCTGCGGCGGCGGCCTCCACTGCGTCTGCGAGTATACGCCTGCCATCCAGGGCAAAGGGCGACCCGTCCGGGTGTCTGATGTCGCAGAACATGCGCACCACTCTGCCTTCGGTCGGCCTCCATGGCAAAGTCACCAGGGTCTGGGGATCCGGGAACAAAAATAAGTCTGATTTTGTTTCTGCGCCGAAGCCCTCTATAGCCGAGGCATCGAAGGAAATGCCGCTTTCAAAGGCCCGCTTAAGTTCTCCCGGCATTATGGCGATATTCTTCTGTACCCCTTTGACATCGCAGAATGCAAGCCTTATGAATCTTACATCTTCTTCCTCTACGAATGTCATTATATCTTCGTAAGAATACATGATCTCTCTCCTTTTTCAAAAAAATAATTTAGGGATATTTTATTCCTGATTTATAAATTTGTCAATATAAACAAACTTTTTTATAAAATACTGTTGACAAATACCAAATATCGTTGTAGAATGGGCACATCCTAGAAATAAGAAAAAGTAAAGTAAAAAGCAACGGCAACGGCGTCGTATGGAATCCTCCTTATGCGCCGTTGTTTTTTATATTTTTGGAAAGGAAGTTAAGTAATATGATAGCAGAATTGTTCGGGTCCATGGTATTCAACGACACTGTCATGAGAGACAGGCTGCCTAAGGAGACCTACAGGCAGGTGCAGCGCACCATCAAGAACGGAAAGAAACTTGATCCGGCAGCCGCCAATATTGTGGCCAACGCCATGAAGGACTGGGCTGTAGAAAAGGGTGCTACACATTTCACCCACTGGTTCCAGCCAATGACCGGCATCACAGCCGAAAAGCATGATAGTTTCATCGAACCGGCCGGCGACGGCAAGGTCATCATGGAATTCTCCGGCAAAGAGCTGGTGCAGGGAGAACCCGACGCATCCAGTTTTCCATCAGGAGGCCTGCGCGCCACCTTTGAGGCCAGAGGCTATACGGCCTGGGATCCGTCATCCTACGCATTTATAAAAGAGGACGTCCTTTGCATACCGACTGCTTTTTGTTCCTACAGCGGCGAAGCCCTGGACAAGAAAACACCCCTGCTTCGCTCCATGGAGGCCATCAACAGACAGGCCCTGAGAGTTTTGAAGCTTTTCGGCAACGAGGAGGTCACATCGGTCCGGACCACCGTCGGCCCCGAGCAGGAATATTTCCTCATAGATAAAGACATTTACGATCAGAGAAAAGATCTGATATATACAGGCCGCACTTTGTTCGGCGCCAAACCGCCTAAGGGTCAGGAGCTGGAGGATCATTACTTCGGCGTCATCAAGCCTCAGGTGCAGGCCTTCATGAAGGAGCTCCACGAGGAATGCTGGAAGCTGGGTATACTGGCCAAGACTGAGCATAATGAAGTTGCTCCGTCACAGCACGAGCTGGCTCCAATATTCACTACGACGAATATCGCCGTGGATCACAATCAGCTTACTATGGAACTCATGCAGAAAATCGCCAAGAAGCACGGCATGGTCTGTCTCCTCCATGAGAAACCTTTCGCAGGAGTCAACGGCAGCGGCAAGCATAACAACTGGTCCCTGTCCACAAACACCGGCGTGAATCTGCTGGAGCCCGGCGATACGCCTTACGAAAACGCCCAGTTCCTGCTTTTCCTCAGTGCTATCATTAAGGCTGTAGACGAGTATCAGGATCTGCTGAGGATCTCCGTGGCCTCCGCCGGCAACGACCACAGGCTGGGTGCCAATGAAGCTCCGCCGGCCATCGTGTCAATCTTCATCGGCGAAGAACTGGAGGGCATACTGAGAGCCATTGAAACGGAGACGCCGTACGGCAGCAAGGAAAAGGAGCTTATGAAAATAGGCGTTCATATTCTGCCGAAGTTCCCTAAGGACACTACGGACAGAAACAGGACATCGCCTTTCGCCTTTACGGGAAATCGATTTGAATTCAGGATGCTGGGTTCGTCCCTGTCACTGTCGGGGCCTAACGTGGTGCTGAACACCATAGTCGCCGAGGAACTTGGCCAGTTTGCAGACAGCCTGGAGGGAGTTTCAGACTTCCAGGAAGCATTGGACGAACTTATCAAGAAGACCATCAGAGACCACAAGCGTATCCTCTTCAATGGAAACGGTTACGATGAAAACTGGATCAAGGAGGCTGAAGGCCGTGGGCTGCTTAATCTCAAGTCCACGCCTGAATGTCTGCCGTACTTCCTTCATGAAAAAAATGTAGATGTGTTTACAAAGCAGAAAGTCCTCAGTAGAGCGGAAATGGAATCCCGCTACGAGATCCTCATGGAAGGCTACTGCAAGGTAATAAATATAGAGGCCCTGACTATGATAGAAATGGGCAGAAAGGAAATGCTTCCGGCCGTCAGCCTCTTCTCACGGGAACTGGCAGACACCATAACCTCGAAGCATAAGGTCTCCCCGGATATCTGCTGCATATATGAGGAAGAACTCCTCACCAAAGTATCAGCCCTGCTGAAATCGGCCTACAAGAAGGTAGGCATTCTGGAAGACGCAGTAATGAACGCCAAGGAGATAACTGATGTAACGGAGCTGGGCAAATATTACCATGATAAGGTATTTATATCTATGTCGGAGCTGCGTGTAGTCATCGACGAATTAGAAACCATCACAGCCAAAACTTACTGGCCATACCCTTCGTACGGTCATCTGCTGTTTGGCATCAGATAATTGGAGGTAGCGCAAATGTGTTCAATAATGGGATATGCCGGAGACGCCCTGAGTCCTGAGGATTTCAAAGGCGGCTTCGACGAAACGATTTCACGGGGTCCGGATATGTCTCGGACCGTTGCATTAAACCCGGGTATGCTTGGCTTTCATCGGCTGGCTATTATGGGTCTGACGGAAGCAGGCATGCAACCTTTTTCTCTCCTGAATAATCACATAGTATGCAACGGTGAGATCTACGGATTCCGCGGGTTTCGTTCTCAGCTGGAACAAAAGGGATACACTTTTCGAAGTGATTCTGACTGCGAAGTGCTGTTACCTTTGTACAAAGAGTATGGCACGGACATGTTTCAGATGCTCGACGCGGAGTTCGCGTTGATCATTTACGACGGGGACCGCGGTTCGCTTGTTGCGGCCAGAGACCCTATCGGCATACGCCCGTTGTACTATGGATACGACAGCGCCGGCTCGATAATTTTCGCCTCGGAGGCCAAGAATCTGGTCGGCCTGGCGAAGAAGATCATGCCATTTCCTCCGTGTCATTACTATGCAGACGGTCAGTTCCACTGCTATCGTGACATGACAGAGGTCACATCATTCCGTAACGATAAACTTGATGTGATCTGCGAAAACATACACGATAAGCTGGTGGCCGGAATCGAAAAGCGGCTGGACGCCGATGCTCCTCTCGGCTTCCTTTTGTCCGGCGGACTCGATTCCTCTCTGGTCTGCGCAGTATCGGCCAAGCTGCTCCGCAAGCCTATAGAAACTTTTGCTATAGGCATGTCGGAGGATGCTATAGACCTTAAATACGCTAAAGAAGTTGCAAATTACATTGGCAGCAATCATCACGAGGTAATAATCACTCGTCAGGATGTGCTGGCTGCTCTGCCTGAAGTAGTTCATCTGCTGGGCACCTATGATATCACTACCATCAGAGCCTCTATTGGTATGTATCTGGTGTGCAGATGGATACATGAGCATACAGACATCCGGGTACTCCTCACCGGCGAGATCTCTGATGAATTGTTTGGCTATAAATATACAGATTTCGCACCTGATCCTGAGAGTTTTCAGGAGGAATCGGCCAAGAGGATCCGTGAGCTTCACATGTACGATGTTCTCCGGGCCGACAGGTGCATCTCAGTCAATTCTCTGGAGGCCCGTGTGCCTTTCGGGGATCTGGACTTCGTGGACTATGTCATGAGCATAGACCCAAAACTTAAGATGAATACCTATGGCAAAGGTAAGTATCTGCTAAGGCGCGCTTTCAAGGGTGATTACCTTCCTACCTCTATCCTTATGCGCGAGAAGGCAGCTTTCAGCGATGCTGTAGGTCATTCTATGGTGGATCATCTGAAGGAATACGCGGAAGAGTATTTCTCTGACACCGAGTACGCCTTTTACAGAGAGCAGTATTCCTCTCCAAAACCTTTTACAAAAGAATCTTTACTTTACCGTATGCTCTTTGAAAGGTATTACCCGGGTCAGGCTCAGATGGTTACCGGCTACTGGATGCCGAACAAAAGGTGGCGCGGCTGTAATGTTTCTGACCCGTCAGCGCGGGTACTGGCTAACTACGGCGCCAGCGGAATATGAGACAGAAGGGGCGAAGGCTTTCACTAGTCCTCGCCCCTTCCGCCCTGGTTGCTTGGTTTATTACTGATAACTTATTGCTATTATGGTAGGTCCCCATAATGGTATGTACCCATAATCCTAGACACGTTGTCCGCACCTTTTATCTGCTATTTGGTTCTATACGTGCGACTCGCACGTATAGCCTCTTATTAAGGGATCAAGGTGCGTTAAGGTGGGTTCCAAATATGGTTTCCGCACTTATCAGTGATTCTCAGAGCATGGAGGTGCGGATATTGGTGTTCCAACGATTTACTGCGCACTTATTAGCCATTTCAGAAGACAAAGAGTGCATTTCCTCTCCCCAGTTCCTTCCATTTATTTCTATTTATACCAATCAATCCTAGCGCTGCGCACCTTGGCCTCTTAGATTCAGTCAATAAGTGCGGATTTGGTTTACAATAAATAAAAATACGCACCATCATCTTGGATATTTGACCAATACGTGCGCGGAGCCCAAATGCAACTGCTTCAATGGGACTGGAGACCTGGCTTTCGCCCCTTCCGCCTTGGTTGCTTAGTTTCTTACTAATAACTTATTGCTGATTTACAATTCTGGAGTATTTACATAATAGTAATATTATGATATAATTATATCATCGAAAGCATATAAGGGAGGGTGACACCATGATTATCAAAGCATCTGCAGCTTTACGGAATGACTATACGTCTATATCCAGTCTGGCTAAGGAAAGCCACGAGCCTATTTACATCACTAAAAACGGAGAAGGCGACATGGTCTTAATGAGTATTGATACCTTTGAAAGAAGAGAGCAAATTCTTAAGTTACGCAACAGAATACTGCAGGCAGAGCAGGAACGCATAGATGGTGAGAAAACAATGAGCATCTCGGAAGCTAAAGAAGCACTGAAGAAACGACTTGAAGATGAATAACGTAAAAATTCTCCCATCTGCCTGGGAAGATTTAAAAAGGATCGAAGATTATTATGCAGTGCTGTTCGATATGAAAACTGCTATAAAAGTCAGTGGTCATATTTTGGATGCAATCGAACGGCTTGAGCAATTTCCTATGTCCGGTTCACTGACACCTGATGAATGGCTAAATAGAACTGGCTACCGCATGGTCATATGTAAAAAACACGTAATCATCTATCGAGTAATCGATGATACTGTCTTTATCTACCATATTGCCGACACACAAACAGAATACACCAAACTGTTTAATTAGTCATAGATGGTGAAATACAGTTTATTGTTTCTGTTTCTAAGGAAACGACTAGTGCAGACACAAAGGCCCGAGTGATTCCGCAGGAGCAGATACAGCCATAGTCGCAAACGGGCAAGAAGAATAGAAAAACACGTTACGCTGTTTGACGGCGAAATAAATGGTGGCAAAGGCGGAATAATGCACTTGTACAATTATTCCGACAATGTCACCATTTAAATTTTCAAAGAAAATTTTAAGATTTCGCCTAGTTCGTAACGTGTTCTATTCTTCGTGAGTGAGACTATATGGCTGTTCGCGCACGAGGACAAACGAGGACCTTCGTAGTCTGCACATTTTATGCTTCCAGATCTTCTGCTTCTTCTCTCTGAGCCATGTCAGCTGCTTTCTTAGCCTGGGCTCTCTTAGTCATTCTGTATCCGTCCTTGTCAGCAAGAGTCAGACCCATGAATGCCATTACTGCAACTGTGATAGGCATTGCAATATTGAAGATCGCATATGGGAAGTACTGGAATGTTGAAACTCCCAATGTTGCCAGGATATAAACTCCGCATGTGTTCCAAGGAACCAGAGCTGAAGTAACTGTTCCTGATCCTTCCAAAGCGTTGGAAAGAGTCTTAGGATGAAGTCCCATATTCTTATATGATTTCGCATACATTCTGCCAGGTACTACGATAGAAATGTACTGCTCCGGCATAGTGATGTTGCTCAGCAGGCAGGTAGCCTCTGTAGTCAGCACTAGAGTAGCAGGTCTCTTGGCAATGCGCAGGATCTTTTCTACTATAACGTCCAGCTGTTTGGTTTTCTCCATAATACCGCCGAACATCATGGCGATCATTGTCAGGGAAACAGAATACATCATGTTGCTGATACCGCCTGTGCTCAGGAGGCTGTCGATAGATTTGATTCCGCTGTTACTTGTATATCCATTCATTCCTGCATCCAGTATTACTCCGAAAGATGAAGCATCTCCCTGGAAAATCATACCTATGATCGCTCCGGAAATGATTCCCAGAGTGATTCCCGGAATCGCAGGTATCTTCATTGCTACAGCTCCTATTACGATAATAGGCGGCAGAAGCAGAAGCGGGTTGATGTTGAACATGCCGGAAAGGCCATCGCTCATCTCCTTAATAGAAGACAGGTCTGCTCCACCGGTATTGGATGTGTGCATGAATCCCATAATGCCGAAGGCTACGATGGAAATTGCGTAAGCAACTCCCGTAGGGAGCATCATGAACTTAACGTGAGTGATAACGTCAGTGCCTGCCATAGCAGGAGCCAGATTCGTCGTATCTGACAAAGGTGACATTTTGTCGCCGAAGTATGCTCCGGATATGATAGCTCCGGCCGCCATTGGCGCAGGTATTCCCAGGCCCGTAGCGATTCCCATGAGGGCAAGACCCATAGTTCCCATAGTTCCCCATGACGAACCTGTTGCCAGGGATGTAATGGAGCAGATCAGAAGAGCTGCTACCAGGAATATTGACGGCGACAGAAGTTTGAGGCCGTAATAGATCATTGCCGGTACGATTCCTCCGACGATCCACACTCCGATGAGGATTCCTACGATAATAAGTATGATAATAGCCTGAAGGGCGTTATATATTCCATCCATCATTGCCTTTTCGATGAAACCCCAGTCATATCCCAGGTATAACGACATGCAGGCTGCTACGATAACTCCGATGAACATTGGAACATGTACCGGAGAGCCGTATACGATAATTGCGACCGCCATTACGACAATTAAAATGCCGAATGTGATAAGTGCCTGATAAACCTTTGGCGTACGCGGCACCCGTACTTTCTTTTCTTTGTCTGCCATTCTTTTCTCCTTGTTATAATATTGATAATATTGAAAAAATTGATATATATACATTACCATATCTAAAGATTCAGAAAACGCACTCATCAAAATCGGAAGGTTTTTCATCAAAATCGTTGTCTGATAATTTCTATATTTCTGATTAGCGTTGAAAAAATCTCGTGAAAATGATATATTTATAGAACTGCCAACTATAGTATCAGAGATAATTGAGGTTAAAATGTTCAACATAGTTATCTGCGACAACCAGAAATATGAGAGAGACGCCCTGAGCGACATTTTGTGCGAGTACTTCAGCGGGTCCGACATCGAATACAAAGCCTACGAGTACGACTCCGGCAAGAAACTCCTGGACGATTACATCGACGGCCTCGCCAGGTTCGACCTTTTGCTCATGGATATATTCATGGACGATATGAACGGCTTCGACGCGGCCAAAGCCATCCGCCAGATCGACAGACGCGTGCCCATTGCCTTCCTCACCAACAGCAAGGATTTTGCTATAGAAAGTTACGAGGTGGAAGCGGTCGGCTATCTCGTAAAGCCTGTGAACACGGAACGCCTGCACCTGATCCTGGACAAACTGACCAGGGCGGAGGTGTCGAAAAGTCTGGCCCTCAAACAAAAAGGCCGCTTAAGGTATTACGAGTACCGGGACATAGTTTCTGCCGAGAGTCACGGCCATGTCGTGACGATCCATCTGGCCGACGGTCACGAGGAGACCAGCTACTGCAAACTGGACGACTTGGAATTGGATGATCCAAGGTTCATCCGCTGCCACAAAAGTTATCTGGTGAATATGGACTATGTGAAATATGCGGAGGATGATTTTCTCATGAATGACGGCAGCAGGGTGCCTATCAGGGCTCACGGGAAAAAGGAGATAATAGATATGTATACTAATTATTTCGTCAAAAAGCATCTTGGGGAGACGCCGCTATGATCTGGCAGCTCCACGGATTTTCAATGTATATACCTCAGGTCATGTATCTGGCCATGGGGATTCTTATGGTGCACACTCTGTATCCGACTGAACGCAGGTGGTACCAGTGTGTCGGCGTCTGGTCAGCTGTTGCGGCGGCCATGGGCGCCTGCGAATATTACCTGGCCCCGGGCCTTAACGTGGTGATCCACGGACTGCTGATCCTGGTTTACGGTCTCTTCAGCATTGCAGCGTATTTCTACCTGTTCGAGCAGGTTCCCAGGCGTCAGGCTGTTTTCACAGCTATCTTCATTAATAACACCCTGTACATAATTCTGGTTCTGTCCAGGACAGTCACCGCCATCTTCGGCGGTCGCATAAACGACTATCAGGCATCTCAGCTGTTTCTCACCTGCTATCTGATCACGGTTTCCTTCTTCATGGTGGCCTTCGCTCTGGAGCTTCGACCGGTCATATTGAAATGCCTGTCGGTTTACATGGAAAACATCAGCAACCTGGTGGTCTTTTCCCTGTGCAATTTCGTCGCCATCGTCTTCTTCACGGACGCCTGGCAGCCCTGGTCGCTTCCTGATGTATGGATACTCTTCCGGAATTTCACCATGATGGCGTTGGAGGTCAGCGGCTATATTCTGGCTTTCAGTTCCCTTACGATCCTTGGTGATAAGCTGGTGTCCGAGTCGGAGGCTCTTGTCACAAAGGAACAGCTGGTTCTGTCCGGCAAGTATTACGATATGCTGGTGGATAATGTCCGCAGCATCAGAGAGCACAATCACAACAGGCGTCACATTGTCAACGCCCTGAAAGGCCTGTCGGAAAGCCGCGACTACGATGGTCTGTCGGCCTTCATCGATAACATGGCCTCCGAGTTGCCTGAGTCCCTGCCCGTATGGAGCAAGGTCCACGAGATCGACGCTGTAATTGCCGATTGCGCCAATCGCTGCAGCCAGGAAAACATAGACTTCAAATGCGAATTTCTCTTCCCGAAAAACCTTGGCATCAATACTCTCCACATCTGTATAATGCTGGGCAACTGCCTGCAGAATGCCGTTGAAGCTGTCGTGAAAACTCCCGCCGGCGAGAAGCGGTTCATCCATCTCTTCTGCTTTCCTATCGACGACAAACTGATACTCCGTGTGGAAAACAGTTATGACGGTGAACTGAATCGTTCTGCTGATGGCACTCTCATGAGCACAAAGGAAAACGAGAAGGATCTCCACGGTTTCGGCATATCCAGCATCCAGTCCGTAGCCGAGCGTTATCATGGCAACTGCACCTGGCAGACCGCCGACCACGTATTCATCGTCAGCGTCCTGCTTAATACCAAAGTAGAGTGATGCAGGGACGGCGCGGTCACTGTATTCCGGTGCTACTGATTATCTCGTTACTGATATTCAGGCAGGTGGTCGTTGGCGTGTAATTCGTCTGCGCGAAGGCCTTGGCGTGGAGCCACTGAACGTTACTGCTCAGAGTCGTCGGTACCGCGTACCAGACGCCGCCCACCAGTCCGCCGTAATAACTCTTCGGCCAGCTGATATTCTTCTTGATATCATAGCCCGGCGCCCTGAGGACAGCCGTAAGCAACTGAGCCTGCGACATATTCGTGCGGATCTCAGGCAGGACTTCCTTAGCCAGAGTATTCAACTTCAGCGGTGAAGTGATAGCCTTCTTCATAACTGCAGACATAACCTTCTTATACCTGTTGGCACGACCCGAGTCGCCGCCGGAGGTTTTTCTGATTCTGCAGTAAGTAGCAGCCTGAACACCGTCTATAGTCTGCTTGCCAGTAGTAGTGATCTTAGTATAGGTGCCACCGACATTCCTTGCAGTTTCTTTTCCATATTGATTCAGGTCGCTGATTTCATCCTGCTTCACATCTACAGTTATGCCGCCCAAGGCATCAACCGTATCGGCCACTGCCTTCCAGTTGAAAATCACGAATTCGCTGATATTCAGATCCAGACTGCGGTTAAGAGCTGCGCAGGTATCAGTGCCGCCACCGTAAGCGTGAGCGTGAGTTATCTTATCCAGAGTCAGAGTGCCGTTCTCATTCATCTTCAAGTAAGAATCCCTCATGACTGAAATCAGCTTAATATCTCCGTTAGATTTCTTAATGCTCATTATTATTATTGCATCGGTTCTGGAACCATCGTAGCCCTCATTGGCCCTGGCGTCGACTCCCAGAATTGCGATATTCCTGTAGCCCTTCAGATCACTGGCCACCTGGCTGTTGATAGCGAAATTCGAATCGCTGGTATCCGCCTTATCCAAATGCGATGTCATATACAGGAAGTATCCGCAGAAGGCAATAAAAAGTATTGCCAGGATTATGATAAGATTCCTGATAAATTTGCCCGGATTCCATCTGGTGCGGGTACCTGAACCGCTGCCGTGGCCGCTATTGCCATGATGTCCGCTATTGCTCGAGCCTCCGCCGTATCCGCCGTTGTTGCGGGTGCTGCGGCTGGCCCTGCGACTGTCGTCAGACCTGAAACTCTTCTCAGGCTTGCGACTGTGCTTGCCGCCGTGGTTTTTGCGCCTTCTGGCCTCCCGCTCGTATTTCTCCGACGCCTTGGCAAACTCAGGATCCTCGTATTTGCGTATTACCTCTGGGCTGTAATGGACGTCCTCGCCCAAGTCTACAGTTCTTCTGCTCATCAGCGCACCTCTTTCAGCAATTTCTCTTTATCATTCTCGACGCGACCCTCGATGACCGCATCCAGCAAACCGTTCAGCACCTGGCCCACCTCCGGCCCTGGTGCCATATTCAGATCGGCCCCGGTCACAGCCAGCTGATCCAGGCTGTAACACTGGCCCGAATCCAGTATATCCGCCAGCATCGCCTTGGCATCGCTGGTGTCAACGTCAAAAGTCCGGCAAATCTCCAGACTGCCGCGAACCGCCTCAGGCCCATCTTTGCGCAAAAGTTTCTTCATGGACACTTCGTCGAAGGGCAACGGCTCCCCCGCAAGGGCGTCGATGGCCGCAGCCTTTTTGATGGTGGCATTGTCATACTTCAGGCCTTTCAGGCAATCCTTCAGGTTGGCAGGGTACAACAAAACGAGACGCACAGGCAGCTCCGCCGGAAGCAGGTCTATCTTGCCGAGCATTGTCGGCAGGGGCAACTCCGGTCCCGTAGCCTCCATGATCTCTTCGCGATATCTGGTTAGGATCTTACCGGCGTTTTTGCCAAGTATGAGCTTGGAAAATTCCGTATTTATGCGCTCCGTGGAAACGTATCTTACTATGCCGGCGAACCTGCTTATGGCGGCTTCTGTTGATTTTTCTATCTCAAAGCCCAAGACTGACGCGAATCTTACGGCCCGCAAAATGCGCAGGGCGTCTTCCTGGAAGCGCTTGACCGGATCGCCAACGCAGCGAATGACGCCGTTGGTCAGATCGGCCAGACCCCCGAAGGGGTCTATAACGCCTTCAGGCCCGTAGGCCATGGCATTCATAGTGAAATCCCGGCGGGCAAGATCCCCCGTAAGATCCTTTGTGAACTGGACCTTGTCAGGATGCCTGCCGTCAGAGTATTTACCGTCTGTACGGAAAGTCGTGACCTCCACAGGCTCGTGATCTATGACCACCGTAACAGTGCCGTGGCGGATACCCGTATCCACGGTCTTCACATCGCTGAAGGACTCTTTGATCTCTTCGGGAGTAGCCGATGTACATACATCCCAGTCCTCCGGCTGGCGGCCCAGCATGCCATCGCGGACGCATCCGCCGACAATATAAGCCTCATATCCCCTGTCTTCCAGGGTCCTTATTATTCTCTTTACATATTCAGGCATTCGTATTTTCATAATAATTCAGTATACCACTAACGGCGGTCTGGTACAAGTTTCGGAGGAAATTTACAGTCCGGTGAAAGGCGGCGCCCCGCAAACGGCTTGATTGCCCGTTTATGCTTTTCTCGTTATAAATGCTATCTCAAATAAGTAATTGTACTCTGGGAATCATAAGTACTATATTTAAATAGTAATGTATCATGCGAATATTCTGAAAGCGGAGGTGAATAAGTAATTAAGAAGAACGGGACAGTTATTATGAGAGGAGAATCAAGATAATGAGTAAGAATTTTAAGCTTATGAGTAAGAAAGTTCTGATCGTTCTTCTAACGCTGGCAGTGATCATCGGCTTCGGTATGCCGGGGATCAGCTATACACTGGCAGCGACGGGCAATACATCAGTAGCATCTTATGCATCTTCTTCGGTGGCACAGCCAAAGATCCCCGCTAAATTAAAGGGCAAGACCGTACGCATCGTCAGCTACAAAACAGGGAGTAATTATGTAGCAACTAAGGCCACTTCGGATGACACCATCAACTCCCCATCGGCATCATCTAACATCGTAAGCGTTACTTTGTGCGATGTGAAGAACACAAAGAAGACTTATACGGTCAAGGCCAGCAAGGGCGTTATGACTTTGGTAGTCAAGGGCGCGCAGTACGACATCATCAGAGCCAAGAACAACAAGACCAAGTTCAAGTCAGGCACATATAGCTTTGCGGCCACATCGGGCGCAGACACATATACAGAGCCGGCTAAATTCGGCAACATGGGCGGCAATACTTCACAGTACACATACCGTTCAGCTCTGAAGATCAAGGACGGAGCTATCGATGCAGCCGAGACCATCAAGAGTCTTCTGAAGAAAGCAACCTACAGCAAGAGTACTATCAAAAACGGTTCTCTTACTTCCAAGGGCGGATTCTTCAACGGCATCATCGTTGATGCAGCAAGCAAGAACACCACCTTCAACATCGACAAGATGAAGATGTACTTCAACGGCGACGGCGCTAATGATTTCCAGGGCGAGGGCGTAGCTATACTGGCTCAGACTTCCGGGAAAGACACCAAAGCCACAAGTACTGTCAACATCAACCAGACTTATGTGCACACCAAGGGCGTCATCAGGACTGCAGCGGCCGCTAAGGGTAACGGCATCCTGAACATCAAGAACTCTGTCATCTATGCAGAGGAAACAGGCGATACCAATGCTCAGTACAACGCACTGGTAGTTCCAATGATGAAGCGCACACCGTTCGCACTGGGCCTCGAGGGGACAGTAAGAGCTACTAACATCCTTGGAAGTGCTCAGGGAATATACAAGGATTCCATGATCGTATCCTCAGGCTGGGGCGCACTTTCAACGGATTCCGGCACAAGTTATGCTAACAATAACAATCAGTATGCTTTGAACGTGTCCGGCGTAACGGCAGGCATCGGTTCTGTTGAAAAGGCTAAGAAGGGCAAAACATACACTGCAACTAAGACTGTCAATGGCACAAAGTACGGCTTCACTATGAAGGGTTCGGGCTATGTTGCTTACGCTGATTCAGGCGTACATGACAAGTTCACAAATGTTAAATTCTACAGCCCGGACTATGCACAGATCATGGCATCAAGCACATCATCTGCTTACTATACTAATTCGACTATCAAGTCGGGGCGTATAGCAGTCATGACACAGCAGAATGCAGGCGGAACAATTTCCATCAAGGATTCTACGGTAAGCGCAGCTGACACAGCAGTTCAGATCAAATCCGGAGCTGCTAACGCAGGTTATACTAATGTAGTACTTGATAACGCAAAGGTCAAGCTGGGAACTTCCCACAAGTGGGGCGGCACTCTGGTAGAACTGGTTGAGTCTGACGATGCAGGCAACCCGGGCGTTACTTCTTACAAGACAAGTGACACAGGCGACAGCGCTACATACGGCAAAGCCGCTATCAAAGCCAGCAATGCTTCTATCAAGAACGGAACTTACACAGGAAACATCTGGAACAATATCTACAACAAGACAGAAAGTCTAAACGTAAATATCAACAATGCTAAACTGACAGGTACTATCTCATCATCTTATGGATACCATCTGACAGCAGCCGGCAAGCGTATGGCAAACGGAACTACTCTGAATGCATGCACTACAGGCGACTATCGCAAGGGTACCCTTACAGATTATAAGAAAATCGGAGCTCAGTACAACGTAGCTAACGAACAGGTAAACAACCCTGTAAACGTAAAGCTTTCCAATAATTCCACATGGAAGATCGATCTTGCTGACGGAACTAACGGACAGGCCAAGGCCTGCTATATCAACAACTTAAGTGTTGAAGCAGGAAGCACCCTCACTTCCGATTATCCTGTAACTGTATATGTTTACGGAACACAGGACATCAAGGGAACGGTAGGTTCCAACGTTACTATCAAGTCAGCAGCAGTTGACAAGACTGGTTCAACAGATGACGGAGTTGTTACAACTACACAGTTCTACGACCAGACTCCGGTAACTTTCAAGGCAGTAGATGAGAACGGCGACAACTGCGCAGTCAGCGCAATTGTAGAATATAAAGCCTTCACAACTCTTCAGTTCAATGTTGAGCCTACCGACGGTTACACTATCACTGACGTAAAGGCAGACAAGGGTTCTCTGAATAAGACCACAGGCGATTACGCCTATGAATTGACCAATGCCAGTGGAAACAAGGACACAGTCACAGTAACAATCACAGTTAAAAAATCCTGATAACCAGCTTCGGGAATCGTAATCAATTCCACGATTTCCGATGCCTGGATCCATGTCAATAGCTTGGATTCATGTCAATAGCCTAGATCCATGTCAATGCTTGGATCCAGACAATCCTATACACTTCCGGATACATTCACAGGTCGGCCGCCTTCCGCGGCCGGCTTATTTCTTTGCTTTCTATGGGCCGGCGGCCGCAAGAGCCTGGCCTGGCAGCATCGACGTCGGTGCACTTTTGCTCAACCTGCCGCCCACTATACCGGTGCTCTTCTTCCTAATGAGTAGTCCTAAAATGCATATTGAAATTGGAATGGCCAAAAACCGTACACTGGTCTCCTGATTATTCATGATATAGATACTTATACAAGAGAAGATGAAAATCGCCGATTGCCGCCAATTCTTTAAAGATGTGTTTTATGATAAATCGCGATAAACGGATTCAAAAATACGAATGCGTACTAGATTCTACAGATGTTTGAAGAAATATCTGAACTGAAGTACAGGAATCGGCACGCTTAGATTAACCCAAATCTAATAGCAGTGATAATCTGGTGAGCCAAACCGGCGCTGGTGATTCCACTGGCCGCATAAAGTAGTATAAATATGCATACTGGCCAGGATTCCGGCCGAATTTGCTAGACTTCTGTTTTTTGAACAGAAAAAGGTCGATTTATCATAAAACACTTCGGCCGCAGCCCGGCAAAGCGCAAACCCGCAGCCCGGCAAAGCGCAAACCCGCCGCAGCCGGCCGGCCCAATAAAAAAAAGGAAGCTGTCACTTGCGTGACAGCCCCCTCCAGATAATCAAATTTTCAATTTAGCACTTCTCAACTACTACAGCTGTTCCCATGCCGCCGCCGATGCAGAGAGTTGCAAGACCCTTCTTAGCATCAGGTCTCTTCATCATTTCATACATCAGTGAAATCAGGATTCTGCAACCGGATGCTCCGATAGGATGTCCGAGTGCGATAGCTCCGCCGTTGACATTGAGTTTCTCAGAATCAAATCCAAGCTCTTTGCCTACTGCAAGTGACTGAGCTGCGAAAGCTTCATTTGCTTCATAAAGATCCATATCCTTAACTTCCAGTCCTGCCTTAGCAAGAGCCTTCTGTGAAGCCGGAACAGGTCCAACGCCCATGATCTTAGGATCAACACCAGCTGATGCGTATGATACGATCTTAACCAGTGGCTTAAGTCCCAGTTCTTTAGCTTTGTCTGCTGACATTACTACAACTGCTGCGCCTGAATCGTTGATTCCGGAAGCATTAGCTGCTGTAACAACTCCGCCGTCCTTCTTGAAAGCAGGTTTCAGTTTAGCAACCTTCTCAATAGTTGTTCCGAACTTAGGATGCTCGTCTGTATCGAAGATGATAGGATCACCCTTCCTCTGAGGGATCTCTACAGGAACGATCTCGTCCTTGAACTGTCCGGATTTGATTGCTGCTTCAGCCTTCTTCTGTGAGTTTACTGAGAACTCGTCCAGTTCTTCTCTGGTCAGTCCCCATTTCTCAGCAACGTTCTCAGCTGTGATACCCATGTGATAATCATTGAATGCGTCCCAAAGGCCATCCTTAACCATCATGTCTACCATCTTGCCGTCGAACATTCTCTGTCCCCATCTAGCTGAAGGAACTGAATATGCTGTAGCTGACATGTTCTCTGCTCCACCTGCAACGATGATATCCTCGTCGCCGGCTTTGATGATCTGTGCTGCCAGTTCAACTGCTCTCAGTCCGGAGCCGCAAACCTTATTTATTGTCATCGCTGGTACTTCAACAGGAAGACCTGCGTCTAATGACATCTGTCTTGCGACATTCTGACCAAGACCACCCTGCAGTACGTCGCCCATGATGACCTCTTCAACCTGCTCTGGTTTCAGACCAGCTCTTTTAATAGCTTCCTTGATGCAGATAGCTCCAAGAGTTCTGGCAGGAACGTTCTTAAGAGAACCACCAAAGGTTCCGATTGCTGTTCTAGCAGCACCTACGATTACTACTTCTTTCATTTCTATTGTACCTCCTTATAATTAACAAGCCATGATGGCTAATTAGCAAACGCTTTAGATTGTTAATTTCTTGTCACAATTCATTCTACACTACTTGTATACAAAAAGCAACCACTAAATTTTTCTTCCATGTGATGAGGTTTCAGCGCTTCCTTCGCCTGCCGCAGATTTTCAAGGCCCATGTCCTCTTCACGGTTGACGAAAACCATTTCCTCAGGCAACGCTTTGCAGAATTCACTGCATATGGCCTGGTACAAGCCGCGGATGTTGTCGTTGGCCTTCTCAAAATGTTCTACGGCCGTGTCTTCGCTGAGTTTCTCGCCTATAGCAAAGGCTTCGACTTTTCCATTGATGAGTATGGCCACGGTGTACACCCTCGGATCGTCAAGGAATCTCAGCATTTCCGTTATAGCTGCCAACTCGGCGTTAAGGCTCTCAAGCTCCTCCTCACCGTAGCTGCGCTCCGAACGGATCTGATCCACAAGCTCCATAAGCTGAGGAATCATGTCCGCCGTTATGGGCCGCGCCTCATACTTATAGGTCTTCAAGAAGTAGTTTAAATGATTCTTCTTCTTGTGTAAAGCCCGGCCGGGCAAATTTATCAATTTTTCTTTTTCGTACACATACTCATCGGCGTCCCTGTCATGGGTAAACTCCATCTCACCCGGAAAAGCCTCCTCCAGGAAATGGACCATGTGGCCCGGGATCAGATGTATTGAAAAATCCACGCCCCGCTCGTCGAAACGCTTCTTCGACTCGAGGATCACCTTCCTGAGCTTCGATTTGTCATAATTGCCATCCCTGGTCAGAGGCATGGAAACGATAGCCTTGGGCTCCCTGGTCATACAGTCAGCGCCCGCTATGGACAGGTAATCGCTTATCCTCTCCCAGCAAAGGCAATAGCTGGTACGCCATATATAATTGGCCAGAAAAGTGTATCCGGCGCCACGGTAGTCATAGCCGTCGAAATACGCCTTCATAGTCTTGATGTCTTCGTCAGTTAATTTCTCAAAACAATGTTTGAAAATATCCATATATTAAATTTTCTCCTTATTTCTCGTCGATGGTCAGTCCGCAACCCGCCACCTTCTCCACCATATCGTACTGAGTATAGTCGAAGTGCAGCGGCGTAATCGAGGCGTAGCCCTCTGTCACAGCCTTCACATCGTACTCTTCCGAGAGCTCCGAAAGATCCCCCGGCTCGCCGTCCAGCACATATCCTCCGCTTTCCCGCGGCGCGAAGCTGTCTATGTAGTATCTGCCGCCCATCACCGTGTATCTGAGGCCACGGATTTCCTCCCGCGGCAGGTCGGGCACGTTTATATTCAGTACCGTGTCCGCGCTGGTTTCTTTTAGTACAAAATCAATCACGTCCAGGGCCAACTGGCAGGCTACGTCGAAATGGCTGGCCTGATGGCTGTCTACGGATACTGCCACCGAATGGTGTCCGCTGACGGCGCCCTCCATGGCCGCGCCTACAGTTCCCGAGTACAAAGTGTCCCGCCCCAGGTTGCTGCCGTGGTTTATGCCTGAGTAGACCATGTCTATAGGATGGCCTTGGTCGGCGAAAAACTGCAGGCCTATTTTGGTGCAGTCTGCAGGGGTTCCCGTAGTCGAAAGTGCCCCCTTGGCAAAGGGGAAGTCGACTTTCTCAACAAAAACTTCTGTCTTGATGGAAATCGACTGGCTCTTGCCGCTCTGCTGGCTTGCCGGCGCGCAGACATAAACATCCGCCACCGTTGAAAGTGCCTTGGCCAGAGCTCGGATGCCGGCCGTTTCTATTCCGTCGTCGTTAACAACTAGTATATTCATCTACAGTTTCATTACCTTTCCTATGGAATCGTTTATGACCAGATCCGCTCTGCTGTCGGCGGAGGTCTTATCCTTATTTATCAGTACCAGATGCTTCCCGTGGAAGTAGTTGATCAGGCCTGCGGCCGGGTAAACTACCAGAGATGTGCCTCCGATTATCAGAGTGTCAGCCTGCGAAATAGCGTTGACCGCTCCGCTGACTGTGTCATCATTTAACATTTCCTCATAGAGAACAACATCAGGCTTGACTATGCCGCCGCAGTTGCAATATGGCACGCCATTATCACAGTTGGCCGGATCCATGACATAATCAAGATCGTAAGCCTTGCCGCATTTCTCGCAGAAGTTACGCATGACACTGCCGTGAAGTTCGTAGACCTGCTTGCTGCCCGCCTTCTGATGCAGACCGTCTATATTTTGTGTCACTATGCCTATAAGCTTGCCGTCAGCCTCCAGCCCGGCCAGAGTTTTATGAGCCTCGTTAGGCTCGGCATCTAAATGGATAAGGTTTTCTTTGTAATACTTAAAGAACATTTCAGTGTGACTTTTGTAAAATGAGTGGGACAGCATGGTCTCAGGCGCATAACCGTAAACCTGCTGGGCGTGATACAGGCCGCTTTCCGAGCGAAAGTCCGGAATGCCGCTTTCTGTGGACACGCCTGCGCCGCCGAAAAAGACGATGGCTTTACTGTCATCGATTATCTGCTTTAATCTATCATCCATCTTGTAAATTACCTCCTTCTTAAGGTATAATGCATGTATAGTCAGTATATCATAAATGACAGGAGAAAAACACCGATGAAGGAAAGAAAAACGGCATTAGTTTTAGCCGGAGGAGGCGCCCGTGGCGCTTATGAAGCCGGTGTATGGCAGGCGCTTACAGAACTGGGCGTGGAGTTTGATATGGTCTGTGGAACTTCTGTAGGAGCTATCAACGCCGCCATGGTGGTCCAGGGCGATGTGGACAAGCTGAACACCCTTTGGAAAGAGATCCGCACGGATCAGGTATTTGATGTGGCAGAGGACGCCAATATGCTGAGTTTTGCGACAGAATTCATCAAGAAGGGCGGAGCGTCGACCGACAAGCTGAAGGCTCTTATCGACAAATACCTGGATGAGGAAGCCGTCCGCAATTCACCAATTGAAATGGGTCTCATGACAACGGAATTCCCGACCCTGAAGCCACGGCCTCTCTGGGTCAGAGACATTCCTAAAGGCCAGCTTGGCGACTATATAGCAGCCTCTTCAGCGGCTTTCCCTGCCATTCATTATTACGAAATCGGCGAAGAGAAATTCATAGACGGGGGTTACAGCAACAACCTGCCTATTCCTATGGCTTGGGACAACGGTGCCACTGATTGTATAGCTGTATTCATGGAGGCCCCTGGGAAATACTTCTCGGAGCAGGCTGAGGGTCAGGATAATGTGACTCTCATCAAGTGTCTCTGGGATCTGGGCGACTTTCTGGTCTTCGATCCGGCCAATTCCAAGCGCACAGAACGTCTGGGCTACCAGACTGCCATGAAGGAATACGGCGCTTACGACGGCACCATGTACACATTTTATAAAGGGGCCTTCCCTAAGAGCGAGTGGACCGATCTGGACGCGGTGGCTCTGTCATTTGATATGGATCCGCTGATCCTCTACAGCCGCAAGAAGTTCATGGAGCGGCTGACCGATGCAGTGCTGGCTGCCAAAGCGGACATGGTCATAGACGCAGACCTTTCTCTTAGCAATCTGTCTGCCATGCAGGCGCTGGCTTCCCTTGACAAACTCCGCGAGTTAGTCAAATCCGTAAACAAAAAGACGCTGACCTTGTTCATCGCGGACAGTCTCATGACCCGCGGCGAAGGCAGCATCTTCTACAAAGGCTACGGCAAAAAACTCCTGAAGGATCAGGTGCGGGCTGCCCGCTGGCTGATCAAACACGGGCTGGCTTAGAAAGAAAGAGGGGCTGTCGCCAGCCCCTCCATAATATCATTTATCAGCCGCACTTGGAGAATCCGCAGTTCCTGCAGATGACGCATCCTCCCTCATGCTCCACAGGCCCGCCGCACTCCGGGCACACATGAATCTCGCCGGATGTGGCCGGCACTTGGACATCGCCCATAACCGGCGCCTGCTGCATATTCTTCAATGTCTCACGCTCTTTAACGATAGAAGTAGCTATGCCGCTGTTGGCCTCCTCATCGATAAGCTTTGAAACCTTCATGATTACCTTGGCTATAGCATCCGGGCAGGACGTGCAGTTCATGCCCTGCTGCCTGATAGTCGAAGGACACCTGATGCCCTTCAGCTGATCATAGACCTCCTCGATAGAAATGCCGCTGCGCAGAGCCACCGACACCAGCCGTGCCGTAGCCTCGCTCTGACTTGGGCATCCGCCGGCCTTGCCTGTGCTGGTGAAGACCTCGCAGATTCCATTCTCATCGTAATTAGTCGTTATGTAAAGATTGCCGCAGCCTATGCGGACCTTCTCCGTAAAACCTTTGGTAACAGCGGGACGCGGCCGCGGCTCCACATGGCCCGGAACCCCGTCAGCCACGGCAGCAACACCTGCATCGTCTTTTTTGTTGACCTTTCCTATGTTCAGGACCTGCTCCTCGCGGCTTCCGTCGCGATAGATCGTCACGCCCTTGCAATCCTCTTCATAGGCCAGAAGGTACGCCTCGCGCACGTCGTTTCTGGTGGCCTCCTTAGGGAAGTTGACCGTCTTGGACACGGCGTTGTCAGTGTAGCGCTGGAAAGCCGACTGCATCTTGATGTGGTCAACAGGCTTGATATCCTGAGCGCTGACAAAAACTCTGCGCACTTCTTCCGGTATCTCCAGGCAGTTTTCCACGCTGCCTGCATTTGCAATCTTCTTCAGCAGGCCGTCCTCGTACAGGCCCAGCTCCTTCAGCTTGGCAACCAGCACCGGGTTGACCTCCACCATTTCCGTCCCGTCCATGATGTTCCGGATGTAGGCGTAGGCAAAGACCGGCTCGACTCCAGAAGAGCAGCCCGCGATCATTGAAATCGTCCCCGTCGGAGCGATAGTCGTGACCGTAGCATTACGCATAGCAGGCCCGTCTTTGTACGTGCTCACGCTGAACAAAGGGAAGGCTCCGCGTTTTTCTGCCAGTCTCGCGCTGGCGGCATGGCCGGTGTTATTGATATAGCCCATGACTTTGCCGGCCAGGTCTACTGCTTCGTCTGAATTATAAGGAATGCCAAGGAGGAGCAAAGCGTCTGCCCAGCCCATTACTCCCAAGCCGATTTTTCTGGTGGCTCTGGTGGTGTCGCCGATTATATCAAGTGGATAATTATTTACTTCTATTACATTATCCAGGAAGTGAACAGCCTCTTCTACTGTAGCGCCAAGAAGTCTGAAATCGAACTCGTATCCGGTCAGTGTCTTTCTGAGCATCTTGACCAGGTTGATAGAGCCCAGGTTGCAGCTTTCATAAGGAAGCAGCGGCTGCTCGCCGCATGGATTAGTGCTCTCTATGTCTCCCTGAGTCGGAACTACGTTATCGCGGTTGAGTCTGTCCAGGAAAATGATTCCCGGCTCGCCGTTTCTCCAGGCGTGGTCAACGATCATATCGAAGACCTTCACTGCGCTGAGATGGCCGACTGCCGTCTTGGTCTTAGGGTCTATAAGGTCATAGTCGGACTGTTTCTCAACAGCCTCCATGAACTTCTCTGTTATGCCAACGCTGATGTTGAAATTGGTGATATCTGCGTTGTCCGCCTTACAGTTTATGAAATCCAGGATGTCAGGATGGTCGATCCTGAGGACGCCCATATTGGCTCCGCGCCTGGTGCCGCCCTGTTTGACGGCTTCAGTGGCAGAATTGAAAACCCTCATGAAGCTGACCGGACCGCTGGCTACTCCGCCTGTGGATCTTACGGACGCTCCGCTCTGACGCAGTCTGGAAAATGAAAATCCCGTACCGCCGCCTGACTTGTGGATGAGGGCTGCGTTTTTGACAGAGTCAAAGATTCCCTCCATGCTGTCTTCAACAGGAAGTACAAAACATGCTGAGAGCTGTCCCAGCTGTCTGCCTGCGTTCATTAATGTCGGTGAGTTTGGCATGAACCTGAGACTGGTCATGAGCTCAAAAAACTCATCGGATAATTTCTTCGTGTCCACCGAGTTGTCAAACTTAGTATCTGCCTTGGCAATGGTATCTGAAACTCTGCGGAACATTCCTTCTACAGATTCTACTACGTTGCCCTTTTCATCTTTCCCCTGATAGCGCTTTTCCAGAACTTTCAGAGCGTTTTCACTTATGTCGCTGATTGCCATAATTATTATCCTTTCACACATTTTTCAAGTTTATTGGCGGTCGGCAGCCGTCCCGGCTTGGTCGCCGGCGTTCTGCGTTTGTTCAGCAGGCGCGCCGCGTCTTGCCGTCGCGAGCCGCCCGTTCCACATTATGTGTACCGCTTAAATAATTATAGCACTACATATAGTGGTTTTCAACGACAATTATTGTTTTCTTATGTATACATCAGGTTACCGAAAATTGGGATTTTTCGGTCATTTGGCGGGATTTCTGCGCCTAGGTTGTGCAAATGCGTCTGGTGCGATATGTTGGTGGTTACCCCGATGCGATTCTTCGGATCCTGGATTCGTGGGCGGAAGTCCTATGTCGACAAAACTTGTTTTATAGCAAAACCTCGTTTGAGACGTTCCAAATTACAAAATTCAGTTATTCCATAATGAACACCTTCAAATCGCCTGCTTAGGTTTACCATAACAACGACAAATCCCAACATTTGCTTCATTAACAAGCCAAATGTTGGGATTATTGTATTTGGATTAGTGCAATTTTCAGTACTGCCCACATTGTCAGGACTAAACCGTAAATCAGACGCAGCATGAGGTAGCCTTTTGTAATTTCAACTGCTGAAATAGCCGTTTTGCTATAAAACTAGTTTGCGGCAGCTGACGGTCAACAAGCCAAGCAAGTCAAGCAAGCCAAGTCGGCCATGCTGAGCAGCGCCAGTGCCCATGCTAGTCTTCTACATTATCCTGCTTGTAGGATGTATGGAACTTCGGCAGGAGGTTCCATGCTTCTACATTTGTATGGAGCAGCTCGTGAGCGCGGTGAGACATCGGCGCCCCTAGGTACTCCTCATAGGTCATGCGCACTGAAGGATTCTCGTGAGAGAATCGGATAGGCTGAGTGCTGTCAATGTTGTAAAGCTCCTCGCCTCTGACGCAGGCCATTTCAGTTCCGTCGGTGATTGGCTGTCCGCCGCCGCCTGAGCAGCCGCCAGGGCAGGCCATTATCTCCACGAAATCATACTCCACTTCTCCCGCATCGATTGCCGTCAGCAAGCGACGAGCATTTCCCAGACCGCTGGCAACAGCCACGCGAACTTTTGCGCCTGCCACTGTGAAAGTAGCCTCCTTCCAGCCATCCATGCCGCGGACATTTTTGAACGCGTCAGCCGTTGGATTTTCGCCGGTCAGAAGGAAGTATGCAGACCGGAGAGCAGCTTCCATAACGCCGCCTGTAGCGCCGAAAATAACGCCGGCTCCAGTACCCTCGCCGAAGAAATCATCGAAAGAAGCCTCCGGCAGATTTTCCGCATTAATACCGTCTGCCATGATCATATTATCCAGTTCCCTGGTAGTAATGACCACATCCACGTCTTTAAATCCCGAATCGTTGACCTCCTCCACGTCGCACTCATATTTTTTGGCAGTGCAAGGCATGATGGAAACCGCAAATATCTTACTCGGATCGATGCCGAGTTTTTCCGCCATATAAGTCTTGCCCAGAGCGCCGAACATCTGCTGTGGCGATTTGGCCGTCGACAGATTCTGCACATAATCCGGGAACTCGCTCTTCACGAATCGGAGCCAGCCCGGGCAGCAGGACGTGAACATAGGCCAGCTGTAGTCGTCACGGTGTTTAAGCCTTTCGATGAACTCGCTGCCTTCTTCCATTATAGTCATATCGGCAGAATATACCGTGTCGAAAACGTAATCGAAGCCAATCTGCTTCAGAGCAGCCACCAGCTTGCCGGTCGTCTGCTCCACCCGGTGCATGCCGACCTTTTCGCCCCAGGCCACGCGGACCGCCGGTGCGAACTGAACCATAACGACCTTCTCCGGATCGGACAAAGCATCCAGCACTATGTCTGTGTCATTGCGCTCGCGCAGGGCGCCTACCGGGCAGTGGGTTATGCACTGACCACAAAGGGAACACTTGGCGTTGGCGCTGTCTATAGGCAGGCCGTCTCTGACACCGATGCTGGTTCTCTGGGCAGTGCCGGTCATTTCCCAGACATGGACACTCTGTATGTCATCGCAGACCTGAACGCAACGCATGCATTTGATGCATTTGGAGGCGTTTCTGATCAGAGGAAATTCTCTGTTCCACTTGAATCTTTCTGTAATATCCTTATATATAGGATCGGCTATTCCCAAATCTCTGGCAATAGTCTGCAGGGCGCAGTTTCCGCTTCTGGTGCATATAGCGCAGGTGCAGTCGTGCTCTGAAAGTATCAGCCGCAGATTGACCTTCCTGGTCTGACGCACCTTAGGACTGTTGGTATATATCTCCATGCCCTCAGCCACCTCTGTATTGCAGGCGGAAACCAGCTTCTCCATGCCGGCCAGCTCCACAACGCAGATACGGCAGGCGCCTATATCATTCAACCCCTCCCAGTAGCAGAGATGAGGTATCTCTATACCTACGCTGCGGGCTGCCCGCAGAATAGTCGTGCCCTCCTGTACGGACAATTTCATATTGTTTATCGTCAAATTTACCATTTTATCTGTCTACCTCCTCTGAATGCACCGAGGCTGTTGCGGTCGCAGCGCAGGCAACGTCCCGCCTCCTGAATAGCCTCCTCAAGAAGCAGTCCATTCTCGAAACCGTTGAAATCTCTGTTTCTTTCATCAGGATATCTGGATGTAAGTTCCGATCTTCCGCATGGAGTCTTATCCTCCAGAACGGCATCCGGTATCTCCACATCGCACTCGATCTCATGATTATATCCCAGGTAGTTGTCTATATTGGCAGCGGCCACCTTGCCCTGGGCAATGGCGTTGACCGCCGATGACGGACCGGTCACACTGTCGCCGCCGGCAAAGACCCCCTCCATGCCGATGACCTTCATTGAAGTGTCCGTGTTCAGCTTCTTCCACAAAACAGATACTCCGGCTTTCTCGAACACTTCAGAGTCTATTTCCTGTCCAATGGCGCCTATGATGATTTCGCAAGGAATCACCTGCTCGTCCTTCTGCGCCGGGAACGACTTAGGTCTGCCGGAGGCATCCAGCGGGCCTACTTTTTGCGGTTTGATTATGAGGGCCGTAACCTTACCGGTCTCGTCCGCCTCTATGCGTACAGGCGTGCGCAGTTCCAGCAGTCTGCAACCTTCGGCGATGGCTCCTTCTATCTCCTCAGGCAGGGCAGTCATGTCCGCCTTGCGACGTCTGTAGACGATGTCCACGTGGGACGCGCCAAGCCTCATGGCCGTCCTGGCCACATCCATGGCCACATTTCCGCCGCCGACTACAGCCACTCTTTTGCCGGCGTAATCCGGCAGGTGTTCGTCTCCGATCTCGCGCAAAAGGTCCACTGCAGAGTATACGCCCTCGCTTTCTTCGCCGTCGATGCCTATCATCTTGTAGTTGTGAGCGCCGATGGCAACATAGGCTGCATCGTAATCCTCTATGAGCTCCTTGATGCTGTTCTCGTCGTCGACATTGACGTTGAGTTTGACCTCTATGCCTGCGTCCAGAATGGACTGGATATCCCAGTCAAGTCTCTGCCTCGGCAGTCTGTAGCTCGGTATGCCGTAGCGGAGCATTCCGCCCAGCTGTTTTCTCTTCTCGAATATGGTCGGTTTATGTCCCATGAGAGCTAAGTAATATGCCGCCGTCAGTCCGCTCGGACCTCCGCCGACTATGGCCACTCTCTTGCCTGTGTTATCCATAGGCGCAGGCACCGGCACTGTTTCCGAACAGTTGTCCACTGCGAACATTTTCATACCCCTGATGTTTATCGGGGCGTCAATCATGTTCCTTCTGCAGTGGCCTTCGCACGGATGCTCACATATCAAAGCGCAGACTGTAGGGAACGGATTGTCCTTCCTTATGAGTCTGACAGCGTCATCGTATCTTCCTTCCTTGATTAGAGCCATATAGCCCGGAATGTCCACCTCGGCCGGACATTTGGCAACGCAAGGCACCGAGTGCCTCCTGTCTCTCAGATTGTCGGAGCAGCGGTTCCTCTCCACGTGGGAAACATAATCTTCCCTGAAGCTCTTCAGGCCTTTCAGCACCAGCTCGGCAGATTCACTGCCTATGGCGCAGTCTGATGAATACTTGATAGCTTCCGCAGTCCTCTGCAAAAGCGCCAGATCTTCCATACTGCTTTCTACATTCAGATTCAGGATCCCGTCTATGATGTTGATCAGCTGACCGACTCCGACCCTGCACGGCACGCACTTACCGCAGGACTGAGCCTGACACAGCTTGAGAAATGACCCTGTCATATCCACCGGACACTGCCCTGGCGGACTTGCCACCACACGTCTTTCCAGATCTCTGTAAAGGCCCTCGACTTCCTTCTGGGCCTGACTTTTCTTCTTAAATTCCAGTCTGCTCACGCCTATCCTCGTCTCCTTTCGATATATTTAGAATATTATAACATAATGGCCTCTATTTTAATATACTAAAGTGTGAATTATTTCTCATGATGCTGTGTATTTTTTAACAAACATAATATGACTATACCGCTGTCCGTAATGGGTGCATAATATGGACATATGATTCAAAAGGGAGAACGTTATGCTTCAAACATTTCTACAGATCGTAGACACGCCGGAAGAGCAGAGTAAATTTGAAAAGCTGTACTACCAGTATATGCAGCTCATGCATTTTATTGCGAAGAATATCCTGAATGACGAGGGCCTGACTGAGGATGCTGTAAACGAGGCTTTTCTTCGTATTGCCAAGAACTTTCATAAGGTCGGAGACATCGACAGCGGGCAGACGAAGAGCTTCATCCTCATCATAGTCAGAAACGTGTCTCTGGATATGCTGAAAAACAATGGCAATGACCTTGGCTATGAAAGCGATGCCGGCGAGGCTACCGAAGAGAATGCCGGTCACACAGGCCCTGTCAGCGACAGCGTCTTCGAAAGCATCCGCTATAACGCGCTTGTCGCGGAGATCAAAAGCCTGCCTGCCATATACCGCGACGTGATGTATCTTTTGTGCGTGTGCGAGTATAGATACGTCGAGATCGCCACTATGCTGGATCTGTCCGTAGTTGCCGTGCAGAAGCGCGCCCAGCGGGGCCGCGAAGTTTTGATAGAAAGGCTGGGTGGACGCTATGAGTAAACTGCAGAATGCCCTGACCGATGTATACGCTGACGAGATTGCCATGCTTGAGGCTCAGGCTGCGGCCGCTCCTAAGCATGAATTTTCCGCGGAATTCCAGCGCAAAATGAAGCCTGCCTTCAAGGCGGCTGAGCGCCGCTACGTTCACGTGTCTCACTTCCAGCTGCGCCGGGCAGTGTTGGTGGCTGTGCTGATTGCCACGCTGATCATCTCCTCTCTGACTGCCATAGCTGTGATGAAACCCAGTCTGCTATATCATATCAGAAAAAGTGCTATTGACTGGAGTATCACCTTCGACCAGAAAGGGACCGTAGATGAAGATGCGAAAATCGAGTATATTGACCCTGAGTGCCCTGCGGGATTTAAGGTCATTAGTAGAGATAGAGGCCCTATAAGCAATGACATAAGTTATGAAAACAGCAAAAAACAATTCATTAATTATGATCAGTCATTTGCAGATGGTCAAAGCGTCGGTTTAGATGCGGAAGATAGCGATATTCATGAAACCACTATCTTTGGCCATAAGGCAATAATATCGCATAAAGACGACATGCATCAGATTTTCTTTGATGACGGTACATATACTTATGACTTAAGTGGAAACTGTGATTATAAAACTCTTAAAAATATGGCTATATCTGTTATGAAACAATTCAAATAGCCGTCATTTAGGTTATTTTCAAATTATTTTTACCTTTTTTCGAAAATCTTGTCCACAAATCGCCACTCAGACAGTTTATATATATGAGAGGTCAATCAAGACACTCAAATATATAAAAGAAAGGAGGCCAGTTTCATAAAATACATAAAAGAAATACTTCTGTTGACAATAGTCTTTTCTTTCCCGTGTTTATACAGTGTAAACGCAGACTACCACACTGATGGCACTATTGATAATGCCATCGGTCACTTGATAATACTGCTCAGCGGTTTTGTTGTTGCTGTTGTAATTGTAGCTATACGTTACAGATATAGCACAGTTTCCTCATATGCAGAACACTCCGTTGCCCATAAATGCGTTTACACTATCGGTATAACAATTACTTGCCTGATTTGGTTATTTATATATATGAGAAATGTCAGCACCATCGGGTCTGAAACCGTTGGAATCAATTTTAGCAATATGGTTTTCTTCACGATATCAGTTGTCGTGATCATCACTACAATTATTGTCTCTGTATTGTTTTTCAGCATACAGAATTACCGAAAACATAACACAGCAAAGAAAGGGGGAAATCAATAATGGAAATTACAATGATAGCTGTATTCGTAGTACTTGGATTCGCCTTAGTAATGTGGGCGATCACTACGATCTACAAAAAGGCACGGGGCAACAAGCCTGCAGTTGAAAAGCCTGCAAAGGCAACGGTGTCTAACAAGGACAAAAAAGAGTCGCCCTTTGAAAAATACTGTGACGACAAGAAAAACGACAACTACCAGATCCGCGCCAAATGGATCCTTTTGCACGACAAAAACGAGAGAGACGATAGAGGCCAGGATGATTCTATGTAAGACTGGCCCTACAATCCCAACGGCGCAATGCTCCTCTGAAGGATTCCGTTCATGTACGCAATCAGCACGCCATAATTGATAAAAGGTATATTTTGCGCCAGAGTTACATCCCTGCGTCTCACGACTTCACGTTCGTTGAGCATGCAGCCGCCGCAGTGGATGACGACCTTGTAATCCGAAAGGTCACTTGGGAAATCTCTGCCGCTTACAGTTTCAATAATTATTTTTCGCCCCGTGTGGGCCTTCAGCCAGCGGGGTATTTTTACGGTGCCGATGTCGTTACACTGCCGGTGATGCGTGCAGCCCTCGGCGACAAGGACCCGGTCCCCGTCCCGGATACCTTCAATAGAGTCCACCCCCGCAAGAGCTGTATCCAGAAAGCCTTTATACCTGGCCATTAAAATCGAGAACGACGTCAGCAGCATGTCGGCCGGCAGTATCTCTGCTACCTCATGAAAAGCCTGACTGTCAGTGATTACCAGGCTTGGTTTGGTGCGAAGGGCGTTCAAAGCCCCAACTAGTTCTGTCTCCCTTGCAACCGTTACGGTCGCGCCGGCCTCCAGAATATCGCGGATGACCTGCTGCTGGGGCAGGATCAACCTGCCCTTCGGAGCCGACTCATCAATAGGAATCACCAGCACGATCTGGTCGCCCTGGTTTATCAGGTCACCGACCAGGCGGCGCCCGGCGTCTCTGGTCGGCACCATTTGCGCCAGGCGCTCCTTCAGCTCGGTTATGCCTTCATCGGTCCTGGCACTGACATATAGAGCTGTCGCCGGGAGGCTGGCCTCGATGCTGCCCGTCGGGATTCCCATACGGCCGGTCACTTGCAATTCTACCGGGCGACCGGCCTCGGCCGCCAGATCCATTTTGTTAAAAACGATAATGTAGGGAACCTGCCGTTCCCTGAACATTTCTATCAATTGCCTGTCCGGTGGAGCGAGAGCAGGCGCTACGCTGGCGTCGGCCTCAGCCGCCCTTGGCGCATTGTCGCAGACCTCAGCAACGCCTGGCACTGCGCTGCCGTCCACCACCAGTACGGCGATGTCAGTTTTGCCAAGGACTTCCTTTGCTTTCTCCACGCGAAGGCCGCCCAGGGCTCCCTCATCATCGAAGCCAGGAGTGTCGATGATCATGACCGAGCCCAGTGGCAAGAGCTCCATGGCCTTGTAGACCGGATCTGTCGTGGTGCCCTTCTGGGGCGAAACCACAGAAAGCCTCTGGCCGGTCACTCGGTTGACTATGCTGGATTTTCCGGCGTTGCGTCTGCCGAAAAAACCTATATGTATTCTTTCGCCCGATGGCGTATCGTTCAGTGACATTGATGCTCCTTTCAATTGTCTTGGTTGCGGGTTTACTGATTTCGGCTCCGGGCTCACTTGCCTTGATGTGTTTTATGACAAATCGAATTTTTCGTGTCCAAAATACGAAAACCACCACGATTACGTATAGCACAGAGTGGTCTTGCACAATTATACCTCTCTCCGAGTCACAATTTTGGCTCCACTTCACACGCTCATCACCTTTGTTGGCTTCTGGTTATTTCATATACGTTCATATCTGTACTCGAGTTCAGAATTCCCTTCAGCAATAATTAAAATTCAGATTTTTGGCTCCAAATATCGTGATTTATCATAAAACACATACTAGGATTTTTTAGAATCTGAAATCTCGCTGCCCGTTCTGGATGTCGCCCAGATAAGCTTCGCACTTTTCGCGGACCTTCGGATTGGTTATTACATCAAGTTCGCGGGTGATCAGCGCATCGCCCAGGGCCTTGGTCTCCGAAGATGCGTAGTCCTCCAGATATTCCTTCAGCGTCATCAGTGCATTAGGATGGCAACAGTTAACTATCTGTCCGCCCTTCAGCAGAGACATGAATCGGTCGCCCGTGCGGCCTTCTCGGTAGCAGGCCGTGCAGAAACTTGGCACATAGCCCATAGTCATAAGCCAGTTGACCACCTGATCCAGGGTGCGTCTGTCATTTACATCGAACTGGGCCGAGCTGTCCTCTTCCGACTCCTCCTCAGCATAGCCTCCGACACTGGTGCGGGAGCCTCCGCTGATCTGAGAAATCCCCAGATGCAGGACGCGTTTCCTGGAAGCTTCGCTCTCGCGAGTAGAAACGATCATGCCCGTGTATGGAACTGCGATACGGATGCATGCAACGATCTTGGCGAAAGTATCATCGGTGATGCCGTTGTTGAAAACATCCGGATCGATATCATCAGCCTGGCGCACCCTCGGCACACTGATAGTATGCGGGCCACAGCCTTTATAGGCCTCCAGATGCTCCGCATGCATAAGTATACCGGTGAAATCATACCTGTAATTATTAAGCCCGAAAAGCACGCCGAGCCCCACGTCGTCGATGCCGCCATCCATGGCCCTGTCCATGGCTTCCGTATGGTAAGCATAGTCATGCTTAGGGCCCGTAGGATGCAGGCGTTCATAATTTACCTTATTATATGTCTCCTGGAACAAAATATATGTCCCGATGCCTGCGTCCTTCAGCCGCGTGTAGTTTTCCACAGTGGTGGCAGCGATGTTCACATTGACACGGCGGATAGCACCGTTCTTATGCTTGATGTTATATATGGTGTTGATAGACTCCAGTATGTACTCGATAGGATTCATTACAGGATCCTCGCCGGCCTCCAGGGCCAGACGCTTATGACCCATATCCTGAAGAGCTATGACCTCCTGGCGGATCTCGTCCTGAGTCAGCTTCTTCCTGGCTATATGCTTATTGCGAAAATGATACGGGCAGTACTCGCAGCCGTTTACACAGTAATTAGAAAGATACAGTGGCGCGAACATTACTATGCGGTTGCCGTAGAAATCCTTCTTGATCTGCTGAGCCAGGGCATATATCTCCTCATTCTTATCCTCAAGTTCACAATCCAGCAGGACCATAGCCTCCTTGTGAGTGACACCCTTCCGCAGGCGGGCCTTAGCCAGTATCTCATCAATCAGCGCCCGGTCAGTCTTGTGAGCCTCACCATAATCCAGACACTGCCTGATCTCTTCATCATTAATAAAATCCTCCGTCTTCGGCGACATCATATCATACATTTCTTTCTTCCTTTCCAGCCTGCGGGTGATCCCCGCGGGACACAACAAGCCTGTAACCTATAGACTCCATCCGCAGCTCCAGACAATCCCGGCACTCCGCCGCCTCATCCCCAGTGCAGATTTTGTTATCGTATAATTCGTATTTTTCCCTGACCCCCAAAGGCGACAGGTTCGGCATGACCACATTGGCTCCTGCCAGTATGCCCCGCTCCCGGCCGTCTTCCGCCATGGTGCCAAGGGCCGTCGTTGCCGGTATCAAAGCCTGTGGCAGCATGAGCCTCAGGGCCCCGATGCAGTAAAGGGTTTCCTCTACAGTCCCGGCGCGCTCCCCGGCAAAGGGCGTGTCGTGGTGTGGCACAAAGGGTCCTATGCCGATCATCTGCGGCGCCAGCTGTTCTATGAAAAGCATGTCTTCTGCCAGCTGCTCCGGCCCCTGGCCCGGGGACCCGATCATGAAGCCCGTCCCAGCCTGATAGCCGATCTCCGCAAGCTCCCGGAGGCACTGTTTTCTGTGCTCCGGGGATAATCCCTTCGGGTGCAGGCGTCGGTAATGTTCCGGGTCTGCCGTCTCGTGGCGCAAAAGGTATCTGTCGGCGCCGGCCCGGAAGAATCTTTCGTAGCTGCTGCGTTCCCATTCTCCTATGGAAAGGGTCACAGCGCAGTCGGGGTATTTATCCTTAATGGCGGTCACCAGGCAGGCGATGCGATCCTCCGTCAACTGCGGGTCCTCGCCGCCCTGGAGAACGAAGGTCCGAAAGCCCAGTCCGTATCCCTGTTTGCAGCAATCCATTATCTGCTGATCTGTGAGCCGGTACCGGTCAGCCTTGGCGTTGCTGCACCTGATGCCGCAGTAATAGCAATCGTTTCGGCAGTAGTTGGTGAACTCGATGAGGCCCCTGGTGTAAATATCCCGGCCGAACTGCTTCCTGCTCACTTCCCTCGCCCGAGTGCTGAGGTACTCCAAGGCCTCAGGCGTCCTGCCCCGGAAGAAAGCGATCCACTGATTTCTGTCCAGGTGACGGTCGGCCTCCAAGGTGTCAATAAGTGCCCTGGTGCTAGCCCCGCCGCCTTCCCACCCAGAGCTCGGCGGACCCTGGCTGCGATCTCTGACATCTGCCATCTCTATTTTTCCTCTAACCTGGCATAGACGGTCTTGGCTGAAACTCCAGGCAAAGCGCCGATCTTCCCGGCCAAAGCGCTGATGGCGTCGGCCGGTCCGTCTATGGCTATACTGATGAGGAAAATCTGTCTGTTTCTGTAAGGCAGCCCCATGCGTCCTATTATATATTCGCTGTACTCGTGGAGTATCCCGTTGAGATCTCCTGCCTCATGGCCGTTTTCCACGACGATGGATATCATAGCTACTCTGTTTTCCATTTTTACCTCCAAAATTTGCGTGGCCTGCGCATCCCTGCCGGATGCACCGCCTGCGCTCAAAAAACCCTGTGCCGAAAGGCACAGGGTTCCAATTTCAATAGTATTGGCGGCCCGCATTTGATTTCCGAGGCGTAGCCCCGGCCGAGCTGCTTTTTGTTCATGTCCCATGGCCTTCCCGCCTCAGGCTACGTGAGCCTTCCCGGTCAGTACGACCATTGTAACATGATTAGTTCTTGATAGCAAAGAATTTTTTCGCTGGGGTCTTATAAAGTGCCGCCGCCAGTACTGTGGCTACTATCATGCCAACTGTAAACTGTCCGATGTTCCATGGGATCGCCAGTGCGGCGACTGTCCAGTTTCCGTAGATGAAACGCTCTGCGATGAAGTAACCGCCGGCCATTTCAGCTCCGCCCAGGATCATTCCCAGGACTTCTATAAGGCAAACGCCTTTATTTCCGGTCTTATGTCCACGCTTTTCCATGGCTTCAACGAAGATGCCCATGACAAAGGCCATAGCGAATTTGATCACGAAGGTCCAAGGGGCCCACATAGCGTAGCCGCCGAGGATGTCGCCGAGAGCCGAGCCGAAGCCCGCTGCGATGGCGCCGTTCTTCTTGCCCAGTACCAGCACTGAAAGGAATATCATAGCGTCGCCCAGATGCACATAGCCCTGTGTAAACGGCACAGGAACCTTGAATAAACTGGTCGCTACCAGTATCAGGCACATCATGAGTCCCGTCATTACTATCATGTTTATTTTCTTGTCCGATTCATATCTGTTCATTTCTGTCTCCTAAATTATCATCAAGTATTGACCTTTTCTGGATCCACCATTATAATAGCATTAAAGTGTATCTTTTCAAATATGCAATATTAATTACTTTTTAATATACAGTTAGGAGGCATCGGGTAAAATGAAGCCAATTTCCATAGAATTGCATAACAGTTCTAGTAAATCAATGTATATACAGTTGTACGATTATCTGAAAGGGGAAATCACCTGCGGCAATATGGCGGCCGGAGAGAAGCTGCCTTCCCTGAGGAGTATCTCCAAAACCTTAGGCGTGAGCATCACTACAGTGGAGATGGCCTACAACCAGCTTCTGGTGGAGGGCTATGTCGTAAGCAAGCCCCAGTCGGGGTACTATGTGGCCAAGCTTTCCGCAGGCGTCGGCGCCGGCAACCGGGCCGATGATGCTGCGGTGGATTTCGAGAACTATCCCTTCGAGGACGCCCGCTACAAATACGACCTGTCCAGCTTCGACTTCGGCAAATGGAAGAAATGCATGTCCGAGGTGCTGAACTACTATTCCCATCTGCTGCTTTTCGAGAGCGACCCCCAGGGAGAGCAGGTCCTGCGCTTCGAAATCTCCAAGTACGTCTACTCATCCCGAGGCGTCATCTGTACGCCGGACCAGATAGTCATCAGTGCCGGCACCCAGCAGCTGACCAACCACCTTTCCAGAATCATGAACCGTCTGAATATCGGCCATGTAGCCACAGAGGATCCTGGCTATCTGCCTGTCCAGAAAATCTTCCGGGACCACGGTTTTACAATAACCAAAATTCCTGTAGCCGCTGACGGCATCGCCATAGAAAAACTGCCGGTGAACATTCCATCGGCAGTCTACGTGAGTCCGTCCAACCAGTTCCCGACAGGCTCGGTCATGCCCATAGGCAGGCGTTATGAGCTGCTGGACTGGGCAGCAGCCAATAACAGCATTATTCTGGAGGATGACTACGACAGCGAACTGCGCTACTTCGGCCGGCCTGTGCCTGCACTTCAGGGTCTGGACAAAAAGTCCAATGTGGTGTATTTCGGTTCCTTCTCATCTACTTTGTTCCCGGCCATCAAGATCAGTTACATGATCCTGCCTCAGAAAATGGCCGGCATTTTCAGCGAGACCAAGGGCGACTACGACCAGACCTGCTCCAAGGAGGAACAGCTGACCCTGGCCCTCTTCATGGAAAAGGGCTACTATTACACAGGCATACGCAAGCTCAGAAATCTCTACGCCCAGAAACTACAGACCGTCCTGACGGCCTTCAACAAATACGCGAAAGATTTTGTTACTCCTCTGAACACCAGCTCCGGCATCAACATCACCCTGCGGGTCACCACGAAAATCCCGCCGGAAGTTCTCAGTTCCCGGGCTGGCTCCATAGGCCTTCACGTGGCGCCGGTAGCCATGCTCACAGACCAGGACACGGCGGCGCTGATTTTCTATTATAATCAGATTCCTCTGGAGGCTATTGAAACTTCCATAGAAAGTATGATAGAATTGTGGCAACACTAGGAGGTAAGTTTATTGATAATTGATTGTTTATTCGTCGGACTCGGCGGAGCGGGCGGCGCTATCGGCCGCTATCTGCTGGGCATGGTCCCTCTGCGGCCGCAGAATGGCTTGCCGGTCATGACGCTGCTCATCAACATATTCGGTGCTTTCTGCATCGGCTACATTACGGCCCTTGCCATTAAAAGCGGACATTTCAATCCACGGCTGGTTTTGTTCCTGAAGGTCGGCCTCTGCGGCGGCTTCACAACATTCTCAAGTTTTTCTCTGGAAACCGTGGGACTGCTCCAGGCCGGCGATACGTTTATAGCTGTGATCTACGCAGTGCTCAGCGTGGTGCTGTGCCTTGGCGGCGTGGTACTTGGGCAACTGGCAGTGAGATAAAGAGGTGTAAAAATGAAAAAATTATTGATACCTATAGACGGAAGTGACAGAAGCATCGAGGCGGTAGATGCCATAAAAACCATCTATCATCCTGATCGTGTGGAAATCACACTGCTGACCGTCCGCGAAGATGTGGACACTACAAGTCAGGTCTTCTTCGACCGGATGGAGAAAGAATCAATGGCCGTACTGGATCAGGTAGCTGAGAAACTGTCGGATTACCAGGTGACTAAGGCAGTCAAATTCGGAGTTGCCGGCAATACGATCCTGAAATACGCCAAGCAGAACGCCATAGACGTGATCGTCATCGTCAAGCGCACCCATAAAGGAATCTCAATGTTCCTGGGCTCAGTATCCGTTCATCTTATAAAATACGCCCACATCCCGGTAGTAGTACTACCCGAAGAGAAAGCGGAATTATAGCAAGAATTCTAGCATTAATACTACGCAATAAAGCCTCGGCTATTAAAGCTAAAACTCAAGTATCTTTCAACCAAGGCGAGCTATGATTCCGCTATGCGATTCCGCAGGAGCAAGTGCAGTCATAGCCGCAGACGAGCAGGAAGAACAGACAAATGTGCTGCGCTGTCTGAAGCGAAATAATAAAAAAGGAGAAGGCCGAATGTGTAATCATACTTGTATGATTACACCGAGGAATTCTCCTTTTACAGTTTCCACAGGAAACTGTGTTATTTCGCTGAGTTCGCAGCACATTCTGTTCTTCGCGAGTGAGGCTATATGACTGCCTGCGCACGAGGACCAGCATAGCGGAATTATAGCCTTATTTTCCGGACTCCACCTGCTTGATCTTCGTAACTGCCTTCTCCATACTCGTGGCGTCAGGCACGACCACAGAAACCTCCTGATCAGCACCCGTCGAGTAGCAGAACTCAGTAGAATCAGTACCCACCATATTCTGCTTGGTGATTTTCCAATTCGGCATATCGCGAACCTGCATCTTGATCAGATCCCTGATTTCCGTGCCGGTGAAATTAGTCTTCATATAATCCTGGATACCCCCGAGGATATCAGAATACTTCATGATCAGCGTCTTGCTGGAGCTGACCTTCTTCAGAACAGCCTGCATTACCTTCTGCTGATTTTTATTGCGCTGGATATCGCCGTCAGGGAAAGAATGACGCTCCCGGGCGAAAGCCAGAGCCTGCTTGCCGTTCAGGTGGTTCATGCCTTTGTTGAATGTGTAGATAGACTTCATGCCGCTGGTCGTAAATGTATAATCAGAATTCACATCAATGCCGCCGATGGAATCCACCAGCTTCAACACTGTCGAATAATTTACCTTCACATAATAATTCATATCGATGCCCAGGAGATCTTCCACTGCGCCGAGAGTGTCGTCTATGCCGTAGGCGCCTGTATGAGTCAGCTTGTCGGAAGCATAGTTGGCGCTTGGCAGCTTGATCAGATAGTCCCGCGGGATCGAAGTCAGCAGGATCTTATGAGTCTTAGGGTTGACCGTGACTATCATATTCACGTCAGACCGCGAGACTGTGTCAATATTTCCAGTGATATCGATGCCGCTGATGTAAATGTTATATGAATCGTCCGTAACGCTGACGCGCTTGGCCAGGCTGCTGTCAGCAGTATTTATCTTGGTTATCTTAGAGAAAAACTTCACCGTCTTGTAAAGATAATTGCCACCGTAAGCATAACAGCCCACCAGGGCAATTGACAAAACCAGACAAATTACCTTGCGGGACATTTTGAACCTTTTGAAAAACAAAGCCGGAAACAATATCAAAAAGCATACCCCAATGGCGGCGTACCCGCCGTACTGGTATTTGGCCGGCAGAATGTCCGCATAATACATAAGGTACGCGATGCCGCCCGATGCTGCCAGAAACAGCAGGGACCATATGCGGGTTATAACCGCAAACACAGGATGCTTGGTTTTATTCTTGGTTTTGCTCATACATACTCCTCTTTTCCATTGACCAGTATACACGTATCTGCCGATTAGTCCACTGGATTCATTGAATTTTTAGGTAAAATTAAGATTTCCTTAATCTGCATCGAAATCGAAGCCGCTGGTCTTGACGATCTGATCGTTCTTCAGAATGAACAAGGCCTCATAACCGTCCAGACTTTCGATCAGCTTCTTGGCCTTCTTCTCGCCCAGTATCAGGCAGGTCGTCGACAGACCGTCGCAGTCTACGGAATGGCCCCACTTGGATTTGATAGTGACGCCGATAACGTCGGTGCTTACAGGATAACCCGTATTCACGTTGAGTATATGATGATATTTCTTTCCCTTATATTTGAAATAGCGCTCGTAAACGCCCGATGTAACTACTGTGCCGTTGTTAAGGCCGGTGGATCCGACGATCTCGCTCTGGTCGGAGTACGGCTTCTCTATGCCTATATTGAAATCCTGCCCGGACTTGTCGCCTATGCACTCGATGTTCCCGCCGAGACTGATGATAGCGCTGGTGACGCCGATAGACTTAAGATAGGCGCTGACCTTATCCGCGATGAAGCCCTTGGCAATGCCGCCCAGGTCGATTTCGCCCTTGGTCGTACCCATAGTCACAGTGTTGCCGCTGATATGTATCTGCTTGTAATTCACATATGGCAGGGCAGCCTTGACTGCAGCCGCGTCAGGCAACTTAGGATCGTCCGTCTCGAAATCCCACAGGTCGTTGACCTTGCCGATGGTAATATCGAACTTGCCGCCGGAGAGCTTGCAATACTTCAGCCCGTCCCTGATGCACTCTATGGTCTCATTGTCGCACTTGACAGGGGCTCCGCCTGCGTGGTTTATTTTATAAATGTCTGAGCCTTTCTTGGTCTTGCTCAAAAGGTTCTCGTAGCGGGAGCATTGTTTGAAGGCCTTGTCTATGGCCTTTCCGGCGTTGTCCTCGCTCATATCTTTCATATCATAGATAGTAATGGAACAGGTGGTGTCGAAATAAAAACTCTCCTGGGTGACCTTGTCAGTCTTTCCCACACACCCGGTCTGTGGTATAATTAGCACGGCGGTCAAAGCACAGATGCATACCGCGGAAATGATTTTTTTCATAGTACTTCCTCATAAGGAGCTTTCATGTTTAAGATAGTCAAAAAAGCTGATATAGTTTTATTCATAATATTGATAGTCCTCGGTCTGGGACTGTCCTGGCTTTCTATTGCCGGCAGCGTCACAGGCCAGAAGGCTGTAGTAACTGTAAGCGGTAAAGTCTACGGTTCCTACGATCTGTCACGTAATCAATCTGTCACGATCAAACACAAGGGACACACGAACAAGTTTAGCATAAAAGACGGCTATGTGCAAATGACTTATTCTGATTGTAAGAATCAGGTGTGCGTCAAGAAAGGCAAGATCAATGAAACCAATCAAAGCATAGTCTGTCTGCCAAATAAAATAGTAATTACCATAGAGGGAGGTGACGACAAGTATGACGCGATCTCAAATTAGCGAAAGCGCCCAGCGGACCCGCCGCCTGACTATGAGTGCCATGTATGCTACTCTGGCACTGATTTTCACCTATGTGGAATTTCTGATCCCATACAGCGTCGGCATTCCCGGCGTCAAACTGGGCCTAGCCAATCTGGTCATCATCATAGCCCTCTACGAAATGGATTTCCGCTACGCCATGGCCATCAACCTCATGCGTATCGCCCTGTCAGGACTTTTGTTCAGCGGCATCTTCGCCATGTTCTATTCCCTGGCCGGCGGCGTCATCAGCCTAATCATAATGTGGCTCCTCATGAAGACAGGGAAATTCTCCATGATCGGCGTAAGCATGGCCGGCGGCGTAGCTCACAACATGGGCCAGCTCCTGGTGGCGGCCTTCGTGGTATCCAATATTAAAATGTTCGTTTATTTTCCGGTCCTGGTATTCTCCGGTATCGGCGCAGGCATATGTATCGGCATTGTGGCCTACGTTATTGACAAAAGAGTGCCTAAGCAGTTATTTAAATAATGTTTACGGGCGGGGCCGGCGTTGTTCCGGCCGTGCAAGGGAGGTCAAAATGAAGAAAGAACTAATATCGCTGCGCCAGATAATGGCTGAGCAGAACATCGACTATTATATCATTCCCACTACGGATTTCCATGGTTCAGAGTACGTCAACGACTACTTCAAGTGCCGTAAATTCGTATCGGGCTTCTCCGGTTCTGCCGGGACTCTGGTCATCAGCCAGAACGAAGCTTTCCTGTGGGCAGACGGCAGATATTTCCTGCAGGCGGCCGCTCAGATTTCCGGCTCCGGCATCGAACTCATGAAGATGGGCGAACCCGGCGTTCCGACTATCCAAGAATATCTAGAGAGCAAAAAAGCCCCTTATGTTCTTGGCTTCGACGGCCGTCTGGCCAGTGCCACCGAGGGCCGGGCTTATGAAAGCATCCCCGGCGTCGACGTAGTATGGAACAAAGATCTGGTCGGCATGTTCTGGTCGGAACGTCCGGCTATTATCCCGTCTAAGGTCCGTGCTCTGCCCCTTGACATCACGGGCAAGTCCGCCGAAGACAAGCTCCGCGACGTGCGCAAGGCCATGGCTGACAAAGGCGCCAGCTGCGTTTTGTTCAACTTGCTGGAAGAGGTTGCCTGGCTTTTCAACCTGCGCGGCAATGATGTAGAAGACACGCCGGTGTTCTTTTCCTTCGCCTTGGTCACAGCCGAAAAAGCCCAGCTGTTTGTCATGGATGGCGCTGTATGCGAGGATATACGCCGCGGCCTGCCTTTTGTTGAATTTAAGGAATATGATGAGATATATAATGAACTGGCAAAATTGTCTGCAGATGAGGTTCTCTGGATGGATGAGGATTTCGCCAACTTCGCTCTGCGGAGCTGCGTGGCTGATGGTGTCAGGATCATTTCCGAGCCGACGCCTGTAGATCTGATGAAGGCTGTGAAAAACCCAACAGAAATCAAGGGTTTCGAAAATTCTCATGTGAAGGACGGCGTGGCTATGGCCAGGTTTATGTACTGGCTCGACAAGAATGTCGGATCCGGTAAGGAGTCTGAAATGTCTGCAGCGGCCTATCTGGACCAGTGCCGCTATGACGAGGGGGCCTTCGAGCTGAGTTTCCCGACGATTTCCGGTTACAATTCTAACGGTGCCATCGTTCATTACGATCCGCAGCCTGATACCAACGCTATGCTGAAGCCGGAAGGACTGCTGCTGGTGGACAGCGGCGGCCAATACGAAGGAGGTACCACTGATATTACCCGCACCATAGCTCTGGGACCTCTTACACAGAAGATGAAGGATTATTATACTTATGTTCTGAAATCCCACATCGCTCTGTCTACGGCAACTTTCGAAGCAGGCACTACAGGCTATGATCTGGATATACTGACACGTAAGCCTCTGCGCGATGAAGACCTGGATTTCAATCACGGTACCGGTCATGGAGTTGGCCACATGCTCAGCTGCCATGAAGGTCCGCAGTATATTGCCACTCATCATGCTGATGCTCCAATGCTTCCGGGAATGATCACATCTGATGAGCCGGGAGTTTATATTGAGAACGAGTTTGGGGTGCGCCTAGAGAATCTGCTCCTCAGTGAAGAACTGGATGATGGCCGCTATGGATTCACGTCTCTGACTCTCTGTCCTTTCGACCGCAAGGCTATCGCCGTAGAGAAGCTCACTGACGATGAACTTGCCTGGGTCAACGATTACCACAGCTGGGTCCGCCAGATCCTGACACCGCTCCTGGAGCCGGAAGTAGCAGAATGGCTGGCAGGCGCCACCGCCGAAATCACACGCTAAAGCGTTGTTTAATAACTTTTAAGTACTAAAGGTTTTAGCCCTTTAGGTAAAACCCTTGCTGTAGTTCCACTAAGCAAAACCGGAAAACGATAAGTCCAAAACCAAGGACCCTTTCAACCATGCTGAGGGGCATGACCTGGCCGTGATTCCGCAGGAGGAAGAGCAGCGATAGTCGCAAGCGAGCAGGAAGAACAGACTAATGTTGTCGCGCTGTCTGAGGTGAAATAAAAATATAGGAGAACTCTTCAGTGTAATCGTACTTATATGATTACACTGAAGAGTTCTCCTTTCACAGTCTCCACCGGAGACTGTGGTTATTTCACCGAGTTCGCGGCACATTCTGTTCTTCGCGAGCGAGACTATTATAGCTGCCACCGCACGAGGACAAACGGCCAGGTCATTGCCTCTCAGTCCTCTTTCTTCATCTTTCCTATTTGCCTTGAAATCATAAGATTCGCCAGAATGTCGATGACGCCGCTGAGGATCAGGCCGACGCCCATGAACATGAAGAATACATTGGCAGTCTGGAATGGGAACAGCATTACAACCAGACCGAAAATCAGAACGATTATCGCTGCCCAGATACTGCCCTTGAAACTGCCATATCCGAAACGTTTCAGATTCATGGCGTTCTGTATGCCTAATATTCCCTTTACCGTAATCATAAATCCAAAGATGAACGGCACCAGAGAGATTATCAGGGATTTCTTTGCTATAATGAACACTGCCAGAACGATGAGAACTACGCCGAAGGCGAAGCCGTTACCGTTCTCAACTACACGCGTCTCCACAGTGGTCATCATATAACTCATAATGTAGATGATTCCCATAACTCCCACTGCAGCAGCCAGCAGATAGCAAAGTGTATTCCCGACTTGGGTCGGATGGATCAGCAGAATGGTACCCAGTAAAATGTAGATAATTGAAACTACCAGGTTCGACCAGTATTCTTTCTTCATATTTATTCCTTCTTTCCAGTTCGTATTTAAATTTACTTCCTATATTTTAGCACAACCATAAACAATCGTCCATAATCGAGTAGGGGCTAGCAAGTAGCCCCTCTCACACCACCGTACATGCCGTTCGGCATACGGCGGTTCAATTCATATAATAATCTAAACAACTTA